>JAGAVP010000019.1 GCA_017941835.1 Candidatus Saccharimonadota bacterium
CCGCGGAAGTTAGTCAGGCCGAAAGCAGAGATGTTTTCGTCGCTGGCGGCATTGCCGGTGATAAGAGGGAGAGAGGCGGGCGGTTCAGCTGTTTTGGAAGTGGCCCAGACGATATTTGGGGTCTCCACGGAAGTGTGCGGTAAGTGATAAACAGAGGCGAGCTCGGAAATATTCAGGATAAAGCCGCGGCCAATGAAACGGCGGAGACGATAACTATCTAAGGCATTTTTATCGAAGGTACCGCCAACGCTCTTGAAGCCGTTTAGGTTGGTGGAATTGTATTGTTTGAATGTGCCGACAAGAGCCTGCATATTGAGCTTGGCATCCATTTGGTCGGAGCCAAGATAGGCAAGGCGGATTTTGACTTCATAGCCAAGTTTAGTGGCTTTTTCCTCGGCTTTTTCAATTTGAGTTTTGGCGCGTTCTGAGAGTTCTACGGATGTAGGTGCGGCCGTGCCACCTTCCGGAGGACGAAATAGCGCACCAAGCGCGGTAATTAGCCAGGTCCAATCAATGCCAAAGAGGCCAAGGCGTTTGCCACTTTTGACGTCTTTAACCCACTTGTCGGTAGTGGACTTATGCCAATCATCAGGGATAGGGCGGGTAAGAATTTGAATCCAAAGCTCCTCGTTCTTGTCAGGATTAAGTTTGGCGAGGGTGCCAGTAATGCCGGCTAACGGGTCAACTTCAAAGTTCTCAAAGGTTTTAATCGGAAGCACCTCATTTTCGGTAAGGGTGATTTCACTAGAGTAGACGACTGGATAGTCCTTCCCTTTCTCAGCGTAGTCTTCTTTAACCTTAAAAATCTGGACCGACGGGTATTGGGCGTAAATTTGCCCCTCGACGAAGCTCTGTAAAATTTTTGGCGTCCAGACGTAGAAACGGATTTGTCCACCGGTGGATACAATTTCGAAAGAAAGATGTTCCTGGACACCGCCAGAATTTTTGAGCTCGGTTTTATCTCTTAAAATACCGTGAAGACTAGCGAAGAGCTGTTCGGCTGCAAGTTCTTTTTTGTCGTTGGTGCGGGGAATTTCTAGCATCAGAAGCACAGAATCGACGTTTAGGACTTTGAGCTTGTTGATTTTTTTGTAATTACGATAGGTTAAAAAGCCAAGGACGGCGACAATTGGCATCCAAACAATTGGCATTAAAATAAAGTGAATAATGTTTGCTAGCATATTTACAGTTTTTATTTTATCACAAAAGAATCGCAAAAACTAGGCGACTTCGTAGGAGTTTTTGTCAACTTTTCGGAAGAGTTTTTTGTTCTGCAAATTTAGAAGAATAGTAGTCTCTTTGACCTTGCGAGCGTGTAAAACGTCGCGAACGATTTCCTCGCGGGTAAGTGGCTTGCCGGCCTTGGTTAAGATGTCAGTGATAATATCAGAAACAGTTCCCTTTTTGTAGCCCCAAGAATCGAGCGCATAGATACCACGACCAATTAATACGAAGCGTGGATCTTTGATAAGCTCATTGTGAATGGCCTGGATGGTGACATTTTTGCGCTTGAATTCGGAAGAAGAGATGGCTTTAGCAATGTCAGCAAAATGCATTGGTTCTTTTTTGCTTTCAAGGACGACAAAAATCTTGTCGCGGATGTTTTTCGGATTGACTGTTGGCCACTTGGCTAGACCCCAAAGACCATTTAAGGTAGCAAGCTGTTTGGAAATAGAGGCGATAGCTTCAATATGGGTTGGATGCTCATAGTTTAGCTTATTGTCAAGCTCATCTAGAGTCATTGGTTTTTTGTTTCCCTTGATGAGGGAGATGATTTCGTCGGCTTTTTTCTTGAGCTTAGCAGTGTCGCCATATTCGGCGATACCAATAGCGGCGAAGTACTGGTCATTTTCGTCGACAGTAGAAAGGCTGGAGGAAATATTGCCAAGGAAGGCTAGGCCGGCGCGTTCAGCGGCGGAAGTTTCACGACCATAAATTTTGTCAGCGAGGGTAGAAACGCGAGCAACGCGGCCCATTTCGGTAAGATTGCGGATAATAATCTTCTCGGCGGCGGCGAGCTCGGTGATGTCTCCTTCTTCGGAGCAAACGCGCAAACGTATTAAAATAGCTTTTTCAAGCTGGCGCACGCGTTCGCGTGTAATAGACAACATATCACCAATTTGTTCAAGTGTTTCTTTTTGGCCGTTTAATCCGAAGCGTCTCGAAACGATTTCTTTTTCACGATCCTGCTCGATGACTTTTAGGCTACCTTTGATTGCCGCAGCAATCGTATCCGCGTTTTGGTCCATGAATTTTTCCTTTATTCCACCCCAGTTAATATTATTCATTTTGCTTATGATAGCATAATTTGTACTAAATGTCAACTTAAAATCTATGACTTTCTATGTCCTATTTTACCACATTTTTTACGGCGTCAATAATTTATTGTGGGGAAGTTTAAAAATAAGCGGAATTATGCTTTAGCGTTTTTTAGGGCTAGTCTTCTTGGATTTAGTGCTGGCGCGACGGCGAGGCGCGTGACGGGCGGATTTTGGTTTTTCTTTCAGAATTTTCTCGGCCTCCTCACGGGTGAGCTTTTTTGGATCGATTTCCTTCGGGATTTTGGCGTTGTTGCGACGTCCTGGGCCTTTAACATAAGGACCATAAGCGCCGTTAATAATCATTATTTCGCCCCAGTCGGCGATAATGGAGTCGATTTTGGCTTGATAGAGAGGCTCGGCCTCTTTCAGAGTGATAGTATAGGGATCGTAATCTTTGATCGGGACGTTGTAGGAGCCAGCCTTAAGATAAGGACCGAATGGGCCGGCGGCAGCAATAATCTCGGTGCCATCTTTAGCCTGGCCGAGCGAGCGTGGTAAAACTGGGAGCGCGAGCTGCTTTAATGCCTGTTTTAAGGTGACAGTTTTGACGGTTTCTCCCTTTGGTAGAGGTGCAAAACGCGGTTTTTCGCCCGATTCTTTTTCGTTTTCGCCGAGCTGAATGAAACCGCCGTTTTTGCCGATTTTGGCGTAGATGTTCTTCCCTGTTTTTGGATCGACGCCGAGGGCGGAGGCGCTATTATAGCGTGCGACATCGGCGGATTTGCCAACTAGTTTGGAAAATGGCGTGTAAAAATCACGGAGCATTTTAACGCGTTCAAGCTTATCTTCGGCGATAAGGTCAAGTTTTTGCTCCACATCAGCTGTAAAACCATAATCTACGATTTGGTCGAAATGATCGGTCAAAAAGTCGGAAACGAGCTCTCCAACAGGGGTAGGAATTAGCTTGCCTTTGACGGAGCCGGTCTTTTCTTCGGCTTTTTCTTCGCTAATATTGGAGCCTTTTAAGGTTAAAATGGTAATTTCGCGTGGACTGCCTTCGGATTCACCTTTTACGACGTAGCCACGAGATTGAATGGCGGACATGATAGAGGCGTAAGTGGATGGGCGGCCGATGCCGAGTTCCTCTAGTTTTTTGACGAGAGAACCCTCAGTATAGCGGGCTGGTGGACGATCAAAGGTTTCTTTGGCGGTGATGGAATTGGCTATGCAGAGGTCGCCCTTTGCTAGTTCTGGTAAGTCCATCTCTTTGGTCTTGCCGTACACCTTAAGGAAGCCATCGAAGACTACGACTTCACCATTGGCTTTGAAGGTAGCGGAGCCAGTTTTCAATTTTATCGTGGTGCGGTCGACGACGGCGTTTGCCATCTGGGTAGCAAGCGTGCGAGTACGGATTAGACGGTAGAGCTTTTTTTCGAAGTCATTGTTCCCTGCTACCTCTGTTTCGATATGGGTAGGACGGATAGCTTCATGAGCTTCTTGGGCGCCGGCGGATTTGGTCTTAAAATGGCGAACTTTGAGGTAGTTTTCTCCATAAGTTTTTTTGATGTAGCCTGCCATAGCGGCGATAGCCTGGGAAGAAAGATTAAGGGAGTCGGTACGGTGATAAGTAATATGACCGGCCTGATATAAACCTTGAGCGGCGCGCATGGTAGTAGAAGATGAAAAGCCAAGTTTAGCGTTTGCTTCAATCTGGAGCGCGGCAGTAGCAAAAGGTACAGGATTTGGCTTTAGGGCCTCGCTCTTCTCGTTAGAAATTACCTCATATTTGGCGTTTTTTAGGCTCTCTAAGAGCTTTTTAGCCTTAAGCGGGGTATCTAGGCTCTTTTCTTCTAAGGTGGCTAAAAACGTCGTTTTCTGGCCTTCTTTTGCGAATTCCCCGGTGACTTTGAAGCTAGATTTGGCAGAAAAGGCTTCAATCTCACGCTCTTTTTCGACGACCAGGCGAAGAGCTGGACTCTGGACACGGCCGGCGGAAATAGCGCCCGGGACTTTACGTCGAACTACCCCTGATAAATCATAACCCACAAGCATATCAAGAGTCTGGCGGGCTTGCTGGCTTGATACCATATTCATGTCGACTTTGCGTGGATGTTTAACTGCCTCCTCAAGGGCTGGCTTAGTAATCTCGTGAAAAGTGATACGATTGGTATTTTTAGGGAGGTTTAAGACTTCCATTAGGTGCCAAGAGATGGACTCCCCTTCGCGGTCTTCATCGGTGGCGAGCCAGATAACCTTGGCGGTTTTGACGGCTTTTTTTAGATCAGAGACGATTTTCATGTGGCCTTCGTCGATTTCGTAAGTGACAGTAAAATCATGGTCGACATCGACTTTAGTGTCTTTTCTAATATGTCCAACAGAGGACATTACCTTAAAATCAGATCCTAAGTATTTCTCAATGGTCTTAGCTTTAGCAGGAGACTCAACAATCACTAGATTTTTTGCGCTCATATATTCTATGATAACACGCTTGTCAAGCATAAGCGGTTTTTATGACTTTTTGTGACAACAAAAAGCCTCTGGACGGGATTAGGTAAGGGTGGGCATCACCTAATCCCATCTAGAGGCTCTTTGGTTACCCCATAACGCTTCTTTTTCCAGATACCGGGGAAGCCCCGGAAGCGCGACCCACCTCACACAATTGGGGCCCGCCGGTTATGGGGGTTGCTATGTCCTCGAAGAGCTTTCAAAGTGGAGGTAATACTTAAAAGTTTATGACCGTAAAGAGAAATCATAAACCCGAAAGCGTTCAAGAACACGCAACTTCGCTACTTTTTTAGCAAAAAATATGCTAAACTAGTAGTAGAAATTATGATTTATTTAGGTGCAGTTTAGGGTTTTTGGGCCCTAACTGTGTTTAGTATAGCACACTTAAAAAAATAAGTCAATACTTTTTTCATATTTTTTATGGAAATCAAACAAATTTCACCCCTAGAGCATAATTTTACAGAGGTGTTAAAAAGGCTTGTGCTTATTCCGAAAACATTGTATTATTACGGAAAAATTCCGGTCTTGCGACGGAAAACAGTGGCAATTGTGGGGGCGAGGCGGAATACGCAATATGGTCATGAGATAGCTTATAAAGCTGCGTACGAGGCGGCTAGGGCGGGGGCAGTTGTGGTGTCGGGTTTGGCATATGGGGTGGATTCGATTGCGCACCGAGCGGCACTCGATGCGGGCGGTGTGACGATTGGGGTACTCGGTACGCCGATAGATCAAATTTATCCGGCGGCGCATAAAAAGCTGGCACAGGAAATTGTCGAGAAAGGCGGGGCGATAGTCTCGGAATATGGCCAGAAAGATTTGGCGGCCGGCGGAAAAGAGATGCGGGCGCGCTTTCTGGCTAGAAACAGGATTATTGCAGGTCTATCTGATGCGGTATTGGTGGCGGAGGCAGCAGATCATAGCGGAACACTTAATACAGCAATGCATGCACTAGATTGCGGGGTTGAACTTTTGGCAGTGCCGGGCGATATCACGAGACTGACTTCGGTGGGTTGTAATCGTCTAATAAAACAGGGGGCGATTCCCTATACGGAGCCGGATGATTTATTGGACTTGCTCTTCCCTGAGCGAATTGTGAAGAGGCATTCAAAAAAGCTGCTAAATAAGCTACTTTTGAAGACGGAAATAGAGGTAGAAAGGGCGATTTTTAGGGAGATTTTTGACGGCGCACAAGATGGCGATGAGATTTTGAAAAAGTTGAGGCTTTCGGCGTCGGAATTCGCGCAGGTGGTCACGATGCTAGAAATCAAGGGCCTAGTAGTGAGCCTTGGTATGAATAAGTGGATGGTAAGGGGGTAATTATGCTGCTAGCCAATCATCAATGGAAGATACGGCGGCGTGGAGGAAGTCGGGAAGCTGTGCTTTTTCGGCGGGAGTGAATTTGCTGAGGACAAAATCGATATCAGAGATTTTGCCGGCGGAAGGATCGTTTGATTTTACGGCGAGATTAGAGCCGCTACGAGCAGCGCTATCGGTGCCGAAGCGGAGTCTAGGGAAATCTTCAGTACCGAGACTTTTGATGGTAGATTTGAGGCCGTTATTGCCGCCGGCAGAGCCTTTTTCGCGAAGACGCATCTTGCCGAAATCGAGGTTAAAATCGTCGCAGACGATTAAAATGTCAGAGCTAGGAACTTTGTAAAAATGAGCAAAGGCTTGAATGGATTCGCCGACGTTGTTGTAATAGGTCTGGGGCTTGATGAAGATGACTTGCTCATCGGTATTCTTCCCTGTTATCCCAAGTCCGGACAAGGTGGACTTGAGGTAGACAGCGTTGAACTTGGGCGTAGATTCCCATGTGAGATTTTTGACTTTGGCATAAAAATCAAGTATCAAAAAACCAGTGTTATGACGGGTGAAGTTGTATTTTGATTCGGGATTGCCGAAGCCAACAATAAGTTTCATGAGGTTATTATAGCATAAAGGGGCATGAAAAAGCCCTCTATAAATAGAGGGCTTATAAGACCTTTAAGCGAATAAAAAATCACCTTAGGTCCTTGGCAATTTCACGGAGCACCCAGTGGCGTACAATTTCATCTTCTTCATCGGAAGTGATGATTGCGGCGTAGGGTTTATCGGCAAGTTTATTTGCGATATAGTTTAGTCCGTTACTAGTGCGGTTGAGGTGTGGATTGGAAAGCTGAGTTGGATCGCCAGCGATGACGATTTTACTGCCATTACCAATACGGCTGACTAATTCTCTAGCCTGGAAACGCTCCACGTACTGGAACTCGTCATAGAAAATCAGAGAATTGGAGATAGAGCGGCCGCCCATATTAATCAAGGGCTGGAATTCAAAGTAGCCGTCAATGATGTCCATTACCTCTTTACTGATACTGCCAGAACTTGTAGTGCGCTTAGTATTGGTGATTTCCTTGGGCGTTTTGATACGCTTGCGGTTCTTCTTGCGACTAGAAGAGTGATTTGAATCATCGTCGTCGAAATGTAGGACAAGGCTACCATCGTCGACTGGTTCAAAGTGTGGCGGATTCGTGGTATCGTTGATGATTTTTATGACATCGCGAACGTTATCAATGATAGGTAGAGCTTTTGCCATAGTCTTTTCTGCGACATTCCCAGGGATGAAGCCGATGTCTTTGCCAAGCGCAGAATCGCGTGGGCAAATAAAGATGCGCTCGTATTGGGTATTAGGTACAGAAGTGCGATAGCCGACACCGTTTAAGCCGGCGGCAATCGCAAGGAAAGTTTTACCGGTACCAAATAGACCAGAGAAAACAACAATCGGTATTTCGTCAACTGGAGCAAGCAGAGCTTCCATGTACATAGCCTGGACATTGGTGATCGGGCGGATGTTGCGGTATGACGGAGAGGAAAATTTGATATATTGCAAAGGAATAATCGCCAAATTTCCGTGTTTGTCATAGGTAAAGCGCCCAATATTGTTATAGCCGTTTTGGGTCTGACCATAATTCTCAATCTCAAATTCTACGAATTCGTTCATGTGAAGCAGATTTTTAGGAAAAATCTGCAGCCATTCCGTTTCGCTGATATGATGATTTTTGGTCCAAAGTGGAGCAGCGTCAAGCGGGAGATTAACCTTGGTGCGACCAGTGTAAATCTCGGGGTTGATGCGAGCTACATCAATGTGGGCGGCGGAAGCCTTAGCTACCATCCAATCACTACCAGTCATAATAGCGACAGAACCACTTTTTTTGGTATGACTAGATTGGAGCTGTTGAGCTAAGGAAATCGCTAATGCTGTACTATGGGCTTCATTGGCGCTGGGGACGTCTTTAAACATGATTTTCATGCCGTTTTCAGCCATAAAAGTATTATCGCTATTTGGCTCATTGTTAAGATGAGCAAGCATACTTCCCATTGACTTGATTAAATGTTTTGATGCTTCGCCGCGTGAGCTAAGCTCGTAGCGCCATTCGCCTAATTTGTCCAGATACTGAATCGGGATACAGAGATAGTCAGCCTTTTTCTTGGTTGACTCAGTGATTTTTTCTGGGTCAATGATATCCGGATCTCCGATTAGCATATCCATGGCTGCCACAATGTAACTGTGGTAATGTGACATATAAACACCTCCTTTTTAAGATACATGCACACTTTTGTACAAAAAATGGGCAAAAGGTCGCCCACTTGAGATTATTTTAACATGAAATTAGTTGTTTTCAAGGGATTTTTCGCGTTCTTTGCGGTCGCTGCGGTAGGAAAACATGATTGGAGTGCCAAGATAAGGGTAAAATTCGCGAATTTTACGCTCTAAGAAACGCTTGTAGGACCAGTGGAGTAGTTCCAAATCGTGTCCATGGACAACGAACCAAGGTGGACAAGTGTCGGTCTGGACGATGTATTTTGGCTTTGGGTGGGTATTTTTGAGGCCAGCTGGGAGGTGCTCGCTCATGGCAGTGCGCAGAATGTGATTTAGGTCAGAGGTTTTAATCTCGTGGTGGCGAGCCTCGTCGATGTCTAGGGCTAGGTCAAATAGCTTGGTGACATTTTTGCCAGTTTCACTACTAGTGAGGAGGACGGGTGCGTAAGGTAAAAAGTCAAAATCATGCTCAAGTTGATCGAGCAAAAAGTCGGCACTGCTGCGATTTTTGATATTTTTTTCACCAAAGTAGTTAGTTGGCTCGGCGTTTTCTAAGAGGTCGGATTTAGTGACGACCATAATGATACCCTTGCCAGCTTCGACGATCTGGCCGGCGAGAGATTGGTCGAGCTTACTGTGTGGCTCGGTGGAGTCTACGAGCAGGGCGCAGATATCGGCTTCTTCAATGGCGGCGAGAGTGCGGATGGCAGAAAATTTTTCGATGCCTACTTCACGCTTGCCTGGTTTTCTGAGGCCAGCAGTATCAAGAATTTCGAGATCGCGACCTTTGTATTTAATCTGGACGCGATTAACGTCGCGAGTGGTGCCTTGACGAGATGAGACAATAGCTTGTTGTTTCTTTGCGAGAGAGTTGAAGAGGCTGGATTTGCCGACGTTCGGGCGACCGATAAGAGCAATCTTTAGAGGAGCTTGAGCAATTATTTGCTTCTGGGGATCTTCGACGACGACGGGAGTCGAGGATAGGGAGCTCGCCCGTAACGACGGGCCGAGCGACCGGTGCCCCAGAAGTAAATGGTGCTCAAGCTCCTTCATGATAGCTTGTTTTAGTTCGCGGATGCCTTGGCCGGTGGTGGCGGAAGTGCGGAAAATGTGATCTTCGGGGATGCCGAGAGCGCGGAATTCATTTACTTCCAAGCTTTCGCCACGATCGGATTTGTTGAGAACCAGAAAAACTGGTTTTCCTGAACGGAGTGCTTGTTTTGCAATATTCTTATCTCGATAGTCAAAGAACTTTGTACTATCGAGTGTTAGTAGAATTACTGAGGCAGAATCAATTGCGTCAGCAATTTGGTCTTGAATGCTGGCTTCAAAATCGTCAGAAGGGTCTTTAAGACCAGCGGTATCAATTAACAAAAAAGAATCATCGATAGTTGCGACGACATTATCTCTGGTAGTTCCCTCTTCGCGTGCAACGATAGCGATGTTTTTCCTGGCGAAACGGTTTAGTAAGCTCGATTTGCCAGCATTAGTTTGCCCAATTAGGGCGACAATCGGTAATGATTTCATAAGCAAAAATGGTGATTCCGGCGGGAGTCGAACCCGCGATTTTCTGGATGAGAACCAGACGTCCTAGACCACTAGACGACGGAACCATGTTTTTATTTTAGCATAAGAAAGGAGGATTTTCAAGGGTATTGCAGTGTAATATTGACTTTTTGGCAAAAGTGTGCTATAATGTAAAGATAGTACATTAAAATTATTCTGCGTGTGCTGAAAACCTATTTTTAGAAAAAGTGGAGGTGGAAAAAAATGGGTAAATTATGGATTAAAATTCATCTTGAGCAAAGAGAGGGAGAAGAGGAAATGGAAATTTCCGCTTGTACCGGCTCAAGGGTACAGGAAATGATGGATGTCCTATATTCGGACATCATGAAAAGAGGTGACACGATGATTATTCGTGTTACGGATGATGACAGAACCTACGTTTTTTACGAAGAGAAAGATACGAAAAAAGTCATTCCCTATGTGAAAGTAAGTCACGTCTTTTCATTGAGCCGTCCTGGTGGCAGACAGGCACTACTTTGTGCATTATGTAACGCTACTGATAGGATTGATCCAAACATTAAGGGCTTAATTGAGCAGAACCCCGAGGCAACTCGTTACATGCTTGAGAAGACTGCCTTTGAGGTAAAGGAGAATGATCCGAAAGACCCTTACGTGAGAGCAGTTAATAAGGTCCTAAAAATGTCGGACGAAGAAGTGATCAGATCAATTAGGTCTGTGACGTTTTTCGTCAAGAAAATTAAGCTCGTAGAGCTTGATGAAGAAGCAGAATAAGTTAAAAGCCCGTGAAGACAGCGGGCTTTTTAATGTCGTAAAATATTAGCGAATTGGGTTAGAACTGGACGGAACCACCGTAGTTTGGAATAGCGGCGACCCAAAGTTGTCCTGGGGTGAAGGAGATAGGATTACCGGC
>JAGAVP010000020.1 GCA_017941835.1 Candidatus Saccharimonadota bacterium
CTGGAGCGGGAGTTCGAATCTCCCACCCTCTGCCATTTTTTGTGCTTTAATTACTATGGCCCATAAAGATTTTGGATGTATAATTGTGACAAGAGCTATCTACAGGAGAAAAAATGCCATCGATTATTATTTCTAAAAATGGAAAGAATGCAAAGAAGATTGAGAAAACAGAATTTGCTTCTGAAAGTGTTCTACAAGAATATATATACAACAAATAACTTAGCTTCTGGTAACATTAGATTTATTGTTATGATGGATGAGATTGAGCCACATTTGAAGGATATGGTAAGATTCATCAATCAAAAGGCTTACGCAGTTTTGGCCTGTACCGAGTAACTGTACGGATGTAGAATACGAAGCTTTTGTAAAAATAGTAGAAGATGTTGCTCGTGAAAAGGGCTATATAGAAAAATATTCTGAGAATAACTTAAGGGAGTTTGTAGACAGTAATGAGTGGACATTTGCTAAAACATATGCTGAGACGGCACCTCACGAATATATCATCGTGAAGCCGGATGATCCAAAGAGAAATAATTATTTAAATGCTTTGAAATTTATTTTTGAAAATGGATTTCAGGAGTCATTTTACGATAAGGTTTATACAAGGCCGGAAAATGCATACACGATGTACGAGTAAAACTGATTATTTTAGTTCTTTGGCGGAGGGGAGTTGAGTGGCGAGTTTTTTGTCGAAGGTCCACAGAGGTTCGGCAGAATGGCCTTCGGCTATGACGGCGAGATAACAGTCATTGAAGGAGAGCTTGGGATGTTGGTAATACAGGCTACTTACCTGTTCAAAAAAGTCGCGGCTTGCGGAGACGTTTTCTATGCTACAGAGAAAATTCACGTCTCTTGCGATGTCTAGGCGGTCTTTTTTGTAGATAGTTTCTAGGACATGGACCATTTCTATGATGGCACAATCCTCTATGATATACGTGCAAGAATCATCAGAAAGGAGTTTGATTACTTTCTTATATTGGTTGGGCGTGTCGCCCGTAAAGAGGCGAATGAAAATGCTAGTGTCAAGAGAAGAAGTATTAAGCATTCTTACCTCCATACTTTTCTGCGTAATAGGTAATTCCCTCTGGTGATTTTTGCCAGGCTTCGCGTATTTCTGAAATGGTCATGCCGGCGTATTTTTTAGCAGCGCGTTTTAGGTTCTCTTTGGTGTGGTCAGAATATGAATTATGAAGTTCAGCGAGACGCTCTTCAAGGCTAGGCTGTCGTCTGATGGTGATAGATTTAGCCCTCTCGTCATATGAATAGACGAGGCGGTCGCCGGTTTCTACCTTGAGGACTTTCTGAAGAGCTTTAGGTAGGGTGATTTGACTGGCACGAGTGAGTGTAGTAGTATATGTTGTCATACATTGATGTTAGCACACTTCAATGAAAAAGTCAATTACTCAATGAAAAATACTGGTTGAAATTTAATCAATGACTGAATAAGAGGGTAATCATGATTGGGAGGGTGACGATGGAAAGGAGGGTGGAGACGACGACAAGCTCGGAAGACTCGACCTCATCGCCGCCGTATTTGGTGGCAAAGAGGCTGAGGCTGGTAGCAGTAGGAAGGGCCTGGATAAGAGTACAAACGGCGACGACGATGTCTGGGAAGTTTAATAAACGGAGAGCTAGAAAAGTCATGAGTGGGCCGGCAATGAGCTGGACAGCAGCAGGAATAATAATTTTCCATTTTTTGAAAATAGTTTTAAAGTGGGCAGTAGAAAGCATGTAGCCAACGCAGATAATCGAAAGTGGCGTAGTGGCGCCACTAACAAAGCCGACGGCATCGATGATGAAACCTGGGAGGTTAATGCCGACGAAGAAGACAAGTGCGCCGACAATAACGGCGAGGATATTTGGGTTGGTGATGGTGCTTAAAACTAGTTTTAGGGAAAGTTTTTTCTTGAAGAGGTAGACACCGTAGGAGAAGAGCGCTACGTTAAAAACAATGATGAAGCCACAATAGGCGATAATTCCCTGATTTCCGAAGGTACTGGCTACGATAGGGTAGCCGAGGAAGGTAGCGTTGTTAAAAATGAGGCCGAATTGAGACTCGAGACGGAGATTGTCGGATTTAACAAACTTGTGATTGAAAAGGAGTTTGGAAAGGATAATCAAAAGAGTCATGACTAAGAGGCCGGAGGCAAGGCCAGAGAAAAAGAGGTTGGCGGAGTTGCGGTCGTAGGATGGTGGGAAGGCAGCAAAAAGCGAAGCTGGCATTAGGACGGAGAGCAAAAGATTGACGAGGGTCTTATTAGCCTCGCGGTTGATTAATTTGATTTTGCCCAGGATAAATCCGAGAACTAAAATCAAAAGGATTGAACCGAGTCGAGAGTAAAAAGAGTTGAGTTCAATCTGCATAATTTTATTGTAGCATATGTGTTATAATGTGCTTATGGACAAATCGAAAGATATAGCTTGGGAAGCGCAAGAGTATATCCCGCACGATAAAAACATAGGCTGGTATGTTGCGCTCGTTATTGTTGGTTTAGGATTCTCTGCACTTGGGGTGTTTATGAGGTGGTGGAGTTTTGTGGCGCTAATCGTAGTGTCAGTACTGGCATTGATCGTTTATTCCGTGAGGCCGCCGAGAATGGTGAAGTACGCTCTAGTAGGTAAGGGCCTCAAAGAGGGCGGTAAGTTACATAATTTTGAGAATTTCAAGAATTTTGGGGTGATTAATGATGGGGGACATTTTGCGATTGTGCTGACGCCGCGGAAAAGATTTTCGCCAAGAGTTTGGGTGTACTTCCCGGAAGCGCAAGGAGAACAAATCGTGGATGCGTTTGGCGCGAGACTGATGATGGAAGATGTGAAACTAGACTTTTTGGATAAAATAGTGCGGACGCTAAGAATTTAGTTGAGTTTTAGAAATTCTTATGCTAAAATAGAGTAAAGTTAGATATAAATAAAATTTAAAAGGGTGGAAATGGACCAGTTCGCTCAGACAAATGATTTACAAAAAGCGATAGAAACAGTCGCTAATGGTAATAGCGCTGTTAATAATGATGTGGCGCAATTTGGCATTCCGCCAATGCCACCAATGCCAGAAAATGGAAATACAATGCCGGAGGTTAAGCCTTTGGTGCCGGTGGAAGATACTGCAGCTCCTTCTGCTGAGCAGATTCTCAGTCAGGGTATGGAAACAGAGGCGATGCCGCCAGCAGTAGATAATACGGTTGTCCCAGACGTGGCTGCGCCAGATGAAGCTGTAGCAGCTCCAGTTGCTCTTGAAACTCCTGAGGCTCCGGTTCCTTCGGCTGCAGAGGCGGCTCCAGCAGAGGACCTGAGCGATGTGAAACAAAATATTTTGAAGGATTTGTTGC
>JAGAVP010000021.1 GCA_017941835.1 Candidatus Saccharimonadota bacterium
AACCGATCAGAGATTGGCACTACGTCGTGGGCTGATGTGCTCTCTGATTGAATATCAATCTATTACAACTACTCTTGCTCGTGCTAAAGAAATTCGCCGCGAGACTGAAAAGCTTGTCACTATCGCAAAACGTGGTGGCCTAGCAAATCGCCGTCTCCTCATTTCTCGCTTGAATAGTATGGAAACAGCTGATTTCCTCATGGATAAGCTCGCTCCACAGATTAAGCGTGATTCTGGCTATCTTCGCATTGAACGCGCAGAGAATCGCAAAGGAGACAACACTGAAATGGCAACGATTTCCTTTGTCGACGAGTTTGAGTTTAAGGAGGACAAGTAATGAAAACTTATTCTCAGAAATCTTCAGAAATTAAGCGCGAATGGTACATCATCGACGCTTCTACTTTGCCACTAGGCAAATTAGCTGTCGTCATCGCTGATAAGCTCATGGGTAAAAGCAAAGTTACCTACACGCCACACACCGATAATGGTGACTATGTGATTGTAGTTAATGCTAAGAACCTCAAAGCTACCGGCAATAAGATGACCGATAAAATGTATTACCGCCATAGCGGTTTCCCAGGTGGCATCAAGGCTCTTAAACTCGAAGAAGTTATCGAGAAAGACCCAAGCTACGCCATTAAAGAAGCCGTTAAGGGTATGCTCCCTAAGAACAAACTAGCTGCAGACAGACTTGCTCGTCTTCGTGTTTTCGATGGCGCCGAGCACACTCACGCTGCACAGAATCCAAAGGAGATTAAGTAATGGTAACTAAGAACAAATATAGCTACGGACTCGGTCGCCGCAAAGCCGCCACCGCCCGTGCACGCCTTTACAAAGGTAAAGGTGAAATCACCATCAATGGCAAACCAGCTCTTGAATACCTTTCTGGTGACAAGTCAAAGTTGGCCGAAATCACCGACCCACTCGCACTTGCTCAGAAGCAAAAAGAGTATGATATCACCATCCGCGTTACTGGCGGCGGTCTCGCCGGCCAGGTTGACGCTATCAAACTAGCAATTTCTAAGGCTATCACGTTAGAAGCCCCAGATCTTCGTCCAGTACTGAAGAAGGCTGGCTTCGTCAAACGCGATCCACGCGAGAAAGAGCGCAAGAAATATGGTCTACGTTCCGCTCGTAAGAAAGAGCAGTTCAGTAAGCGTTAAAATAGAACGCACAAAAATACCCGCAGGGAAAACCTGCGGGTTTTTTGTTTTGTGTGCGTATTTAGAGTGAAGTCGAGTCAGCAGCATTAATTGCCGCCTCCTCTTCGGTTTGTGACACGGCTTCGGTAGCCGTATCGTTTTCTTCGCTGACGGAAGTAGCCGTAGTGCTAGTATCGGCCACCTCAACGTCTTCTGTCGTTGTTGTAGCTGCTGCGTCCGCAGCCTGCTGCTCATCGAGAGTTTCCCCGATTGCGTCTTGAACTTCCGTCTCAGCCTCCTCAGCTGGAACCTCTTTCGAGACAATCTCTCGAAAAGCCTGCCAGACGTCGTCCGTAATTGTCTGCCCGGGCAAAGTATAAAATTCTATAACACCGTCAGACTTGTAACGATAAAACCAGTTTTGCTGCTTATACCCAAAGAAATAAAGGTAGCCATCCGGCAAAACGGTATCATCGGTGCCTTCCTCCCAAAGGCTAATTGCTCTTACGGCCGCGTCATAGCTCTTGTCCGAATAATACCCAACCAAATCTGCATACTGATAGGGCTGTTCTACCACATCAGTTAGATTATCTGGGTATTTACTTGACTCTACTCTCTTAAAAGCGGTCAGGGCAATACTTACCCTGCCATCCATGGATTTGACATTTCCAGCTTCGGACTCAATCAGTGTCGCCACATATTCAACATTATCCATGCTGATTCCGTCACTAGCGGCGTCTTGATTTTCCTCTTCTTCCTGTTTCGGAATGGAATAGTCGTACTCATAATGGTCCAACTTGCTGAGAATATAATCAAGCTCAGCCATAGACGGTCGACCCATTACGCCAACCCTGGGGAATAAATGAGCCGAATCAGAATTAACACTGGGGGTGTTAGCGCTAAGTTCAGATGACTCATTATTAGCCCAGGCCTGCTCATTGATGCTTCCATAGATAGTAAAAGCGAGTAGCATAACAGTTCCAATTATATCTGTAATTCTCCTGCTCCTCTGCAAAACTTCCTCCTCTTGTATTTGTCGAGAGGCAACATCCGTGTTCGCCAAAAACGACATCTTAACTTCCTCTTTTCGCGCACAAAAACTTAAAAAACAAGGACCTCCATGTCCTATTCTTTTATTATAGCACAGATTACCAAAAAAGTCAACAGGAAAAATCCCTGTGATTGAAACAGAATTTGAAACCCTTAAAACTAATCTCCCAGAGCTAATTAGAGTTTTACTACCAATCATCGTAGCAGACGCAAAATATACTAGGGAAACCTATGGTGAAAGCTAGAATAGCTTTCCCATTAGAATGTATCGTCGCCGCATCATTCATCTGTATAGCTTGTCTTCGCGTAAGAAAAAATGCCCTATTGGGCGTTTTTATCATGTAATTTGGTGGAGACGATGAGACTCGAACTCACCACCTCAGCAATGCGAATGCTGCGCTCTACCAGATGAGCTACGTCCCCAGCTAGAAAAATTATAGCACAAAAATCTCCTTAGAACCATAGCTCTAAGGAGATTTTAAACGAACTACCTATCGCTTGGCAAAGGGAACTGCATTGCCAAAGCCTTTACCTCGTCGTGAATACTGTCGAGCTTACTGGCGGCTTTGTCTAGCTTTTCTTCCGAACCCACCTCGACGCAAATTTCAGCAACCTTCTTCATCCAATCAGCAATTTTAACCATCTCATCTTCACCCATTCCACGCGTAGTAATTGCCGGCGTACCAAGACGAACCCCAGATGGACGAAAAGCAGCCGCTTTGTCATTAGGAAGAGCATTCGCATTAAGTGTTAAGCCGACTTTATCGAGCGCGCGTTCGAAGAATTTACCATCAATCCCAAAGCTCTTCTTTACGTCCACTAGTACAAGATGATTTTCCGTGCCTCCACCCTGAAGCACAAAACCATTCGTAATCAATCTTGCTGCTAGAGCCTTAGCGTTTTTAACGATATTCGCAGCATATTCAGAGAACTCTGGCTTCAATGCCTCACCAAAGGCTACCGCCTTCGCCGCAATTACATGTTCAAGTGGACCACCCTGCGTGCCAGGGAACACTGCACGATCAATCAGAATTGGAATATTCTCTAAACTTTTTTCGGGTTTTTTAAGCGGAGATGCGACGTTTCCACGTGAAAGAATCAAGCCGCCTCTTGGACCACGCAAAGTTTTATGCGTAGTTGTCGTCATTACATGGAAACCATGATCCAGCGGATTTGGATGCACTCCACCAGCAATCAGACCAGCCACGTGTGCCATATCGGCCATCAGGAGAATATCGTGACCAGCCTTTTTCGAAGCCTTTTTCGCAATTTCTACCACACGCTCAAAATCTGGTACTTTCATAAAGGCTGAATAGCCAACCAAAATAATCTTTGGCAGCTCTTCCATGGCTTT
The DNA here is from genome assembly GCA_017941835.1 of Candidatus Saccharimonadota bacterium. Taxonomy (GTDB): domain Bacteria; phylum Patescibacteriota; class Saccharimonadia; order Saccharimonadales; family Saccharimonadaceae; genus Nanosyncoccus. Next base: position 3,547 of record JAGAVP010000021.1, read on the forward strand.
TTTCTCAAGCTCATCGTAATCGATATCGCCATCTTCGGTCGTCCCATAGGCGACAAAATTATAAATCTTCGCAGAACGCGTCACCGGTGAACCGTGCGTAAGATGCCCACCATGTGCAAGACTCATCGCCAGAATCTTATCGCCCGGCTCGCACCAGGCAAAATACACCGCCTCATTAGCGTTCGCACCCGAATGTGGCTGCACATTAGCATGATCGGCATGGAATAGACGGCACGCCCTAGCAATAGCAAGCCTTTCAATCCTATCGACATTAATTTGCCCGCCATAATAGCGATAATTTGGCAATACTTCCGTGGCGATCTTCTCCTCTACGTCATCAAAATCGACGCTCTCAGCATATCTTGTATCATCAAAATGAGGATATCCTTCAGAATATTTGTTGGTCAAAACACTCCCCATCGCCGAAAGCACATCAGATGAAACGTAATTCTCGCTCGGAATCAGCTCCAGCCCCTCACGCTGACGCTTTTTCTCGTTTTCAATTAAATCAAAGACCACATCTTTCATTTTTCTTCTCCTTATTATTTCTTGTCGTATCGCACAAAAGTATATTTTATACCATTGTCCTCTCCTTTACCTAGTTCCACCCGATTATACTTTTCATGGTCAAAATCAGGAAAAAAGGTATCCGCCGACTCATCCGTCGCATCAATCTCCGTCAGATATAGCCTACTGGCAAGGGGGAGCGTCATTTCATAAATACTGCCACCACCAATCACAAAAACCTCTTCTTCCAGTCTCCTAAGTCTGTTCAGAATTTCATCGACGTCACCATTCTTCCGAGAAAGAACCACATTCTCCCTACCCGGCAAACCTTTTCCGCCAGGAATACTCTCAAATGTCTTTCGCCCCATCAAAACTGTATGCCTAAGAGTTTTTTCCTTGAAAAATTTCATATCCCCCGGCAAGCGCCAAATCAGGCCGCCATTTTTACCAATTTCTCTGTTTTTCCCAACTGCCGCGATAATCGAAAACATCTTATCCCCTAAGCCGATATTGGCATACTAATTCGGCCAAGATTCTCGTAATTTTCCAGACGAATATCCTTCAACTCTTTTGAATTATCAAACTCAAAGAAGTCTTTAACTTCAGGATTAATCCAGAGTTTTGGCGCTTTTGGCAAAGTCCCAGCCGCCACCGCCTCGTCGTAGCGCTTAATCTGCTCTTTAATACCATCAATCTGATTCTCGTAAATATGTGCATCATTTGTTACAAAAGTAAACTGCCCCGGTTTCAACCCCAAACAATGCGCCACTAGATAGCAAAATGTCGCATATTGCACGATATTGAACGGTAAGCCAAGCGGGACATCAGAGGAACGTGAATTGACCAAAAGGTTCAATCTCCCATTCGTAATGTTCCATTCTGAATTCCACACGCAGCTCGGAAGCGCCGCGGTTTTCAAAAATTCATTTTGCCAAAGAGATAAGACCATGCGACGATTTCCAGGGTCATTTTTCAGTGTGTCAATCAGATTCTGTGTAAGTTGATAACGCTTTACAATCCAACCGTAAGCTGTGCCAATAGAGCCCACCGGATTTTCGTCAATATCAGATTCTTTATACATTTTCTTAAAATCGCGCCCCATATAAACACCGTCTTCAGGAATTTCCCATTCGTTCCAAATCTTAATCCCACGTTCTTTTAGCCAACTCACCTGATTGCTCTGCACCTGATAAATCCAAAACATTTCAAGCACAGCGGTCTTAAAAGCAACCTTTTTAGAGGTCAAAATCGGAAACTCCTCAGAGAGGTCAAACTGTAAAATCTGATGCGGCAAACGAATCGTCTTCACGCCATTTTGAGCATTATGCACTGGTACGGCATTATTACCCTTTACACCATCCTTATAATTCTGTATTTTCTGCCCACTTTTCAAAATTCGCTTGCACAAATCAATGTACTGCTCATCAAATTTCGTCATGTTACCTCCGTTTGAATAGATTATATCATAGAAAAAGCCCGAGTATTAAACTCGGGCTAAAGTTGGTGTGAAATCTAAGCTACACTATCCGCAGGATCATCCAACGGCACGTCCGTAACGTCAATCAGCATACAATCTGGTATGCAATTATACACTGACTTGAACGCGGTATTGAGCAATTTTATCAGAGGCTTTTTATAATCTTCTGGCGCGTCTTTAGTAGCTACCCTAAAATGGAATGCCCAGACGTCAATCGCGCGCGAAGAGCCAATTATCTCCGCAAAACGCAAGTCTCTGCCAGAAGGGCTCGGCCTTTTACGCCTAACATCACCAACTCTCCCCTTCGTGTAGAGGAAAAGCTGGAAAAGAATTGCATCGAGCTTCTCCACCATCTTGTCAAGCAGTGGATAGCCACCCGCATAACCCTCAAACAATGGAGCAATCTCAGCCATCTGCATGCTATAGCGTTCAGGAAAATTACAGAAGAAATCATCCAAAAGCTCTTCCTCGTCGCGTCGCATCTCTTGGATAACGCTATTATCAGTCATACTACCATCATCAAGAATATCACCATGCTTGATTTCTCCCACATCGTGACATAGCACGAACATCATTTGCAAGAACCAGGTTGACGGATCAGATAAATCCGGATAATTCATCAAAATTTGACCGAGTAAAAAAGCTGATCTACCCTGATGTTCTGAGACAAACTCAGGCTTACTGTCATAAGGATAACCATCGCGCGTCCTCAGAGTTGGTAAAGTGCCACAGGCAACCGTGCCACCTCTTTCCACATATGAAGTTTCACAATATGTATAATAATTCTCCCATATCTTCTTGCTTCTACCCATATTCACACCCCCTTTGTAAAAGAACAACCCACACCAACTCCTCTATCTTATCATAGCCTGAGATTTTTGCAAAATACTTTACTTTTTCAGTAAAATTTGCTACAATACTCTTGACAATCTCGTAAGAGATTATTTTTTATAGGAGAGGAGCAAGATGGCAGAAAAAGTCAAAGCAAAAAAAGTAAAGCAGACGGAGAAGAAGCCTTTTATTCTCATCCGTCCAATTGTGTATTTCTTCCGCTATCTACGCGATTCGTGGCATGAAATCCGCCAGGTTCGCTGGCCTTCCAGAAAAGCTACCTGGAAACTCTTCTTCGCAATCATCATCTACACATTTCTATTCGGAGCCATTATCATGCTCCTAGATGTGTTCTTTACTTGGTTATTTAATTTAATTATAGGATAAAGAAAGGATAAAATTATGGCAGTAAATCGCTACGACGACACCAGAGCTTGGTACGCAATCTCCACCTACTCTGGCTACGAAGATAAAGTTGCTGACTCTATCAAGCAACGTGTCGACGGAATCGAGATGAAAGGTAAAATTTTCGATGCGCTCGTCCCAAAAGAGAAGCAAATCGAAATTAAAAACGGTAAAAGAAAAGTTGTTGACCGTAAAATCTTCCAAGGCTACGTCCTTGTCGAGATGAAGCTCTCTGATGAGACCTGGTACATCGTCAGAAACACCCCTGGTGTAACTGGCTTTATCGGCACTGGTACTCAGCCTACCCCTGTCTCCCAGAAGGAAATCGAGAAAATCAAGAAACGCATGGGCGTTGAAAATCCAAAATTCTCCGTCAACTACGCCATTGACGAAGTCGTTTCCATCACCGATGGTCCATTCAAAGGCTTTGATGGCACAATCGCCGAAATCGACTCCGTAAAAGGCAAGCTCAAAGTCATGGTTTCCATGTTTGGCCGTGAAACGCCAGTCGAACTTGACGCTTTACAAGTTAAGAAAATTTAGGTATAATATAAGAGTTACGCACTAGAAAGAAATTTTTATGGCAAAAGAAGCAAAAAAATGTATCGGGAATCTAAAGCTTAGAATCCCAGGTGGCAAAGCCACCGCAGGCCCTCCGGTAGGTAGCACTCTCGGTCAATGGGGTCTCAATATGATGGACTTCATTAACCCATTCAACGAAGCCACCAAAGAATTTATGGGCAAAAACGTCATCGTTCACATCAAAGTTTATGATGATCGTAGTTTCGACTGGGTATGTCTTGGACAGCCTGTTGATGACCTTATTCGCGAGGCTATCAAAATCAACAAAGGCTCCGGCAAACCTAACCTAGAGAAAGTCGGCAAAATCACTCGCGCGCAACTTGAAGAAATCGCTAACAAGAAAATGGCTCAGCTTAATGCCGTTGATCTTGAAGGCGCCGTCAAGGTTGTCGCTGGCACAGCTCGCTCTATGGGCGTAGAAGTCGAAGGCTAACTTTAGTAAATAACTTGTTGGGAGAGACTAATTGTCTCGCTATCACCACAGAAAGGAAATCATGGCAGAAGAAGCCGAAAAAATCGTAAATCAAGAAGCAGAAGAAACTTTTGCTAAATCTGGCAAAAAATCCAAAAAGCATATCGAAGAAGTAAAAGCAGAGGAAGAACGCCAGGCTAGAAAAGAAGAGACCAAACAGGCCGAAAAAGCCGCATCTGAGAAGAAAAAAGGTGCTGCACCTATCACTCGTCCACTCATTGAGCGCCGTGGTAAAAAATATCAGGAAGCCGCTAAGCTCATCGAAAAAGGCAAAGTTTACGGCCTAAAAGATGCTATCGCTCTAGCAATTAAAACTAATACTACTAAGTTTGATGCAAGCTTGGAAGCTCATGTTCGCCTCGGCGTTGACCCACGTCAAGCCGATCAGAACATCCGCACCACTATCGTTTTGCCAAATGGCAACGGTAAAACCGTTCGCGTAGCTGTATTTGCACCTCTTGATGAGGCTAAAAAAGCTCTTGCGGCTGGTGCTGATATCGCAGAGGACGACGCCTTCTTGAAGCGTCTCGAAAAGGGAGAAATCGACTTTGATGTCCTTATCTCTACTCCTGCTTTCATGCCAAAACTTGGTCGCTTTGCTAGACTCCTAGGTCCAAAAGGTCTCATGCCAAATCCAAAAGCCGGTACCGTTACTATGGACGTCGAAAAAGCCGTCAAGGAAGCCAAGGCTGGTAAGGTTGAGTACCGTGTTGACAAACAATCTATCGTCCACATCGGTCTAGGCAAAGTTTCCTTCGGTGAGCAAAAGTTGCTCGAAAACGCAACCGCATTCTTTGACTCTTTGAAGGCTCAGAAACCTGCCTCAATCAAGGGTCAATATGTCAAATCCGTCTTTGTGACGACTTCTATGGGCCCATCAATCGCCGTAGAAAACATCTACAATTAGAAAAAAACACCCCCGAAAGGGGTGTTTTTTTGATGTCTAGACGTGGTGATACTTTCCGCCACGTGCTATTTCTTGCGCTCGATATATCTGTTCCGTAAGCATCAACCGCATTAATTCGTGCGGAAATACAAGTTTTGAAACACTTAAGACGAAATCTGACTTTTCTCGCACTTCTTGCGGTACACCAAAAGCTACACCGATAATCATTACTACGTTTTTAGAGCTATTAAAGCACCTCTCAAGCCTAGTAGAAAGCTCAGGAGAAGAGATAATTTCACCCCGCTCATCTAGCAAGATTACATAGTCAGAGCCGGAAAAAGGCCAATTACGCGCCAAATCCGCGATTTTGTCCTCTTCCCAGTACTCAAAACGAACATCAAAGGGCTTTTTTAGCCGCTTTTCGTACTCATTTTGGCCCTCTAAAACCCAATCTTTAGACTTTTTCCCACCAGCAATAATCCTTATCATACCTCTATTATATAATAAAAAGACCCCGAATTATCGAGGTCTCATAAAATAAACACTTTTTAAGCAACCCTTAAATTTAAGCCAACACCATAAATCGAACGAAACGCTGAATTAAGATCGTTCATCACCACATCACTCGGTCGCGGCAAAAGCCGACGCCCCTGTTGCGTGATTAAATTTTCAACCGTATCAAGGTTATTTTCCCAAAGGAACAAAGCAGTCGCATCGAGAAAATGAAACCAATCTCTAAGCATCACACTTTGAATTTGAATATTAAAGCGACGAGCTGCCGCCTTTAGGGGTGCAATCGCCTCAGGATGTCGTACCAGTGCGCGTACAAATTTAACATCGCACCACATATTAGCGAGATCACTAAGGTAGAAATACTCTCCAATCTTCTTCCCAAACTCAATTTCCTCATTTAAAAATGACTCTGGCACTTCCATGCCCAGTGTCATCAACGGATAATCGGAAACATCGTGTGGAAAGCCATGACCAAAAATCCCAATTGTTTGCTCATTTGCCATTTTGCCCTCCCTTCCTGCTAAAAAGCAACGAACATGGCTTAAAAAGTGTTTTAAGGTACAAAAAACTAATATGTATTATAGCATTATGACGCAAAAAAGTCAATAAAACTGTCTTGCAAAATCAAATCCTTTGTGCTACAATACTAACAGTTACCAAAGACAGCGACGGGAGTTCTCCTTAATTATGTCGCCGAGGAAATCCGCGGGCAACCGCATTCTTATATCTTAGACGGTAACGGTGTTTAACAATCCGACGCCTATAAATTTAATCAAGGAACTAAAAATATGGCTATCTCAAAGGATAAAAAGCAAACTTTAGTTGCTGATTTGACTGAGCTTTTGAACAGTTCCAAAATGACTGTTTTTGCCCGCTATCAGGGTTTGACTGTTGCTGAGCTCCAAGAGCTCCGCAAAAACGCCCGCGAAAACGGTGTCAAAATCAAAGTAGTTAAAAACCGCTTGGTGCGCGTCGCCATGAACGAAATCGCTGTCTACAAAGACACCGACACTACCGGACTTACCGGCCAACTTCTCTACGCTATATCTGATAACGACGAAGTTGCCCCAGCCAAAGTTTTGGCAGAGTTTGGCAAAGAGCACGACGCTCTCCAAATCGCTGGCGCATTCAACGACCTTGGCCACAATCTTTCTGAAGATGAGGTCAAGAGCCTTGCTGCTCTCCCATCCAAGAACGAGCTCATCGCTCAGGTTGTTGCACAGCTTCTCTCACCTGCGACCGATTCCGTTTCCGCCCTTGCTGGTGGTCTCTCCGGTATCGTTTCTGGCCTAGAAGCCCACGCCGCTTAAGTCAAATTAGCATAACTATATCAATTTAATTTTGAAAGGAGTCTATATGGCTGCTGATATTAAAAAATTGGCCGAAGAATTGGTCAACCTTACCGTTCTCGAAGTGAACGAACTTAAAAACACTCTTAAAGATGAATATGGCATTGAGCCAGCTGCTGCCGCTGTTGCAGTTGCTGCTGCTCCTGCCGATGGCGCTGCTGCCGCCGATGAAGGCAAATCTGAATTTGACGTCGTCTTGAAAGACGCTGGCGCTCAGAAAATTGCTGTCATCAAAGCCGTTAAAGAAGCTACTGGCCTTGGCCTTGGCGAAGCAAAAGCTATCGTTGATGGTGCTCCTGCTACCGTCAAAGAGAAAGTCGCTAAAGACGAAGCTGAAGCTCTTAAGAAATCCCTTGAAGAAGCTGGCGCAACTGTTGAGCTCGCTTAATAATTTCACATACGTCGGATGTTAACATGAAAAAACCACCTCGAATTTCGGGGTGGTTTTTTTGAGGGGTGCTAACAGATAAAAGACAGATCGTCAAATGCCAATCTGTCCAGACTCTTATCATTTACAGTATCCAGATTTGAGAAAAATATAGCATCCAAGGCAAGTAGATTTGAAGTGTCCTTCACTAGCATTGGATAAAATATCTCACCGGGATTACGGACAACATCAATATGACGCGACCAATCTCTAACCTTAAGTAAAGAATCGGCCACATATCCCCAAGCTGCAATGTCCCGAATTGACATTTTTGCATAATCAGATGGCTTCAGCCATGCTAATATGCTTGCCAGGTTACGAGCAGTAGGATTGATAAAAGAAAAAATCAAACCTTCATAAAGCTGAACCCTGGTCGCATCCTTGTGTGGGATAAAACTAAAAGACAAAACCTTCCCATGCTTGTCACGATTAACCTCCATGCCCTGAATAGGCTGACCGGATAAAGGACTACGATAGGAACGCAATTCCTTCTCAGAATATGTAGTGAACATATCATCAACATCCAGCAAAGCAGCCAAACCTTCAATTTCAGAAGCAGAAAGCTCATCTGCCGTTTTAATCATCGAAGCCTTATTAAGAAGACTTATATTATCTGCAAACTTCATTATTGCACCTCCTATTTCAAAGAACATCACCCCTATCACTTAATTATAGCACAGATTACAATAAAAGTCAATAAACATAAGCCTTTTTACTAAAATTTCATTGTCAAATTTACAACGTTTTTTAAGTTTTATCTGTAAATTTAGTGGAAAACTTTCTAAAAAAATCATTGACATAAACGAAGCGCCGTTATAATATAATATTAATATTATATTTAACAGACGTGAGCGAGGTTATGTCTGAATTACCAGAAAAACAAATAAAAAGACTCCGTAGCCTTATCCAAGAGGCAGAGACGAATTTAGCAGCTGCAAAAGAGCTGTTAATTTCCGTACTCGGAGATGGTGAAGCCATTACTGCCCCTCGTGACGTTGTTGTTTCCGCTCCGGAGGGCAAGATTATTGAGGGTGTCTTTGACGGCCAAATCATGATTGATCAAGAAGGGAAGAATTATCCCGTTCCAGCCAACTACGCTTCCAAGTCCAAGCTCGTCGAGGGCGACATTATGAAACTCACCATCACTCCAGAGGGTAAATTCCTCTACAAGCAGATTGGCCCAGTCGAGAGAAAAACCGTTATCGGTACTCTCACTCATCACGATGATAAGTATTTTGTCGAAGTCTCCGGCAAAGAATACGAAGTACTCTACGCCTCAGTCACCTATTTTAGACTCCAAGAAGGTTCTCAAGTTGCCGTCATCATCCCGGCCAACAACGAAAACGCCACCTGGGCTGCTGTTGAAGCCGCCATTTAGCCCACCTGTGCTATAATTATCCTAATGAAGGCATTATATCGCAAATATCGTCCTACTAAGATTTCTGATGTCATCGGCGAAGACCAGGTGACAACTCCTTTAGCATCTGCTCTAAAATCCGGCAAATTTTCCCATTCTTATCTATTTACTGGCCCTCGCGGCTGCGGTAAAACATCCGTAGCGCGCATTTTCGCACACGAAGTCAATCATTTCCCCTACGAAATAGAAGACAGCTACACCGATATTATTGAGATTGATGCCGCCTCCAATACTGGCGTAGATAACATCCGTGAACTCCGCGAAAAAGCCGCTATCGCCCCGTCCAAAGGGAAATACAAAGTCTATATTATCGACGAAGTTCACATGCTCTCAAAATCGGCCTTTAATGCACTCCTTAAAACCCTAGAAGAACCGCCAGCCCACGTCATTTTCATCATGGCTACCACTGACGCCTACAAAGTACCAATCACTATCACTTCTCGCGCACAAGTCTATAATTTTCAACTAGCTTCGCCAGATGTAATGTTAAAACATCTTCGCACCATCGCTAAAAACGAAAAAATCGCTATCGACGACGATGCACTTGGCATTATTGTAGCTCGAGGAGGTGGCAGTTTTCGTGACTCCATTTCCTTGCTAGACCAAATATCTACGCTGTCTAGCGACGATAAATCTGTCATTTCTAAAGAAATGGTCGAATCAGCCCTTGGCCTGCCAGAAGAAACCAATTGTCTGAACCTACTGAAAGCTTACGAAGAACAAGATCAGGCTACTATTACCCACCTGCTAAAAACCATTCTAAGTACTGGCACAAAACCTGAAATCGTCGCCGAAAATATCATTGCCAGGATTATTGAAAATCCAAAACCAGAACTTCTGCCGCTTCTAGCCAAACTCCCAGAAGTAAAAAGTCCCTTCGCCGAGGCAAAAATCCTCCTCGCCTTTTTAGGTTATTCTTCTGCACAGGCGGACACCAGAGCCTTTGCCGCACCAAAACCAACGAAAGCCGCGCCTGTAACCACTCAAACTGCCCAAACTACACCTGCAATTACTAAGACGGTACAACAAGCTACTCCAGAGACAGAAGATAGAAAAGAACCAAAGCCGGATGCTAAAAAGACAGAGTTTGACTGGGATGCGTATATTAATAATATTGAGGCCGTCAACATCGGCATCTCCACTACTCTCAAAAAATGCCGTTTTATATTCAATAATGACACTTTACAGATTATAACTGAACGTAAAATTCACAAAACGATTCTAAGCTCAACGAATAATCTCAAGGTTCTACAAAAATTTCTGCCAGAAGGCATTATGTTGGAAATTGGCGATGCCACAGAGATTGCAAGCAGTTCGAGCAAGTATGAACAAATATCTGATATAATGGGAGATATTACGGAGGTAAAAGCAGATGGAGTCCCATTCTAATCCAGAAACTCAAGGTGCACATGTTCCGCCCCAAGATATCAACGCCGAAAAGTCCCTGCTCGGTGCTATTTTGCTATCTGATGCTGCTTTCCCGGACATCTTAGAACGCGTTAGTTCAAAAGATTTTTATGACGAAGCCCACGGCAAAATCTTCTCCGCCATGACCATGCTCTACAACACTCATCGACCAATCGATCTTATCACCTTGACTTCCGAATTACGTAAAGATAAGGAGCTAAAGAACATCGGCGGAGCTAAATACCTGACCGAGCTGACCAATTATGTTCCAACTGCTGCCCACGCCACCGCTTATGCAGATACGGTGAAGGAGTGCTCTACTCGTCGTCGCCTCATTGGGGCCGGGACTGAGATAATAGAACAAGCTTACGAAGGGAGGGATACTATCGGCGATCTTCTTGGCGATGCTGAAAAGAAGCTTTTTGCCGTAACAGATAATAACATTAAGAGCGAATATACTCCGCTTGCAGATCTCTTAGTCGAAGCTTATGATCGTATCGAAAACCTTTATCAGAACAAAGGCGCTCTCCGCGGTCTTAAGACTGGCTTTCGTGACCTTGATAAGAAAACCGCTGGCCTCCAAAAAGGCGACCTGATCATCCTGGGTGCCCGTCCAGCCATGGGTAAAACTACTTTCGCCCAAAATATCGCCACCAATGTCGCTACCATCAACAAATGCGGTGTCCTCTTTTTCTCCATGGAGATGGCCAAAAACGAAATCGTTGATCGTATGATTTCTGATGGCTCTGGCATCGACAGCTGGAAACTCCGCACCGGTAATATTTCCGGCGAAGATTTTGAAAAAATTGGCGACGCTCTAGGTGAAATGGGCGAAATCCCGCTTTATATCGACGATACCAGCAACATGACCGTCCTAGAGCTCAGGAACAAAGCTCGTCGTGCCGCGCACGATCATAATATTGGTCTAATTATCATTGACTACTTGCAGCTTATTTCTGGTTCCGACCGCTATGCCGGTAATCGTGTCCAAGAAGTTACCGAGATTTCCCGTGGACTAAAACAGCTAGCACGCGAACTGGAAGTTCCCGTAATTGCCCTTGCTCAGCTCTCTCGTAACGTCACCGGCCGTGATGACCCTCGCCCTGTCCTATCCGACCTCCGTGAATCCGGCTCTATCGAGCAAGATGCAGACCTTGTCATGATGCTCCACCGCGTTGATTATTACCACATGAACGAAGAAGGTTATGAACCTACTAATATTACTGAGCTCCTGATTCAAAAGCATCGCCACGGCGAAGTCGGCAAAGTCGAGCTCTTCTTTGACGCCGCCCACGTTCGCTTTATGTCGCTTGATAAAACCCACGATTAAGTGTATACTGGTTATGTGAAGAAAATCACAATTTCTAAACTTTTTTTATATAAGCATCGCTTTGGTATTGGCTATACCTTACTTTTTTTACTCTTTTGCGCCTTGCTTTTCTTAATTCCGATGCTTTCACCGGCCGGACTCTCCGAAGCAGAAATGCAATCGTCCGTCGTCTCACATAGTTTAAATATCGACACAATTATGTCGGGAGAAATCGTTGATTTACCTTATCATTTCTTACAAAAAATGTCTATTCTGGTATTCGGCCTCAACGCCTACGCAATTAAACTCCCTAGCATCGTAATTGGCTTGCTTTTGGGTGTTTTAATCGTTCTACTTCTTAACCGTTGGTTCAAAAACAATGTTGCTATCATAGCTTCAGTGTTAACCGTCCTCTCTGCTCCTTTTCTCTTCCTAGCAGGTAATGGAACTCCACTTATCATGCTCGTTTTTTGGCCAACTTTATTGCTATGGTTAGGCTCGAAAATCAATGGTAAAAAACTTAGTAAAGCTTTCTACGCCTTTCTCTTTGCCGTCTTCCTACTTGCTTCACTCTTTACGCCATACATGATCTACTTCGCCATCTTTTCTGTACTCTATGCTGTCGTACATCCACATCTTCGTTTCATGATTCGTTCTCTCCCAAAAATCCCATTTATCATCACGACACTTGCAGTTCTTGCCGTAATTGGTGTCATGGGCTATGAAATTATCAAGTATCCATCTACTTTAATTCAGCTCTGTTTCATGAACGATTTTTCCTGGGTCACGTTTTTCGATAACATCAAAAACGCCTTCCTAGTTTTCTTCTCTTGGAGTGGCAACATCGATTCCATCTTCCTCGCCCCAATGATAGGTATGGCCTCCCTCATTCTTGCTATTACTGGCCTTATTTCCACCGCCAAAGGTTTCTTCGCCTCGCGCAATTCTATTGCTTCAATGTTCATCATTTTTACCGCTATCATCTCTGGCTTCAATCCTGATTCCGCCGTACTAATCGTCCTCCCATTTGCCATTTTAACCGCTCACGGTATTCGCTATATTCTTGAAAAATGGTACGGACTCTTCCCAGAAAACCCCTACGCCCGCATTTTTGGCTTAATTCCAATTTCGACTTTCTTAGGAATTATGATTATAACAAGCTTAACCCACTATGTTTTTGGCTACAGCTATAACCCAATCGTCGCCAATCAATATCAAGACGATCTCGAGCTTATTTATTCCGAAGTTCAACGTGGCACTACTATTCTCATTCCGGCCGGTACAATCAGTTATGATTTTTACAAAATCCTGGAAGAGCAGGGCGATTACAAGGTCACCAGCAATACTCCATCCACCGGAGATAAAGAAGAAATTCGTCACATTGCCACGCTTGGCCTCTGGCCAGCAAAACTGCCCTATGACTTGTCACGGATTATTACCTCGTCAAAATCAATAAACTCTGATAGAATATATCTATACCAAGATAATCAGGAGTAATCGTCATGGGTCAAACATTAGACCAAATGAAAATGTTGAACCAGCTCAGAAAAGCCCAAAAAGAGCTTAAGAATGAAATCGTAGAAGTCGAAGCCGGCGACGGCGCCGTCGTAGTGCAGATTAACGGGGAACTAAAGGTCAAAAAAGTCACCATCGATCCAGAAAAAGTCGATCTCGATGATATCCATGAACTTGAACGCTGGATTGAAAACTGTTTCCGCGATGGCTATGCCAAAGCCCAAGAAATCGCTACCGACAAAATGAAACCTTTGATGGGCGCACTCGGAAATCTAGGTCTCTAATATGCTTCCTGCAGCACTAGAGCAGGTTATCGAAGCACTTGGCTCACTCCCTGGAGTCGGACCACGTTCTGCTGAACGCTACGCCTACTATTTATTTCGTAGCAGTCCAAAAATCAGTGAGAACATTGCCACTTCACTGATAAATCTACACAAAAACGTCAAGTCCTGTCCTGTGACCTTTGCTCTCATCGACTCCAAAGAAGAGTTATCTCCCCTCTATTCCAGTCCCGATCGCGACAAGAAAACCGTTCTCGTAGTTGAAGAGCCGCTAGATATATTTGCCATCGAACAGACTCACGGTTACAAAGGCACTTATCACGTTCTTGGCGGCGCAATTTCGCCCATTGACGGCATTACGCCCGACAAGCTCCATATTACAGAGCTCCTAGACCGCGTTGAAAAAGACAAGGTAGAAGAAATCATCATCGCTACGAATCCTTCTGTAGAAGGTGAGTCGACAGCATTATTACTCCAAAAACTACTTTCGGAAAAATTCCCTGACCTGAAAGTAACCCGCCTTGCACGCGGTCTACCGCTCGGCGTCGACATATCCTATGCCGATCAAATTACCATTTCTGCAGCCCTTGAAAACCGCACCAAACTTTAAATCAAAGCATTAATCTTATGCTATAATATGCACATGGAAGTCATATTGATTATTTTAGCTGCATTAAATTTAATTCTATTAGCGTTCCTCTTGTTTAGAAAGCCGGCCAAAGCCGAAATGCCACGCGAGTTAAATGAACGTCTGATTCGAATCGAATCAGAACTCGACAAACTTACCCCAAAGATTTCCAGCGAATTCCGTGAAAACCGTAAAGAAATCTCCGACAATCTTCAAGTTATCCAAAAAACCGTAGATACGCGTGTTAAAACTCTTCAAGACGAAAACACCAAGAAACTCGAGGAAATGCGCGAAACTGTCGATGAAAAATTAAAAGCCAGCGTCGAAAAACGCTTTAACGAAAGCTTCAAGACTATTTCTGGCCAGCTTACTCAGGTCTATCAAGGCCTAGGCGAGATGAAAAACCTTGCTACTGGCGTCGGAGACCTCAAAAAAGTCATGGAGGGCGTCAAAACCCGCGGTATTTATGGGGAGGTACAGCTTGGCTCTATTATTTCTGACATTCTCAATAATTCCCAATATGAAGAAAATATTGCCACCAAAAAGGGTAGTAACGACCGCGTCGAATTTGCCATCAAAATGCCTGGGAAAGATGAAGAATCCACAGTTTATCTCCCAATCGACTCTAAGTTCCCAGTCGAAAACTATTCTCGCCTCATTGCCGCCTACGATAATGGCGATAAAACTGAAATCGAGCGTTTCTCTAAAGCACTTGCCGCCGACGTCAAAGAGCAAGCCAAGAAAATCAGCACCAAATATCTCGATCCACCTGCCACGACTGATTTTGGCATCATGTTTGTACCTACTGAATCGCTCTATGCTGAAATTCTGAGAATTCCTGGTCTATCCGACGAAATCCGCCAAAAACACCACGTAAGTATTACTTCACCATCAACTCTCCCTGTTGCGCTTAACGGTCTACTGATGGGCTTCAAATCCGTCGCTATCGAAAAGCGCTCCAGCGAAGTCTGGCAAGTCCTCGGTGCAGTTAAGAGTCAGTTTAGTAAATTTGGCGATCTTCTAGACGCGACCCATAAAAAGCTCATCGAAAGCGCTAATAAAATAGAATCTGCCGCGACAACCTCTCGCCAAATCGAACGCAAACTCAAAAATGTTGAGGCTCTACCCGAAAGCGACTCGGTAAAAATGATTGGGGATATCGGGCAAGAAATGTAGCTAATATTTATGGTATAATATTCATATGTTATACCAATCGTTCACAGATTTCGTTAAAGACAAAAAAAGAATATCCATCATCCAGGCTGAAAACCCGGACGGAGATTCTCTTGGTTCAGCTTTAGCATTGGATTACCTACTAAAAGACCACGAAATCTCTCTATATTGTCCTGTCGATATTCCAAAATATCTTCGTTATTTCGACGATTGGTCTCGCGTATCCAACGAATTTGATTCCAACGCAGACGGATACATCATTGTAGATACCGCCGCAGAAGTCTTATTATCAAAGCTACTAGATGACCCAACCATCAAGAATCGTCTTATCCGCTCACCCATCTTTGTACTAGACCACCACGAAACAGAAGATGACCTGAGCTTTGCCCATCAAGGCCTGATTCAGACCCTACCAGCTTGTTGTGATCTTATCTATCGTATAGCAAAAGAACAAAAATTCCTCTCAGAAAAATATGATGACCTAAACGAAGAAGAAAAAGTCCGCGAGAAAAAAGCCTGTGAGTACCTCTATTATGGCATTCTTTCCGATACTCTCGGACTAGTCTCCCCGGCCGTCAGCGCAGAAACCTTTGAAGCCGTGGGCGATTTAGTAAGGCATGGCCTCTCAGTCTCAGATCTAGACGAAAAACGACGTGAGTTTTCTAAAAAATCTCCTCGCATCCTCGACTACAAAGCAGACCTAATCAAGCGTGTTGAGTACTATCTCGATGGCACGCTTGCCGCTGTACATATTCCATGGGACGATATCCAAAACTATTCTGACGAGTACAATCCCAACGTTCTCATTCTAGAAGAACTCCGCATGGTAGAAGGCGTCGAAATCGCCGTCGCCATCAAAACCTATCCAGACGGGAAAGTTACCGGCAAACTTCGCGGCAATAATGTTCCTTGCGACAAAATCGCGGAATACTTTGGTGGCGGAGGCCATCCATATGCCGCCGGTTTCCGTACCTATGACTTAAGCTACGAAGACACTGTTCATGAAATTATAAACGCAATCACCAAAGTGAAAGCTGAGGCAGCAAATGAAACTCTATAACCAAATCACTAAGAACGTAGCAGAATTCGTTCCGCAAGATCCAAACAACATTAAAATCTACACTTGCGGACCGACGGTCTATAGCTACGCCCATATTGGCAATTTTTCTTCCTATATTTACTGGGACCTGCTAGTTCGCACTTTATCCCTAAACGGCTACCAAGTAAATCGCGTACTAAACCTGACCGACGTAGGGCACTTATCTTCAGATGCAGATGAGGGCGAAGATAAACTTGAAAAAGGTGCAAAAAGAGAGGGAAAGACTGTCTGGGAAATTGCCGATAAATACATTACGGCTTTTCTTAAAGATTTTCGCGCCCTTAATCTAACTGAACCTACAAAAATTGCCCGTGCGACTGACTATATTGAAGCAGACATCGCACTTGTTAAAAAGCTAATCGACAAAGGCTATACCTATGAGACTAGCGACGGCATCTATTACGATACCAGTAAATTTGAAAAGTATGCCGATTTTGCAAGGCTGAATCTAGAAAAATTAAAGGCTGGCGCACGAGTAGAATTTAACTCCGAAAAACGCAATGCTTCCGATTTTGCCGTCTGGAAGTATGTTAAACCAGGCGAAGACCACGCCATGCAATGGGAATTCAACGGTAAAATGGGCTACCCAGGCTGGCATCTAGAGTGCTCCACTATCATTCACGAAGAATTAGGTGAGCCTATTGATATACATACCGGCGGTATTGATCATATCCCAATTCATCATACCAACGAAATCGCCCAAAGCGAGGCTGCATTTGATGAAAAACTTAGCCATTACTGGCTACATTGTAATTTTATTACCATTGACGGCCAAAAAGTTTCTAAATCTCTTGGCAATATTTATACACTTGATGATTTAAGAGAAAAGGGCTATTCCCCCTACGACTTCAAGCTTTGGGTGCTTCAAGGCCACTACCGTAGTGACCGTAATTTCAGTTTCGAAGATTTAAATGCAGCTAAAAATCGTCGTTTGAATTGGCGCAATCGCGTTGCTGAAAGTTACCAAAAAGATCTAAGTTCTAGCTTCATTAAAGAAACCGCCCTCTCCTTCGTTAATAACGATTTAAATTCTGCAGAGCTCATGGCCTATATAGACGATAATACTCTTTCTCTTGACGACTGGCGCTTTATCGATCAACTTCTTGGCCTAGATTTATTAAAGACCAGCCCAGACCTGACCGATGAACTAAAAGAACAAATCAAGGCACGTGAAAACGCCAGAAGGGCGGGCGACTATGCTACCGCCGACGCTCTACGCGAAAAGCTAGCTGAGAACAAAATAACCGTCCTCGATACCGAGAACGGTCCGATTTGGCAATATCTAGCTTAATTTTCTGATATTTCTTTCATATTTTGATATTCATCAATCAAAACCTTTATTATACCGGCAACCGGGATTGAAACAATCGCACCAATCAGCCCAAAAGCGTAGACGCCAACCGTTACCGCCACGAGAATAATCAGTGGTGGCAGAGACATTCTGTTTCCTTGAATTCTTGGGGCTATTACATTAGCCTCAATTTGAGCAAACACTAGGTAGGAGACAAGGAAAATCAAAGCCGCCCAAGGATTAGAAATAAATAGCATTAGCGATACGATGATGTCTGTCATCACCTGACCAAACATCGGAATCATGTAGAACGCTAGCGATACAAGGGCCATTGGCAAAGCTAGTCCCGACGAGAAGCCAAAAATAAGCGATAGCACGAACACCATCAGTCCAGTAAATGTAGCGTCAATCACCGCAACGAAAAGTTGACCAGTCACGTAACCAGAAATAACTCCGGAAATTTTCCAAGCAACTCTTTCCGCCAAATTAGAAGCCTTTTGACTCCTAGTACTTATTCGTTTAAGTAGCGATTTCATTACACCAGGACCCTGCGTGATAAACAAAATCGTCAGAACCACTGTGATAATTGTCCCCATCATGAAGTTCGCGACCGTACTTACGCTCGAAAATAAAGTTTGCGGAAAACTTCCAAAGAGTGAATGGAAAGTATTCTTAATAAGCGTACTTAGCTGTCCACGCGCATCCTCAATGCCGAATTTAGCCCCAAGCTCATCGATGAAGGAACTTTGCGAAATCGCGTCTTGAATCTGTCCAGGAGCCTGAGAGAGAAACTTTGACGTCTCACTTACTACGACTGGTCCGACTAGTGCAACTATTATACCTAAAATCAAGACAATTCCCGTAACAGTAATACCAGCAGCAAGTCCAGGGTGACCTTTTTTCCCGAGCATCTTATCGATGCGCTTCGTCAAAGGTTTAAAAGCCAGGGCGAGGAAGATTGAAATTCCAATAATCAATAGACCGGTGCGCGCCCTATCTATAAATAACACCAGCGCAATCAATGCCGCTACGACTAGCCAAAATCTCACAAATGTTTTTGTGTCAACGTGGATTGTTTTAGAC
>JAGAVP010000022.1 GCA_017941835.1 Candidatus Saccharimonadota bacterium
CGCCTACCGGCATCATTTGTCTCACAGTTAGCGAGAATTTTCCCCATTTCGTTACCTTCGGCTCACCACGCACCACAATTTTCATCCCATCCGCAAGCTCCATTCTCAACGAAAAGAGTGGCAAAAAGCACGAAATCGAGCCCTCTTCATCTTTCAGGTCAAAAAACACCCACTTCCCTTGATTAATTTTGAATCCCGACACCTCGCCTTCTATCACAACGGACGAATACGCATATTCAAGTGTCTGATTCACTACCGCCAGAAATTCTGACACAGAAAACTTCATTTCTAAATCCATTAAATCCCTCTTTTGTTTAATTCTTCTATCTCTGCTTTCTCTTCCTTGCCAATCTTGGCAATCGCATGTTGATAAAATCCATATCCAGAAACAATGGTACCCACGAGTACGATTACACGCGTCGTTACCACTACTGCTGTAGCCAACCCGAAATCCACTCCGAGCGCCCACATCACTCCGGCCATCGATGCTTCATATCCACCTGCGCCACCCGGCGTCGGAATTACTGCCCCCAGCACTGAGCCTACCGCTTCCGCCACCATTATCTGCGGCATCAATTCCGGATGTCCCATTGAAGTTGCTACTACCCAATACGTTGCCACCTCAAAGAAACTATACAGAATGCCCCAAAAAATCGGCTTCTTCAAAATCCTTCTATTTCTCTTTGCTTCAGCAAAATTTTCATGTATTTCCATGCAAAAATTATCCACCGTCTCCTGCTTCAAGGCCTCGGTCTTTTTACCAAAAGTCACTGCTTTTACAACAAAATTCGCGAGCCTCGTAAAAGTTTTTGAAGCCCAGCTTAGCGCTCGTTTATTACTCGCAATCGCTGATCCACCAATCACCATGCCAATCACCGCCACCGAAATCACCCCCACAATCCAGAGCATATAACGATTCTCCGCTGCCACCGACCCTGTCACCGCCAGTATCGCAATCGCAATTAATGTCTGGGCCTGATTTGCAAAAGTCGTAATTGCATATCTCAATACATACATAAAACTAGCTTGCGCCGCCGATGCTCCATATGGCTTAAAACGCCAAGCCACATATCCCAAGCCCGAAACGCCGCCACTTGGTACCGCATGGTTCATAAAATTTAATTCCAGAGAAATTCGCATCAAATTCCACCACGATACCTTCCGAGCATCCTTTTTTGCCGCCATATAGGAAAAGAAAATCTGACCACAGCAAAAATACATAAATAATTGCTCCGGAATCAAAAGCAAAATAATCAAAATATTCGTATTCGCAAGAAAATCTAGCGCCTTTGCCACTTCTTCCCTAGCATTCCACAGAACTACCGCAATCAAAACAAAGGTGACAATACTAAGAACGACTCTGAACGTAATCTTTTTTCTCACCCGCGCCCAAATCTTGTTCATTGTCTACTTAGCCTCTTGGTGGCTCTCCCTCAGCGTCCTCAAGCAATTTCTTTGACTTAATCTCATAACGCTTTCCGTTCACTGGCGAAACGTAGTAGTCTTCATTCACCAAGTTCACGAACATCGAAAGATCCTTATCATCCATGATAATAATCGAGCCATCATCATCCGTCATTAACTCTAGCTCCATTTTATCTGCATAATCAATCAAATCCTTCTGACTCATCTCATTTTCAATATCAAAAGCTTGCACTTTCTTTAGTAACGGTTTCTTGTCCTGCAGCAAAGCATTAAGCGTCAAACCTTCCGAAAAACTCAATTTATATTTTTCCTGTAGTTCCTTAGCCTTCTCTTCCGCAATCACCTGCGCCTTATAATCATACTGAAACAACGTCTCAAATTTTGGCTGATTAAAAATTATCACCGTGCCATCAACAATCGCCACTTGATTATCTGTTGGCATTTTAATTGCTACTTCCGCCGAAAACGGTTCAAAGCTTTCCCCATTTAGCTCCCAGCTTTGCGCCCCCTTAATCGCCGAAGATGCCGCAATTCCCTTTGCGATATAAAATACTTTCGTACCATTATCTCCGCCAGGATAGCTAAATTTCGCAATAATCCCTTTTACCTTCTTAAACTCATACTCATTGTCAGAAAAATAATCAATGTCCTTATATTCATTTTCAATTAAATGAATCAGAGTCTCTGCTCGACCCACCTTAGAAAGCTCGGTCCGATAGACTACCTTATCTTCACCATCTGAAAGCTCATAATCGCGGCACTCCAGTCCCTTGTCCGCCTCTTCAATGATATATTTCAGCGCCGCATTCATAAACATTTCTTTTACGTTCGCAGTCAAACTGTCTGTATATCTCACCTTGTACGGCGTATAGTTCTTATTAAACAAAAACAGTTCTACAGATACATTATTTTTAATTTCATCAACTTCATTCGCCCACTGAAAAATATCAAACTTTTCTTCCATGTTACCTCTCTTACTTATTGTTTATTGTAGCATTTTTCTGCAAAATCTCAAAGTAAGGCTCTTGCGAGATATTTCCGTCCGCCAAATGGAATAGCTTCAATGTCCGTTTGAGATCCGCCATCACGTCACTCACCTTATCATCTTCGTCTAACGACGTTTCAATCTTAAGATATGGCGTACTCAAGCCGTCCACCGTATCGTAATATATCCGTGAAGTCTCCGAAAGTTTAATCCTCTTCCTACGCCGACTCACTTCGCTAGCCAGCACGAAACCAAGTTGTTGTAGCATATTTACAATTTCCGTATAATCACGTATCACCGATCTATCAGTAATTTCGATTCCACTATCCTCAATATGTCTCTTCAGAATCAGTTTATACACTGCCGGCTTATCTACGGCCGTCATCTCCGTGCGCATGATAAACCTTGGCATATTCATACCTCTTTTGTACCCACGCTGCACATACACACGGTCATGCTGATATAATACCGGTTCAAACTCCAAGCTAATGTCCTTCATCCTCTGCTCGAGCTCTTGTGGGTTTTTCACCTGGACTTTTACTGTGACTCTTTTCATAATGTCGCTCCTTCCCTTGCCTTATTCGCCCACTCATCCGCCAGTTCGTTCATATCTGTACCAACGTGCCCCCGTGTCCATTTCAATCTTACATTTCCGATTTTATACAACATATACGCTTTTTTGACCAAATCTAGATTTTTAATTTCTCCGCCACGCTTCTTCCAGCCTTTCGCCTCCCATCCAGGCGCCCATTTTGTTAAAACATTAATCCAAAATTCTGAATCCGTCACAATTTCACCGTTCTCGCCCGCCAACATCTCCATCGCCGCAATTAAGGCGCAACCTTCCATTCTGATATTAGAAGATTCTGCTTCGCTCCCCAAGGCCACCGGAACGCCATTTTCAATCACCGCAAAACCTCCAGGTCCGGGATTTGGAGACGCGCTCCCATCTGTCCATAGTGTTCTCATATTAGGCTTATTATACTACAAATCTGCGTTATAATGAAGTTATGTCAAAAGCTAGAAAAAGTCCCCGTATAGAGAAAGCCATCCAGTTCGCCACCGCGGCCCATGAAGGCCAGTTTAGAAGGTCCGGTGACCCTTATATTTCCCACCCCCTAGCCGTCATGAAAATCGTCGAAGATTGGGGCATGGATGAAGATACAATTATCGCCGCCGTTTTACATGACACCGTTGAAGACACTTCCGTCACACTTCAAGACATCAAAGAACAATTTGGTGAACAAGTCGCCTTTTTAGTTGATGGCGTCACCAAACTTGGGACTGCCCGTTCCGGCATGCGCGATATTGATACCTATCTTCCCCAAACTAGAGATAATCTGCTCCGTCTACTCGTCGCTACCGGTTCCGACATTCGTGTTCTTATCATTAAGCTTGCCGACCGTCTCCACAATCTCCGCACTCTTTCCGCCCTTCCTCCAGACAAGCAAAAGAAAATTGCTAAAGAAACTCTTGAAGTTTTTGCTCCCCTTGCTGACCGCCTCAACATGGGACGTCTGCGCGTAGAAATGGCCGATATCGCTTTTTCCTATGTCAATCCCAAGCGCTATCATGAGCTCGCCGACATTATCGAAAAATACAATCTTTCCGCCGAAAAAACCATGCAAAAAATCCAAAAAGAAGTTTCCGAAGCACTTGGTCGCGAAAAAATCAAATTCCAAATTTCTGGCCGTGTCAAATCTGTCTATTCCCTCCATAAAAAGCTCGCCAAACACAACCAGAACATGGGGGAAATTTACGATCTTACCGCACTTCGCATCATCGTCAATGATATCACTGACTGTTATCTCACCCTCGGCATCATTCACTCTCTCTACATGCCGATGAGTGGTCGCATTAAAGATTATATTGCTATGCCTAAACAAAACGGCTACCAATCCCTGCACACCACCGTCATCACTAAAGACAAAAAGATTATTGAATTTCAAATTCGCACTCACGAAATGCACGAATACGCTGAGCGCGGACTCGCCGCCAGCTTTTACTATAACGAGCAAAAGCTCACCGAAAACTATAAAACCGGCAAGATTCAGCACCTCCCCACTAATCTCCTCTGGATTACCGAGCTCCAAGAAACCGCCGCAAAACTCCGTGCTGGCAAAAAAATTGACATCAAAAAACTTCGCCTTAACCTCTTTGCTGACAAGATTTTCGTCTATACACCCAAAGGTGATATTATCGACCTTCCCAAGGGATCTTTACCACTTGATTTCGCCTATCGTCTTCATTCCGAAATCGGCGAACATGTCACCGGCGTCAAAATTAATGGCAAAATGAGTAGCCTAAACACTAAACTCCAGCATGGTGACATCGTCGAAATCCTCACCTCCAAAAATCGCACCGCCAGAGAATCTTGGCTTCTCGACAAAATTTTCACCCCTCATGCCCGCCAGAAACTTCGCGCCCAACTCAGTCGCAACAAATAACAAAAATAATGACATTGTATATACAATGTCATTACGGTTACTAAGCCAAGGCTTTCAGTAGTTTTTTCAGCTCTTCTTCGTTTTTAACGCTAAAGGTCACGCTTTTTGTACCGATTCTCACCTTAGAACAATACTTTTGACCCAATCTTTCTTCCTGTTTCAGATAAGTCGAAGCTTTTACCGCTTGTGCCGAGCTCCGCTTTTTCTTCGAGGCAATAAATCTCTGTACCTGACGCACCGTCCAGCCCTCGTCTACAATTAACGGGATCGCCTTTTTTGTTGTTTCCTCGTCCGCCGCGACAAGTGGTCTCATTACACCCTCAGACAGCTTATGCTCTTGCATCGCTTTCTTTGCAAAATCTGGCAGGTTCAAGAGTCTCATCGTGTTCTCTACTGCCGTCTTACTCTTTCCCACACGTTTTGCAATTTCTTCCTCAGAGAGGTTAAACTGCGTCTTCAACTTCGCATAGGCCGTCGCAAGCTCAATCGCCGATAAATCCTCTCTTTGTGCATTCTCAATAATCGAAAGCTCCAGTCTATTCTGCGCATCAAGCGTCCTCACAATCGCCGGCACCGTATCAAGCCCCGCAATCTTCGCTGCCCGCCAGCGCCTTTCTCCTGCTACAATTTTGTACTTGTCTTCCTCTTTTACTACCACAATCGGCGATAAAATCCCATGCTCCTTAATTGAGTCCGCCAAGGCTTGCAAAGCCTCCGCATCAAAATCCTTCCTCGGCTGCTCTTCATCGCGTATAATCTCCGTGATCTTGATCTCGCGCAGCTTCTGCCCCTCTTCTGCCTCCACATCCGCCGTCGGATCAAATTCTTCATCGACAAGGTCTGTCGGTATTAAGCTCTCAAATCCTCTTCCTAGTCCGTGTTTTGCCATAGTTTCTCCTTTTTATTTTCTTTTTCCAGTTCTTCTTTCAACTTCACGCGCCAAATCCTTGTATGCCTTTGCCCCCTTAGAGAACTTGTCATAATTCCCTACCGGAACACCGTGGCTCGGTGCTTCTGCTACTCGCACATTCCTCGGAATCGTCGCATTAAACACCTTATCCTTAAAGTATCGTTTCACTTCCGCTAACACTTCCACCGAAAGCGAAGTGCGCTTATCATACATCGTTGCTAGCACCCCCAGGAGTCGCAAATTTGGATTCATTGCTTTCTTTACTAACTTCATACTATCTAAGAGCTGCGCTACCCCTTCCAGCGCATAAAACTCTGTCTGTACTGGCAAGAGCAAGTAATCTGCTGCTATCATCCCATTCACCGTCAAAAGTGATAAAGATGGAGGGCTATCAATAATAATGTAGTCAAATTGTTGCCCAATCTGAGAAATTGCGTTCTTAAGCTGAGTAAATTTCCCCTTTATATTTGCAATCTCCACCTCAGCGTTAGCAAGCTCAGGCGTTGTTGGTGCAATCCAAAGGTTCTTCGTTTTTGTTTCTATCAACGTCTCCGCAAGGCCTGACTGTCCCGTCAAGACCTCCGTCATTGTATTTTTCAGCTGCTTCTTTGTTACTCCCAGTCCAGACGTAGCATTTCCCTGTGGATCAAAGTCAACGATTAATGTCTTAAACTTGTCCTTTGCCAAAAAATAGCCCAGGTTAACCGCTGTCGTGGTTTTCCCTACACCTCCTTTTTGGTTAGTTATACAAATAACCGTAGCCATAATGCTATTATACCATAAAAATAAGCCCGAAAGGGCTTATTTTTAACTTATTTAATCGAAACGATTTCGATTACAGAGTACTTCTGGCGGTGACCAGTCTCTTTGTGTACACGTTTCTTGGAGTGATAACGAATCACGCGGACTTTGTCTCCAGCAACCTTTTCTTCTACAACTTTTGCCGAAACCTTCACGCCCTTCACTTCTGGTGTACCAACCGTGGTTTTATCACCATCAATTACAAGGAGAGCAGATGTTTCGAGCTCTTTTGTTCCTGCCGGGAGGAGGTCCACCCGTAGGGTCTCTTTCTCGGAAACGAGATATTGCTTCCCGCCTACGAGTATAACTGCTTTCTTCATATTATTCCTTTTATTAAAACTCTAAATATTGTAGCATACTTTTTGGGTTTTGAAAAGCCCCCAACAAAAAGAGCGCTTAAAGAGCGCTCTTTTTTTGCCTATTTCTCAGTGTCGTTTCTGATACCTTCAATCACCGTTTTGCTGGATTCTGAGTTAAAATCCGTTGGCACTTCACCTGCCGAGACCTTTTTCAGCATCTTCGCAGAGCGATAGAAGTAGAAGCCGCCACCACCAATCGTCAAGATTACGACTACGAGTAAAGCAATCTCTGTTGGGCCAGTCGTTGGCAATTCAGAAGGTGTATTAGGAGTTGGCTGAGCACAAGCTTTGTTCACAGTCACCTGTACCTTATCAAATTCCGAACCATTTGCGGTCTGGATAGTTGCATCATTGTACAAGATATTATCGCCACAGCTTAGCTGTTCTGTATTCGCGACTTTAGCTTGATAAGTAATTGTCGCCTCCTCACCAGGTTGGAAATCACCGATAATCAAGCCGTTCGTATCGCTACCATTGAATAATTTTGCTTCCTGCTCCGCTGTCAGCGTTACAGCTCCTGCAGGAGTAGTCACCTTCACTGTTCCAGAAACATAGCTTAGCCCGCTCTGTACCGTATCGTGTGCCACAACGTCAATCTGATTGGTCGTACCAGTATTTTTGTAGTAAATCTTAAAATCTAGGGTATCACCAGCATTAGCATCCATGTATTCCACATAGTTGTTTTGACCACTCGCAGAAACGGTTTTCTCCGTCCAGAAAGCTGGCTGGTCTGCTCTTACACGGTAAGTTACATACCCAGCATACTCATTACAACCTGGAATCGTTCCCCAAAGATTATCTGCGTTATAGCAGGCAATCATTGCGCCAACCGTATCAGTCTGTTTCTGCACATCTTCATCACTTGCGAAGAATGCATCCGCCGAAAGCACCGTTCCGTCAGTTGTTTTACAGTTATCACTTGAATGAAGAATCGCAGTATTCGGAATATAGCTTAGGTAAATCGTTTGATCCGCCTTGAAGAATGCCGTGTCCCAAACCTTCGTTGGATCAGCATTGCTTGCCGAAACTGAACCGCGAATTACGCCAGAATCACCCGCTTTAAGCTTAGTTGGAAAGCTTGTCGCCACTCTCGTATTGAGCGCTAGACCTTCACCCTTGTCATTATTAAGCGTTGCCGAGGCGTTATTGTGGAAGTAGATGAAGACTTCATATTCCTTCCCTGGCTCAACCGTTACATTATCGGTCCAACCACCATTCGCTCCGCCCTCAACATATTCTTTTACGCGGACAAAGTTTGACTCATCGCCAATGAACGGGTTGTCCGTAATCGAGTTAAAAGTCACGTAGTCCGCTGGCTTATCCCAGGTGAACCTTTCTCTATCCTGTGGGCCCCAAGTCTGGTCAAGCGCACTCACATTTGCACCGAGTACCGCTGTTGACGCTACAAGCCCAGCTAGAATAAGTGATGATTTGATA
>JAGAVP010000023.1 GCA_017941835.1 Candidatus Saccharimonadota bacterium
AGATGAGCAAATCCAAGGGCAACGTGATTAATCCGATGGATTTGGTGGCAAAATATGGCAGCGATGCGTTTAGATTGGGTATTTTAAGGGGGCGCTCTGCTGGCATGAATCAGGCGTTTTCGGAACAGAGCGTGGTTGCTGGGCGTAATCTTTGCAATAAGCTTTGGAATATTTCCAGATTCATTCAGGTTATTGTTGACGAGGCAGATAGCAATACTCCTGCCACGACGCTTAATCCTGGGGAGGACTGGATCTGTCGGGAAATTAATGAGGTGAAGTGGCAGGTGGAGAGTCAGATGAAGAACTATCGCTTCTCAGAAGCGGTGGAGACGCTTTATTCCCTGATTTGGGATAAATATGCAGACTGGTTCATCGAGACCGAGAAGGTTTATAAGAATGCCGGACTTTTGAAGGTGACTCTAGAGGCGATTTTGAAGATGTTGCACCCGTTTGCACCGTTTGTAACAGAGGCGATTTGGCAGAATCTTTCTTGGACGGAGGGACTGCTAATTTCCGAGCGATGGCCGGCAGACTTCAAATTTGACCCAATTTCGGCCGAGAACTTTGAAAAGCTATCCAATATCGTTTTTGTGACGAGAAGCACCTTGCAGGCGCTCTCAGAGGCTCACAAAGGCTTTTCTAAGGCCAATACGGTTATGCTTTTTGGCGATGATTCCCTGGTGGACGATAATCAAGTGCTAGTGCAGAGGCTTAGTGGCATTTCTGCGGTGATTTCTACGGGAGGACAGCCAAGAGGTTTGAGGCTTCCAGTGGCGAACCACGAGGTTTATCTGGATGTTTCTCCAGAGGTGGTAGCCGATTACGCGACAGCGCTAGAGGGTAAGATTCTGGCGGTGGGACGCGAGCTTGATAGCCTAAATATGCGGATGATGAATCCAAATTACGTGGATAAGGCGCCGGCGGAACTTGTGAACGAAACGCGCAAACTGATCGCTGAAAAAGAAGAACTAATTGAGCGGCTCAAGAGAGAAAGAGCGGCTATCTAGTTGATTTTACGGGAGCTTGTGGTATAATTCTTATCATTGTTCTTTATTTTGTATAACGTAAGGAGGGGTGACATGGTCAACGTTATCAAATACGTAATTTTGAAGATTGCGCTTATTGATGCGCCAGAAATGTCGTTTTTAAGTAAGCAGGCCAAAAAGAATTTTGAGAATTTTGAGCGCGAGAATAGGGGAGAAGAATGCTTCCCTGTTATCGAGATGTGTCGCAATTGGGCGAGACTGATGGAGAAGGAGATTTCTATGGGGAATTTTTTAGATGACAAGACGATCAAGGCGTGCGAGGAGCTGGCTGCTTCTGGGGTGAGGCACTATGATGAAGGCTATCCCGCCTGGGCAAAGCGTATATTATTAGACCCTTGGGCCTATGGACATTTTCTTCAAGATTATCAGTAAAATTGAGCCTCCGCAAAGCGGGGGCTTTTTGTTGCATAACGAGAGTTCTTCCCTGTTAATTTAGATTTTTTGAATATATAAAAGCTTAACCCTTTTGTGAAGAATGTTGGCATTTTTTGAAATCAAAAGTATGAACGTTGACACGTTCTACACAATATGACATATTATCGCTTTTTGATGAGCGATTTACTGTTTTTCGGATTTTACCTCCAATTATCCCGTCATGCGTCCAATTTAAGTCCCGTGTATGGATAATTGTTAGGCTTATATTAGCACGAGCGGGTTGCTAAGTCAACAGTATGCTAAATAATAGGGAAGAGCTTGTGCTTTTCTGGAGTTTTTAGTGGAAAAGTTTGTGGTTTTTCTTGCGAAAAAGTCGGGATTTTAATAAAATGTTGCTATGGCTTATATCAGAAGGTTTAAGACTGGTTCTGGTGCGACTGGAGTTCAGGTCTGCTACAAGGAGCAGGGAAAAGTGGTCAAGACTGTGCATGTTGGCTCGGCGAAAACTGAGGCGGGACTGATTCGTTTAATGAGAAAGGCGCGCGAGTTAATCGATAAAGACAAGGTACCGCTTTTTAATCTGAATAAATTCGAGAAAAAATAGCTCTTTCGAGCTATTTTTTGATATTTCGGGTTTTAGAAACTGGAATTTTGCTATATGATAGGGAACTACTTGGGGTTTATTTTCGAAGTCTTCTTAGGAAGCGATTGCCGGAGCGGGCGAGCTGGTAGATTTTGTACTCAACAGGTCTAAAAACTAAGTCATAGGTGCCGAGATATTTAACTTCGCGACCACCAAAAGATTTTTTGAAGCTGGTAAAACCGGACCACGGATGGCTTTTTGGAGCGTTTTCCGGAGCGATACCCCAAAAATCAAAATTTTTGAGGTTTTTTGCTTTGGCGTCCTTGATAGCCTCGTTTAAAATAGCATAAGTGGCAGGAAGCTTATGGTAATTTTTATCAGAAGCGGATTGCATATAGTAGCGAGTGTCGCCATGGTCAAAAAACAGGGAAGCGGCGATAGGTTTTTTCTCAAAATAGGCGACGTATAGGGTGGCAAAATCTTGCTCGGCTTCGGCGCGAAGGTAATTTTCGGAAAAAGCACCGATTTTATGCTGTTTTGCGATTTCTTTGTGAAATTTTGCCAGAATTTTTATGTCGCGAGATTTGTCGTCAGAAATTTTGACGGAAAGGCCTTTTTTGGCGTAGTTTTTACAGAGATTTCTGGTGTTTTGCTTCATGTTTTTGTAGATTTCGTCCATTCTTAAGCGGAGATCTAGAATCCAGGTCTCTTCAGGGGATAAATTGCGGGATTTTTGACAATTTGGTAAATTTAGCCAAAATTCGGCCGTTTCAGGCGATTGTGGCTCAATTCTGATAAAGGTTATGTTTTTTGAGTCGGCGAGGCTTTCTAGGGCCTTGTAGACCTTCCTGGCGCTATTTTTAGTCGGGGCATATGGTCCGTAGGGCAAATATAAGTAGTTTCCGAACTTTGTTTGCTTTTCTATGCAAAGATAAGTATAATCGTTGGTTTTTTCATAAAATGTTTTTTCGCCTAGTTTGGTTTGGAGTTTTTGCCAGTTTTTGGTTTGTTGTAAGGGGATTTCCATGGTCTAATTATAGCATAGAAGTTATCCACAGAGAAAAAAGGCTTTTCCACAGGGGTGGAACAGGGGTGTGGAAAAGCTATGTGGCTATGAAAAAGGGCGGTCAATCTGACCGCCCATGGGGTTTGTTGCGCCTACCTAGGATTGGCGCTCTGTGTTTTGCAATGCTTTTTGTAGTGAAAATTCTCTTTTTGGAAGGCAATTCCACTGTTTTTTTCGTTCTACTATAATTTGTAAAACATGTCATGAAGGGATTTTACAATTATTATGAACATGAAAGAACGAAAATATACTTGTTTCTACTTTGTTTAGGAAGTGCGGACCTAGGATTTTTATATTATATCACGCTTTATCAAAAAAGTAAAGGGATTTTACAAAAAGTTATTTGATGGTGGAGCGGGGAAGGATGTTGAGACTAAGTGGGTCGGTTGGTTGGACGCCTGAGGCGATTTCGTAAAAGGCGGCGGCGCCGACCATGGCGGCGTTGTCGCCAGAGAAACATGGTTCTGGGAAGAAAATGTTTAGATTATTGGCTCCACGGGCACCGGTCGTCCGGCCCGTCGTTACGGGCGGACTCCCTATCGTCCGCTCCCGTTGTCGCGGAGATCCCGTGGTAGCCAATAATCCTAAACATTTTTTTCGCAGACGATTGTTGGCGCTGACGCCACCGGCGAAAACGATGCTCCTAGTGTCGGGGTATTTTTCTAGGGCTTTTTCGAGTTTTTCAAGCAAAATCTCGCAGGCGGTTTGTTCAAAAGAGGCGGCGAAGTCGGCGACTTGTTGCTCCGATAAAAGGTCTTTTAGCTGATGAGATGGATAGGAAATTGGGACGCCGACTTCTTTTTGGACGGCGCGGAGTACGGCAGTTTTGAGGCCGGAAAAAGAAAAGTCAAGATCTTTAATCTGAGGGTGGGGAAGGTGGTATTTTTTAGGGTCGCCGTTTTTGGCGGCTTTGGCAATCGAAGGTCCGCCCGGGTAGGGAAGACCAAGGATTTTGGCGACTTTATCGAAACATTCGCCGACGGCATCGTCGTAAGTGGTGCCGATGATTTCGAAGTGATTATGCTCGGTCATGCGGATGATTTGGGTGTGGCCGCCGGAAATGACTAAAGCTAGGATGGGGAATACTGGAACACGTTCATTCCCTAGCCAGTTGCTGTAGATGTGTGATTTGAGGTGGTGGACGGCGTAGAGGGGTTTGTTGTGTAGAATGGCAAGGGTGCGGGCGGTGAGAGTGCCGATTAGCAGGGAACCAAGAAGGCCTGGAGTATGGGTGACGGCGATAGCGTCGATTTTGTCCCAGTCGTCTTTGGGGTTGCCGGACTTATCAGTACTTGTAAAATTAGCTTCTTTGAAGGCTTGATGAATAACGGGGAGGATGGCCTCGAGATGGGAACGGGCGGCAACTTCCGGAATGACGCCACCGTAAGCTTTAAAAATGTCGATTTGGGAGACAACGACATTGCTGAGAATCTCTGGATGGGCTTCCTTTGAAAATGGATTGCCGGAGATGATGGCGGCGGCAGTTTCGTCACAAGATGATTCGATGCTGAGAATATTCATTTTTTAAATTATAACACATTTTTTCGTAGAATAAAAGAGGTAGAAGCATAGGCGGAATTGACATTTTTGATGATTTGTGCTAAACTGGTAAGGTTGGGTAGAAAATGCTCAAAGCAAATTGAGAGGGGGGTTGTACAATGAACAACGAAGATTTTTCGAAGGATATGGAACGGCTAGAGAGTCGACAGTTAACGGCGGATGAGATGTACTATTTGTTTGATATTACCTTTTGGGTAATTGCATCTGCAGCGGTGGCGGTTTTATCGAACATGATTCCTATCGAAAGGATTATTTTTGAAGTAATGAGTTTATTTTGCGAGAAGTTCTTGTACTAGTGTAGGGCCCGGAACGTTGATTCCGGGCAATTTTTATTGGGAGTTTTAGCCTTTACGATGGTGGTGTAATCTGATATAATAAGGCAAGACGGAAGGGTGTCCGAGTGGTTTAAGGAGCACGCTTGGAAAGCGTGTAAGGGG
>JAGAVP010000024.1 GCA_017941835.1 Candidatus Saccharimonadota bacterium
GTCGGCAAAAAATCTGCTGAACGCGTAATTGTAGACCTGCGCGACAAAGTTGGCCTGCCTTCAAAATACGGCACTGCAGACATTATCGGTGCCGTAAGAATTGATGAATCAGATGAAGCACTGGATGCTTTGATGGCGCTCGGCTTCCCACTTAAGGAAGCCACTGATGCATTGGCAAAGGTTGACAAAACGCTGTCAACGGAAGAACGCATAAAACAAGCGCTTAAAAGCCGCTAATTGTTCATGTATTTAATCAAAGTGTCGCGCAAATCTTTTACTTTATAGACAAAAGGATCTTTCACCGTGGCCGGGCCAATGGCATGAGTGAAGCCAAGTTTTTTGGCTTCAGAAATACGTTGGTCAGGACGAAAGGCGGAGCGTATTTCCCCACCAAGTCCGACTTCGCCAAAGACGACGTATTTTTCAGAAAGTTTGCGCTTGGCGACAGCGGAGGCAATAGCCATACAAACAGCTAAATCAGCTGCGGAATCCTGAACTTTAATACCACCAACGACATTAATATAAATGTCTTTGTCTGATAACTTAAGCTTAGTGCGACGTTCCAAAACGGCAATAAGTAGATTCAAACGGTTAATATCATAGCCAGAGCAGGCACGTTTTGGGTAGCCAAAAGTCGTAGTGGTGGCGAGAGCTTGAATCTCGACGAGCAAAGGGCGATTCCCTTCCAGGGTCGCTAGGATAATGGAGCCATCGGTATTTTGACGTTCGGCTAGAAGCGTAGCGGAAGGGTCTTTTACTTCCGAGAGACCGTCTTCGGTCATTTCAAAAATTGCCACTTCCATGGTCGAGCCAAAACGGTTCTTAATAGCGCGGACGGTTTTGAAGCCGCCGTAACGATCGCCTTCAAAATTAATCACCACGTCAACTAGATGCTCCAAAACCTTCGGTCCGGCGAGCGTACCATCCTTAGTGACGTGGCCAACGATAACTACGGCTGTATCGGAAGCCTTGGCGGCACGAATGATGAGATTACCGCAATTCGTAACTTGAGAAACACTGCCTGGAGCAGATGTAAGTTCAGCCAGTGAGAGTGTCTGAATAGAATCGACTACGACGAACTTAAAATCGCCAGATTCGATAGTTTTTGCAATGTCGTTTCCGGAAGTGCTATTTGCAAAATTCAAATCTTTTGAGCCGGCGCCAAGGCGCTTAGCGCGAAGCTTGACTTGTCCAGCGGATTCTTCGCCGGAAATATAAAGCACCGCTGCTTCTTTTGAGATTTTCGAACAAATCTGCATAAGCAAAGTAGATTTACCGATACCTGGCTGACCAGTAAGAAGCGAGACGGAACCGCATAAGAATCCGCCACCGAGGACTTTGTCTAGATCTTTGAAGCCAGTAGAAAAACGCGCAGAGGCATCAGATGGAATGATGTCATCAATCGAGACACTTTCTAGTTTTTTGCCGGAAAGCTTACCCTGGGCCAAGGCGTTTTTTCCAGAATCTTCAAGGTCAACAATCTGCTCGACGAGCGTATTCCACTCGCCACAGTTCTCGCATTTGCCACTCCATTTAGAGAAGGTGGTCCCACAGTTTTGACAGACGTAGTTCGTTTTGCGCTTTGCCATAGTCTAATTATAAGACTATTTAATGATTTCGTCGATGATACCGTACTTTTTAGCCTCTTCGGCAGACATCCAATTATCGCGGTCCATATCTTTCTCAACTTGTTTGACGTCTTTGCCGGTATTTTTTGCAAGCATCTCAATCAATAATTTCTTAAGCAAGAGCCCTTCTCTTAGCTCGATTTCTTGATCGGTAACTTTACTTTGTGGTGAGCCATAGGAAGGTTGATGAATCATGATGCGAGAGTTTGGCAGGACAAAGCGTTTGCCCTTAGCGCCACTTGAAAGCAACATTGCGCCCATGCTAGCCTGAAGACCGATACCAATAGTCTGGACATCTGGCTCGATGTAGTTCATGGTATCAATAATCGCTAGGCCATCGTAGACGGAACCGCCTGGCGAATTGATATAGAGTTTAATGTCTTTTTTAGGGTCTTCATGGGCGAGGAAGAGCAACTGTGCAATCACGAGATTGGCTGTATGCGGATTAACGTCTTCGCCGAGGAAGACGATACGGTCGTTTAAGAGACGTGAGTAAATATCATAGGCGCGTTCGCCTCTGCCGGTCTCTTCTACGACGGTTGGGACAAGGTAAGATTTTTTAGTCATAATTTCTCCTTATTTAATTTCTTCGACTTTTGCATTACTATTAATGACGCTCTCCAAGGTCTGACCGCGGAGGATACTGTCATTGTATTCTGCGGCAAGGTTGTTTCGCTCAGTGATCAGCTGATTGACTTCATTGAAAGCGTTATCGAGTTCCGCCTTACGGTTAACTAGCTCGTTTCTTTTTGCAGCAAACTCGGCGTTGCTTGAGAAACAGTTAGATGTATTGGCGCAGTTATTAAATTCGTCAATCTGGGTAGATAGAGCCTCAGCGTCCGCGTAATAGGCGGCGGTCTTTGTTTCGATTTCTTGGTCTAGAGCAGTAATACGACTGCTTAAATCTGCAATTTTTTCGGAAAGCTCACGGAATGGAGCAATGTAATCATTGTAATAGAGGACTACCGCATCTTGGTCATTGAAGTATTTGGCGTAGTGCTTTTCTAACTCTTCTGGCAATTCGACGATTTCCGTGCCGATACGAGAATGAAGCTCATCGATGCGCTCAGACTCGGAATAGGTTTCGAGATCTTCTGCAAGGAGGCTATTGTATTGTTCGTCATTATAGACTTCTGTGATAAGGGCGGAGAGCCGAGTCTTTTCCGATTCGGAGAGGCGCTCCCAGACGGCATGAAGTAGTTCGTGTGCAAGAGTGGACTCTTTGATACCGGATAGTTCAGCTTCATCAATATCGTAGATGTAAATCCGGCCCTTAGTATAGCAGCCTAGGATGGAAATTTCCTGACTGTGTGAATCACAATAATTATTAAACTCTTCACTAGTGTTTAGCGATGGGTGGGTGGCACGAAGAATAGATTGAGCGGAGCCGGTCAAACCGATGGAATCCATTAAGCTTGAAACTTCAGATGTCGGATTATAAGACAAAGCAGAAAACCAGTCAGAAATAGTAATACGATTTTGATAGACCACTACCCCAGCAACACCGGCAAGGATAATAGCTATGCCAAGAATTATTTTCTTTGGGCTGAGTTTTGTAGTGATGTCTTTCATATTACTCCTTAGCAACTGCCAGTGTTAATTTGTCGGCTTTTCTATCTATACTTATAATATCACCAGCCTTCAATTTTCCGGAAATAATCGCGTCAGAAATTAACGACTCGACGTGGTCTTCAATGGCACGACGGAGTGGGCGCGCACCATTTTTAGGGTCATAGCCGACGTCAATCAGCCAGGCTTTAGCCTTTTCGGAGATTTTGATGCCGAGATGCTTAGCGACCAAGCGTTTTCTCAAATCCTCAATCAAGTTGTCGAAGATTTGTTCAACCTGTTTTTTAGTGAGCGGATGGAAGACGAGAATTGCATCGAGACGGTTAATTAGTTCTGGGCGCATAGCTTTTTTGAGGGCACGCATAGCGGCAGATTTTTGGACTTCATACTCGGCAGCGCGAGATTTTTTGTCATTTTTGCCATGCACGGCAAAGCCAAAATCGTCGTCCTGGTACATACCTTCAGCACCGAGGTTGGAGGTGAGAATAATCACGGTATTGTTAAACTTGACCTTATTGCCTTGGCCGTCAGTTAAAACACCATCCTCTAGAATTTGGAGGAGCAAGTTAAATACGTCTGGATGTGCTTTTTCAATTTCGTCAAAGAGAACCACGGAATATGGACGACGACGGATTGCCTCAGTGAGCTTACCGCCATCATCGTAGCCGACATAGCCAGCTGGAGCGCCGACGAGACGGGAGACGTTGTGCTTTTCGCCAAATTCAGACATATCAATTTTAATCAGAGCATTTTCGCCACCAAAAACTTCCCGTGCGACTACGCGAGCAAGCTCGGTTTTACCAACGCCAGTAGGTCCCATGAAGAGGAAGGAGCCAATCGGACGATTCGGATTGGCGATGCCGGAGCGACCGCGACGAATAGCCTTAGCGACAGCGTGCACGGCTTCATCTTGACCGATAATAGCTTTGTCGATATGATCTTCTAGTTTCATGAGAAGCTCCAGCTCTGAGCCATGAACTTTGGAAACAGGAATGCCGGTTTTGAGTGAAATCGCTTTGGCAAGATGCTCTTCTGTGAGTTTCGGCGTTTTTTCTTTGCCGGCGCCAGCCTTTTCAAGCTTTTTGATTTCCTCTTTGATTTGGGCTAGTCTAGTTTTGCACATAGCAGCTTTTTCGAAGTTTTCTTCCTCGGCTGCAGATTCAATCTTTTCGCTCAAATCTTTTTCCTCAATTTTGAGTTTTTTATAACGGCTACCACCTTTTTTATCTTCGGCGACTTTGGCAATAGCGGAAGCCTCATCAATTACATCTATAACCTTATCTGGCATAAAGCGGTCATTAATGTAGCGCCCCGACATATTGATGGCGGTTTCAAGAATCTTATCCGGAATCTCTACGCCATGATGTTTTTCGTAATGAGATTTGATTCCCTTCAAAATACGCAAGGTCACCGCCGCACTCGGCTCTTCCACTAATACGGTCTGGAAACGACGAGCAAGAGCTTTATCCTTTTCAATGTTTTTGCGATACTCATCCAAAGTAGTAGCGCCAATCAAATGGATATTACCACGCGCGAGGGCAGGCTTTAAGATGTTGGCAGCATCCATGGCGCCATCGCTACCACCACCCGCACCAGCCAGAAGATGAAGCTCATCGATAAAGAGAATAATGGAAGGGTTAGATGTAGCTTCGTCAATTACGCCTTTAATGCGTTCTTCAAATTCACCGCGGAATTTGGTACCAGCGACCATAGAAGAAAGATCAACCTGATAAATATGCTTGCCAATCAGATTACCCGGAACGTCATTTTTAGCTACACGCGAGGCGAGACCCTCCACGATGGCGGTTTTGCCCACACCAGCCTCACCGATCAAAACTGGATTGGACTTGGTGCGACGACAGAGCACGGTGATGACGCGTTCGATTTCTTTGTCTCGGCCAATAACCGTATCGAGTTTGCCGCTTTTTGCTAGCTCGGTCAAATCTTCACCGTAGCGAGAAAGCCATTTGAGCTTTGGCTTGTTGGAATATTTTTCTTTTTCCTTGGACTTCTTGGCAGACTCGGCTTGAGAAGTAGCTAGATCTTCAATGGATTTGGCAATATCGTCAATATCAACTTTAAGATCATGTAGAATAATAGCAGCACGGGAATTTGGCTGAGTGACCAAAGCATACAAAATATGCTCCGTACCAACGACGTCGAGACCATATTCGCGAGCGAAGCTATTAGCGATGCGTAAAGTCAAAACTGCCGCTTCAGAAAGGGACATCATGGCCATCTGTGAACCAGGAACTTCCACGGCGACGGCGTTAATTTGTTTTTCAATATCAGATAATCCAACACCTTCATTAGCGAGGATGTGAGCACCAGTGGAATTATCCATGTCAGCGATACCAAGGAGAAGATGTTCTGTACTCATGTAGCCATTGTTATAGCGCTTGCTATACATATCCGCTTTTTGAATGGAAAAACGGGCATTTTCAGACAAATGGCTCATTATTTCATTAAATTCGTCTTGCATACACCTATGATAGCAAATTAGCACTCTCGTGTCAAGAGTGCTAATTATATTCGTCCTCATGGTGCGGGTACGGGGAGTCGGACCCCGATCTCATCCTTGGGAAGGATGCATAGTAGCCGTTATACGATACCCGCAACTGAGAGTATTATATCATATTTAGCGTTCGTCGTCAGCCTGAGCTTCGTCGGCCTCTTCGGAATCGCCAATTGTGATATATTCTTCGACGCGATTCTCCTCGCGAACATTGGCAAGGCGGCGAGCGAATTCTGTGAACGGAATCTTGATGGAGGCGTAATTAACCTTGGACTCCGCCTTCTCGCGTAGATATATAATATAATAGCCATCACCATTACTAGAAGTAAGAATCGAGCTCAACTGATTTGGCTGCATAGAATAAGCTACGTCAGAACGGCCACCATCAACATTCATGACGTCGACGAGGCCACCAGTATCTTCATATTCGAGCCCAAGAGCACTAGCAACCTCAGACAAATTACCATTAGCGAGTTTTGCTTTAGCATAAGCCTCTTCGGCCTTGGCGGTCGCGGCGGTATCAATTTTCTTAGAAACCTCTTCTTTAACTAGCGAAAGATAAAGCAGGCGTCGGTATTCTTTTTCGGTCAGGTTGAAATTATCTTTTAAGACTTTGAGAAAACCTTCACGACTACGCTCGGCCCCACCGAGTTTGCGATGCTCGTCAAAGGCTTCGTCTATCATTTCATTAGATACAGTAATATTCATTTGTTTGGCAAGTTTCAGAGCATAGGTGTAATCTTCTGCGTCATTCAAGGCGACGCGTTTGTAATACTCGCGGACGCTGTCTACATCGGTCTGGGTATCCGAGGCGCCGTTTTGCTGCTCGACCGGTGTGATGCTGCTCCGAAAAATCATTAGATAATCGCTGTAGCGCACATACTCACCGTCTATTTTGGCAACTGGGACTGGCAGAATAGTGGTAAGACGATAAAGTACGTCACCAGTATTTTGCATCTTATAAAGTGAGACCCAGCCAAAGACGCCGGCGCCAATCAGTGCAACTAGAGCGATAGCTATCGTGATAAAAACTAGGCGGTGCTTAGCAAACTGCAGAGGATATTTGAATTTGCGGCCATGCGCCAGCACTTCTTCGCGGCGCTTATCAAGTTTTTCCTTTTCGGTTTTGTGCTCAGTTTTACCTGGCAATTTCCCTTTAATGGCGGCTTTTAGTCTACCCATTTGTCATATCCTTTGTAATGTTTTGTAATTTATTATGTATCTTACCTGGTTTTGGAACTTGCGAAATGACGAGGTCTCCTACGGCGGTCTGAATCAGAATAGTACCATAATTAAAAATTCCGGCAAAAACACTTGGGACGTTGTAGGAAATACTCTGGATTTTGTCGAGCCAAAGATCAGTGATAGTCTTTTTGAAGAGACTTTTTTGAGTAATTTGGCGGATGCGCTCGTCTGTCACAATGAAGACGGAAAAATACCAGAGTAAATAGGAGTATGCTGCGCCAAAGAGTCCAACAATCACGCAGCCGAGAAAGACCCAAAACATTCGGCTGTCGTCTTTCCAGAGCAACATTGGGACAATCCCGAGGACAACCATGCAAGCTAAAAAGAGCAAGCCACGGCGCGCCGTGGAGATATGTCGTCGGAAGACAAAAACGACATTTTCGTCTTCACGCTGACCGTCAAATGATAATTCGCTCATGATAATATTATATCAAATTTTTGGAATCTTTTTGGTAGCCTCGGCGAGAGTCGAACTCACAACCTTTTCCTTAGGACGGAACTGCTCTATCCAATTGAGCTACGAGGCCAAATGGCGGACTTTTGGTCCGCCAGTTTTTTTAGCGGGTGTACTTTTCGTTCAAATCAGAGTAGTCGTAAAGCTCGTCCGGCTTAAACCAGAGAGCGACCTCTTTCTTGGCTTCTTCTGGAGAACCGGAGGCGTGGACCAAGTTAGGAACGCCAACCTGCTTAGCATCGGAGTAACCAAAGCTCATGTGAGCGTAGTCACCACGGATGGTACCCATATCTGCAGACTTTGGTTCTGTAGAGCCAACAATCTTGCGGACTAGTGGAACAGCTTCAACGCCCTCAAGCACCATAGCAATCACTGGGCCAGAAAGCATGTAGTTCAGATTGTAGCGGAAAGCGGTTTCACCGCGGCGAGTAATCATCTGACCGATACCCTCGTAGTGTTCCTTGTACTGCTCTTCGTCTGGCATGACCATTTTCATACCGACAATTTTGAGACCGACGCGCTCAAAGCGAGTCAAAATCTCGCCGACGATACCACGCTGAACGGCATCTGGCTTGCAGACGACTAGGCTTCTTTGAATAAGTTCTTTCTCTTTTCCCATAAAAATAAACTCCTTTTTGTCATTATAACACAGATTGAGAAATTTTACGGTGGTATAATAAAAATATGAAAGAGGTTTTCGTCAATGACTTAATCCAAGAATTTCTGCAACACGTAGAAATCGAAATGGGTCGCTCGATTAACACCGTGCGCAATTACGAACTCTATCTGAACAGGTTTTATGAGCTGTGTAGCGAAGACTTGTCGCACGAGATGCGGCCGACAGACATTACGACGGAAATGCTGAGAAAATATCGCTTACGGCTCAATCGTCTGGACGTGGACGAACATGGATCTCATTTAACGGCGCAGACACAGGCTTATTACTTGATTGCTCTGCGTGGATTTTTGAAATATCTTGCCAAGCGAGGAGTCGATTCCCTAGACCCGGCACTGGTAGAACTCCCGAAGACACACCGCCCACAAGTGACATTTCTGCATTTTGATGAGGTACAAGCCTTGCTTGATGAAATTGACCTAGATACGGAGACTGGACTAAGGGATCGGGCAATTATAGAATTATTGTTTTCTGGGGGGCTGCGAGTTTCAGAATTATGTAGGCTGAACCGTTCCGATATTAATCTAGAGAAAAAAGAGTTCGTAGTGCGCGGGAAAGGGAGTAAAGACCGGCCAATCTTCATCGATGATAGTGCGGCAAGTCGGGTTAAAGACTACCTCTGTGCTCGGCACGATAGCCTGCCGGCACTATTTTTAAACAATAGCAAAAATGCTGGCATCACCTCTACATCGGGCGATTACCGGAGACTCACACCGAGGAGTATTCAGCGAATTATAGAAAAGTATACCCGCGCCGCCGGAATCACCAAACATGTCACCCCTCATACCTTGAGGCACAGTTTTGCGACAGACCTGCTGATGAATGGCGCCGACCTGCGTTCCGTACAGTCGCTGCTCGGACATAGTAATATCTCTACAACCCAAATCTACACCCATATTACTGATACACATCTGAAAGATATCCATAAAAAATTCCATTCCGAGACGAGCTAGTTTTTTCGTTAGAGAAACGTGACGAGAGACATAAGCCAGCTTTGAGCGGCAAAAACAATGATGAAGGCTGTGGTAAGAAAAGGACCAAAGGGGATTCGTTTCTCGCCACGGCGGGCTTTTTTGTAGAGACCAAAAATCGTGCCAAGTGTATTAGCAAGGAAGAGCGTAATTAGAGCAAGCCAGAAATGACCTAGGAAGAGGGCGATTGGTAGAGCTACGAGCCAATCTCCTGAGCCGACTAGTTTTTCATGGGAGAAGGCTGAAAGCAGAAAATAGGGGCCAGCAAGGAGTGCGGCCGAGCCAAGATGATTTAGGAGAAAGATGCCGAGAGACTGGAAATCGGCACCATTAAGAATCTGACCTATGCTTAATAGGATTACATATAGTATAGCACAAATGTTAATAATTGTCAAGAGGAAGGTAGGGAGCTTCTGCCATTTCGCATCGTAGACAACTAGAATCCACATAATGCTTAAGCTAAACATAAGCAGAAGCAGTTTAAAAATTAGCATAAGCATAGCCTGGAAACTTCCTTCTGACAAAGTGGTAATGATATCGTCGAAGAACACGTTCCCGATAGCCACAAAACTCAGACCAAGAAGAAGCTCCGAAAGAATCTCGGCATTACCAATTTTAGCTCCACATTTTTTGCATTTTCCACGTTGGGCGAGCCAAGAAAAGATGGGGATGTTTTCTGAGGTTTTTAAGCGTCTGCCGCAAGACATGCAAACAGACCATTTTCCGGGCGATTTTTGATGCATTTCTTTAAGGCGGATGCGCCAAGCTTGGCAACAGGCAAAGCTGCCTAAAATTGCGCCAAAGAAGAAGGCGACGATGAGGAAGAGGATGCGGAAGTAGGGTTCCATATTCTTATTATAGCATTTTCGCTTTGAGAAAAACCACTTGCTTTTTCCCTAGTTTTACTCTATGATAGAAATAATAAGCATAAATGCTAAAGAAAGGACAATAAATGTCAACACAATTAAAAACTAAAAAGGGTTTCACGATTATTGAAGTCGTGCTTGTGCTTGCTATCGCTGGTCTGATCTTTATGATGGTGTTCTTGGCTCTGCCGGCGCTCCAAAGATCACAAAGGGATACGCAGAGACGCGATGATATGGCAAGATTCGCAGCACAGATTGCTCAGTATCAAACTAACAACCGTGGTAGAGTACCTGACAATGACGCAACAAAAGGTCTCTGGGTCACTACTAGCTCAAATGCTGATACCTCAGCTAACGTAAAAGATGACGGCCTGGGAAGCTTTGGTGGCAGCGTCAGCTCTAATACTACTGGTTCTTGGGGCGCATTCCTCGATAACTACATGTGGGCAGCCAACGACGATTTCACCGATCCGGGTGGTACACCATATGCAGTGGGTGATCATGGTAAAGTTTCTTCTGATGGTACATCTGGCACTCCAGGAAACCTCGTTGCTTCGCTCAAGGAGATGGACTACGTGATTCACGTCTGGCACGGTGCGATTTGTGGCACGGACGAAGGTGTCGTTGAAGCATCTACTAGCGGTTCTAACCGTAAGTTGGCCTTCATCTACAAGCTTGAAGGTTCCGGTTTCTACTGCGGCGAAGTCTAATAGCCTAGCACTTACAAAAAATCCCCGAAAGGGGATTTTTTGTGGCTTCAACGGTACTAACGTTGGCCGGAGAACAACAACAATTTCAGCATACTATTTTACTTGTGGTTTTGTCAAGCGGTAATAGATGGATGGGGCAAAACGAACAGGAGCCAGGATTTTTTGCGCACTCTTTTCCATCTTGATTAGATTCTTGTTGCCAAAGATTTTTTTAAGACGGGCGGAGCGGAAGTTGGAAACGGAAAGGACTTTGTCGATTTTAAAGCCAGTTTTCTTAAACAAGTCCTCAATATATTTTGGGTGATAGTTAAAGAAACCGTCTTTGTCAATTTCGGACAAATTAGCAACTGTGTGAGTGAACGGAGAAATCTTAGTTTTTCCGGTCCAGTAACGAATAATGCGCGGAAGCGTACGCTTGTTAGCGACTTCAATCACCGCTGTGCCACCAGGAGCTAGGACACGGTAAAGCTCTTTTAGAACCTTGTCGATGTCTTTGAAGTGGTGTGTAGCGCGAACCATTAGCAGGGTAGTCAGTTCCCCGTCTTTGAATGGGAGATTATAAATGTCTCCTTGGACGGTGTTTAATTTTTTGCCGTATTTTTCTTTGGCTTGGTCTAGCTCGGTTTGGCTAAAATCAAACAGCGTAGCTTTTTTGGAACGAGGCAGATATTCATCGGCGAGGCGACCATAGCCGCCGGCAATGTCGGCAAAGTTATCCATACGTTCCGGAAGAAGTCTACGAACTGCGATACGGTCAGCGGCATCTTCGTATTTGCGGTCGGCATCTTCCCAGAAAATCTTTTTATAATCGTAGCCGTTATAATCAGAAATGGACTTTATTTTTTTCGTTTTACTCATACTATATATTATACCTTAAACCTAGACGTTTCTAAAGAGTATCTTCTTAAGTCTATCAACAATCGGTTGGACTTCTGGCAAATCCAGGAAGTAGCCAGCTGCGACATAGGCTATGACGGAGGAGATGGAAATGAGCAAGAATTTTGGAAGTGTCGATAGGAGCGAAACATCCGTAGAACGGAGTGGGAAGAATTTGGTCATGGAGTAGCAGACCGCGCCAGCAACTGCTGTAGAGAAAAGCATACGAGATACGCCACTCCAAAAGGTTTTATTGAAAAGTCTGTGTTTGCTTTTACGATTTAACAGGGCGAGCAGAATGATAATCTCAAGCACTGCGCCGATAGATTGGGCGTAGCCTAAACCTTCCGGGCCAAAACCCCAGACAGTAAATAGTATGGCTAGAAGCGTGGAAAGCCCAACAGCGATGATGCTGACGATAAAAGGCGTACGTGTGTCCTGTCTAGCATAAAACCCACGCGAGGCGATATGAAAAACTGAACGTGCAAAAATCGCTAGAACAAGTGTGCCGAGTACCGACGCAATGAGTGCATCGCCACCGTTTTTAATAAAAGAAACTACATATCCGCGAGCAAAATAGGAAATCAGAGCGACTGGCAGAGAAATCCAAATGATAGTTCTGAGCGCGGTGCGGAAAGTAGCTAAGAATTCATCATTCTTCCCTTCACCAACGTTTTCGGTCATTTTAGGGAAGAAGGCAGTAGAGATAGCAACGCCAATGAGATTGACTGGCATTTGATGCAAACTGGTAGCCTGCTGGAAACTACGCATCGCACCTGCACCCATACGAGAGGAAAGGTTAGTGTTGACGATAGTATTAACGTAATCAATTCCCTGGTCAAGCGAACGAGCTGGAAGCAGACGCAGCACGCTGCGGAAGCCGTGATTCTTCCAGTAGATTTTAAACTCATAATCAACACCCAGGCCAATCAGGCCAATCAATGAAATAATAACCTGTAATATTGCGCCGAAGACAACACCTAGTGCAACGCCCATAATGCCACCATCAAAGATTTGGACACCGAAGATATTAATGCCATTGGTGAACCAAACAATGCCAATCAGAATACCTATATTATAGACGGCAGGAG
This sequence comes from Candidatus Saccharimonadota bacterium, assembly GCA_017941835.1. Taxonomy (GTDB): domain Bacteria; phylum Patescibacteriota; class Saccharimonadia; order Saccharimonadales; family Saccharimonadaceae; genus Nanosyncoccus. The sequence goes on from JAGAVP010000024.1 coordinate 12,602, forward strand.
CGAGTGCATAAAAAACGAAACGACCAACGGCTTGCTGAATGGAAGAGAGTACCGTAGAGATTGACATCAAGAAGGGGTTGATAGCGATAACACGCATCATGTTAATAGCGAGGATAGTGCCTGGCTCATCAAGGCCAGGACCCACAACGTAGCGCACGAGCGGATCGGCAAATATCATAATTAAAACGCTGGCGACAAGCGTAACGAGCGCCATCAAATTTAGTACAGAAGAGGACAATTCCCAGGCTGATTTTTTGTTGCCAGTGACAAGACGCTGATTGAAAACTGGAATAAAAGAGACTGCGAGTGCGCCGGAAGTCAAAATGAAAAACATAAAATCCGGAATAGTGAAAGCAGCGGTGTATGCATCGATGCCAGTAGGGTAAGTATCTAGATAGTAAGAGTTCAGCAGACGGTCACGAAAAATACCGAGCAAAGCAGATACCAAAGTGGAGCTAGCCAAAATAATGGCAGACGCCCGAATAGAAAGGCGAGCTTGTGCTAGTGCAACAATAGATTTAAACTTTGGTGTCCGCATTTGTAATAATTATAGCACAGGTATTTTAATGGAGTTTAGCAGAAGGAGGTAAGGTTGCACCCTCCATGAGCGGGGCAATGTCAGATTCTTCAAGTGTCTCTTTCTCCAGAAGAGCGGCAGCCACACGGTCAAGGATTTTGGCGTTAGCCTTCAGTACAGCTTCGGCGCGCTTGGCAGCTTCGTCGGTTAATTTCTTGATTTCCAAGTCGATTAGCTCAGCAGTCTTCTCGGAATAAGGCTTACCGGTAGAGATGGTATAATAGCCAGTCGCTTCGTCTGGGAAAACCTGATTACGCGTGTCTTTACCCATACCTTCGCCAATAACCATGTCCTTGCTAAGCTCAGCAACGTGTTTAAGGTCAGAAGAGGCACCCGTGGTAATAGCGTCTTCTCCGAAAACAATCTTCTCTGCAACGCGCCCGCCCATAGCACGAGCGAGCACATCCTTCAAATCGTAAATACTCTTGTAGCTACGATCTTCTGGGGGCAAGAACCAAGTTACACCGCCAGTACCACCGCGTGGGATAATCGTAATTTTATGTACCGGGTCAGAATCCGGAAGAACATGACCAACAACGGCATGGCCTGCTTCGTGATAAGCAGTAATTTTCCTTTCTTCGTCAGTCATAACTTTACTTTTTCTTTGTGGCCCAATTGCGACACGCTCAAAGGCCTCGGTAAGGTCATTGTTAGTAATGGCTTTGTGTCCCTCACGTGCAGCCGTAATAGCGGCTTCATTAGCGATATTGGCAAGATCCGCACCGGACGAACCGGCAGTCTTCTTAGCTAATGCGTTTAGGTCGACATCTTTTTCGGTCGGCTTGTTTTTGAAGTGGACTTTCAGGATTTCGAGACGATCTTTTCTTTCTGGAAGTGTAACATTGACATGGCGATCAAAACGACCCGGGCGGAGCAATGCTTTATCGAGCATATCAACACGGTTAGTGGCTGCCATCACAATCACGCCGGAATCATTATCAAAACCGTCCATTTCTACTAGGATTTGATTAAGAGTCTGTTCATCTTCACGACCAGCACCACCACGCGCGTCACGTTTGTGCGCGACGGCGTCAATTTCATCAATGAAGATGATGCTTGGGGCATTTTTCTTAGCCTTACTGAAGAGATCACGGACACGAGAAGCGCCAACACCAACGAACATTTCAGCAAATTCCGAACCAGAAATCGAGAAGAATGGGACATTGGCTTCCCCAGCAACTGCACGAGCCATCAAGGTTTTGCCAGTACCAGGATCGCCAGCAAGCAGAACACCGCGAGGAATCTTAGCGCCAAGTTTCTCGTATTTTTTTGGATTTTTAAGGAAGTCTACAATCTCGGTCAAATCTTGCTTGGCAGACTCATTACCGGCGACGTCTTCGAACTTGACTTTCTTTTTGTCTGGGCCGTAAAGCTTAGCTTTGGCCTTGCCGAAGCCCATAGACTGATTATTCATGGATTGGGCCTGACGCATTAAGAATACGAAGAAAATAGCAATCGCGACAATTGGTAGAATAACAAGCGCGATATCCCAGAAGTTATTCCAAAAGTTGGTAGCCTCAACGTATTCAATAGTAGGATATTTTTCCTGGCATTTTGTGAGCTCTTCCCCACTCTTGCCGTCACAGTGATTCACTAATCCTTGATCATATAGAGTACCAGAAGCGTCTTTTCGAGAAATCTGAGTCGGTTGATCTTTGCCCTTCAGGGTAATTTTTAGCTCCGAGCCAGAAACGGTAATTTTTTCAATGTCGCCGTTTTCATCATTGGCGCGAGCAATAACATCAGACAAAGGAACTTCTTCTGTTTTAATGGTAGGAGTGAGCATTGGGACAAGGGCTAAACACATCAATACGACAAGGAAGAAAAATAATATCCTGCGAGCATTATTGCTTTTGCTGTTGTTGGTCGATTTCTTTGCGGTTGAATTTGCCACGGTAGACTCCTTAAAAATTATAATTATTATATCATATTATGAATAAACTGGACCGTCGTCCGGGAACGGATCATCATCGAAAAACTCCGTACTATCATTCCAGGGGTCGAAGGCTTTGACAGGCTTATCTTCGTCTTCGTCGAAATCGTTACTACCATAAGGGTTGAAACCGAGTTCAATCAGAAAACGAGACGGCGAGGAGAGATTTCTGGAGCCAAACTTGAAACGAGATTTTGCGAAAGTTAAAAAGAGCTCTTCTCTTGCCCTGGTCATGCCAACATAGGCCAAGCGCCGTTCCTCTTCAATATCGGCAATAGAATCAGAGCGGTCGCTCGGAAACAATCCATCTTCCATACCAACCATAAAAACGACCGGAAATTCTAGCCCTTTGGCAGCGTGCAAAGTCATAAGCGTCACAGAGTGTTTGTCGGAGGTTTCATCGGCCGAAGACATCAGCGTGGCATCAGCTAGAAATTCATCAAGCGATTGATAAGGATCGGCGTTACCGGCAAGCACGTTTAAGTTTTCAAGACGGTCGGCACTGCTTGGCGTACCGTCGTCAAGTAAAGTACGAAAATCAAAATACGAAACCGCATATTGAATGATTTCCGTTGGTGTGCGCTCTTGGTCCATAGCGGTGTTTAGGAAATTCTGCAAACGAGTCAAAGAATTGTGCGCCCTAGCAGCCAAGCCGTCCGAGAGATCAGGATTCTTAAGAGGATTCTCTTCCGGATGTGCAGCCGTAATAGCATCTAGACGATCGAAAATCTTGAGGAGGCTTGCTTCACCAATGCCGGATAAAACATTTTTAGCAACACGCTCTAGGCTGACGCGATCATGCGGGTTAACCAAGATTTTGAGGAGAGCCAAAACATCTTTGACTTCTTTACGATCGTAGAATCTGACACCGCCAATAATTTTGTACGGAATATGATTATTGATAAAGGCCTTTTCAAAGGCATAGGACTGAGCATTAGTGCGGTAAAGGATAGCATAATCAGAATAATCGCGCTTTTTATGTGCACGGTCAACCATGATTTGACTAGCGACCCACGAAGCTTCCATCGCCTCGTCGCCTAGACCTTTGATAGTGATAGGGTCGCCATTTCCTGCCTCAGTGAAGAGAGTTTTATCCGTGCGAGTCTGATTATTGCGAATGATTTTTTGGGAGGCTTTCAAAATATTGCCGGTGCTACGATAGTTTTGCTCAAGCTTGATGACTTTGGCGCCAGGAAAATCTTTTTCAAAATGCAGGATGTTGGTAAAATCCGCACCGCGCCAAGAATAGATGCTCTGCCAGTCGTCGCCGACCACGCAGATATTGTTGTCTTTATTCACGAGCAATTTAATCAAATGATATTGAACAGTATTAGTATCCTGGTACTCGTCGATTAGGATATAGCGGAAGCGTTCCTGCCATTTTTGTCGCAATTCTTTACTATTGCGAAAAAGTTCCACAGTTTTCAACAGTAAATCGTCGAAGTCAAGAGCCGAGGCTTTGGACTTTTCTTTTTCGTAAAGCTCGTAGATTTTGGCGATTTGTCTTTGATTTGGATAGGTGGCCGAGGCCAAATATTCGTCTGGGTCAATGCCATTATTCTTGGCGGTAGAAATGGCGTTTTGAATAGATTTGGGCTTGAGATTTTTACTGTCAAAATGGTGCTCGCGCATGATGCGACGAATTAGCGAGACCTGGTCATCAGTGTCATAGATAACAAAGTTTGGGTCGAGGCCGGCGGCAAGATGCTCCATGTGCAAGATGCGGACGCAGATGCCGTGAAAAGTACCCATGAAGGGCATGAAGGAGCGGGGAGCGCCCGTGGGTCGAGGATCCCCAGAAGCAATAGCCCACAGGCGCTCGCGCATTTCCTGGGCGGCTTTGTTGGTGAAGGTGACGGCGAGGATGTTGCGCTCGGAGATACCGTGTGCTAGCAGATTGGCGATGCGGTGCGTCAGGGTTTTAGTCTTACCTGAACCGGCGCCAGCCAAAATCAAAAGCGGTCCAGTAAGAGTATTAACCGCTTCTTTTTGAGGTGGGTTGAGACCCGCCAAAATATGAGCCGGTGCCGTATTTTCCATGGATTTTATTATAGCATTAAATGCCGGCGAGAGGTGCAATGTCGGCGCCAAGTTGGCGAAGACGAGCGGCAAAATCCTGATAACCGCGGTCAATTGGATAAGTATTTCTCAGGATGGATGGTCCTGGGGCTGCAAGCATAGCAATTAAAATCACAACGGCCGGACGAAGAGCAGGCGGTGCGACTAGCTCGGCTGGGCGCCAGTTGGTTGGTCCCTCTACGTAGACTCGATGAGCATCCAATAACTCCACGCGAGCATTGAGTTTAGTCAAATCGGTAGTATAAACGGCACGATTTTCAAAAACCCAGTCATGTATCAAGGTGCGTCCGCGAGCGGAAGCGGCAATAACAGAAAAGAATGGCAAATTGTCGATATTGAGACCCGGGAATGGCATCGGGTGAATTTTATCGGACGGAGCGACAAGGTCGGCCTTTTTGATAGCTAAATCGACTAGCCTTGTCTTGCCATTATCGGCAAAGTATTCGCGGCTACGACGAATGTCAGCATTCATACTTCTCAAAATCTCTAGCTCAATTTCAAGAAATTCAATCGGCGCGCGACGGATGGTGATTTCTGAATGGGTAGTAAGGGCGGCGGCGATGAAAGACATTGCTTCGATTGGGTCTTCAGATGGAGAATAACTTATTTCTTCGTCAATTTCGGTTTTGCCATGAACAGTAAGCGTAGTAGTGCCGATGCCGTCAATTTTAACACCGAGGGACTGAAGGAAGAAACAGACATCCTGGACCATGTAATTTGGCGAAGCACCGACAATGGTAGTCGTGCCAGGGTGGAGCGCGGCGGCCATCAAAACATTTTCCGTGACCGTGTCACCGCGTTCGGTCAGTACAATGCGTGGATTTTTCTCGGCCGGTTTTTTGACAGTCGCAATATAAAAGCCACTTTCGGAGCGACCATCAACCTCTAGGCCAAAGGTGCTGAGTGCGCGAAGATGAGGTTCAACTGTACGAACGCCAAGCGAGCAGCCACCGGCATATGGGAGTTTGAACTTTTTGTATTTGTGGAGGAGCGGACCTAAAAACATAATAATCGAACGGGTGCGGCGAGCGGCGGCGATGTCAAGATTCTGGAGCCTTAATTCGCGTGGTGATATAATCTCTAGATCACGATGGCGGTTAGTCCAGCGACATTTTACGCCAATAGATTCAAGAACCTCAATAATCCGAAAGACCTCTTCGATACGGGCAAGATGTTTCAAGGTGGTTTTACCAGAGTTCAAGAGACTAGCACAAAGTAAGCCTACAGCGGCGTTCTTGGAGGTGTTAACGGTGATTTCGCCATGGAGTTCCTTGCCACCCTCAATATAAAGGCTTTGGGAAACAGAGGTGTTAACAGATAAAATAGGGCTCCCTAGTGTCTTAGATAGCTTCCTGACCATATCAAGAGAGACATTTTGACGACCACTCTCGATGCGGTAGATGGTCGGCTGGGAAGTGCCAAGAGCATGGGCCAGTTCCGTCTGGGTCATCCCCTTTTCGGCACGAAGGTGAGAAACAACACTACCGATTTCCTGTTGATAGGTTAATCTAGCATTCTTCTTCATGAGAAAATTATATCATGGGACGAATAATTTGTGAACGACTTTTTAGGCTTTTTTACAAACCACTTCGTTGGCATGAACCCAGCCCTCGAGAGAGCCGCCGTCTAAGTATTCGCCAGTAGTCGGAGCAACGCGTACAATGCCGCCTTTTTTGACGAAGGTTTCGAGTGGGTCGGTTGCCATATATTCTTGGTCGAGTGGGCCAAAATCGTGCGAATTGACGTATTCCACCATTTCTTGAATCAATTTTGGAGACATAATATATTTGGAAACGTGGACGAGATTAGAGGTAACAGCTTCTAGGGCTGGCTTCTCGACGATTTTAGTAAGTTTGCCGTCAGCAACATCAATCATGCCATATTTAGTGACTTCTTCACGAGGAACCTCCACGCCAAGGATAGCGGACTCTTCTTCGCCCTGAACGGACTTTAGTAGAGACTCAGCAGCGGACTCCCCGTTTGGATTCCAGATAAAATCATCACCGAAGAATACGAAAACTGGCTCATTAATATTATATTCTTCAGCCACCATGGCAACAGGAACTGCGGTGCCATATTTAGCGGAAGGATCTTGAGAGATATAATGAATTTTGACGTTATCTGGCAGAGTCTTAGCCAGGGCAAGACGATCGGTTTTGCCGCGCTCTTCAAGGTATTTGTTCAGAGCGATATTGTCCTTATAAAATTCGCGGACTTGGCAGGGTTCGACATTGGAAATCACCATATAAATATCGGTGACGCCGGCGGCAATTAATTCCTGGACAGAATAGTCAACCAGAGGGCGATTACCAACTGGGAGCATAGATTTTTCGATAATTTTTGTGATAGGCAAGCGGCGTGTGCCCCATCCTGCAACTGGAATAATTGCCTTAGTGATTTTTTGCATTATCTAATCTCCTTTGCTTTAGGGCTAGCCTTCTTAACCTTTTTCCATATTGTTTTTATAATACTATAAATTTCATTTAGCGCAATATATAAAAAGAAGCCAGCGATGAGCGCTAACAGAGTTGGAAGATGCTTCTTGAGTGCATCGCCGACAAAGAAGGCAATTACTGCAAAAGGTACTAGGACTAAGGCCGAGATAATCTGGAGTTTGGCGATTTTCTTTTTTTCCATTTTGGAACGAATCATGATGGAAAAATCGCCAACCTCTTGAGGGATTTCGTGGGCGGCCGTGGCGAAGGCAGAGGTCAAACCGGTCGGGATACCAGATGCGAAAGAGGTCCCGATTACAATACCATCCATGGCCGTATGTAGACTATCTACTATGAGCATGGCATAAGCTTGCTTCTTGTCTTTAAAAGTTTTGTCGTCGCCATGTTTGTGAAAGTGGCCAGCACAAAAGTTAATCAAGAAACAGATAGCGGTACCGGTGGCTACCAAAGCTACAGCCTGTAAAGCTGGGAGGCCTTCTAAGACTTCTGGCAAGATATCACAAAAAACTGCATAAAGTAGTACAGCTGCGGCAAAGTAGGTCCCATATTTTTGGAAAGCACGAGCCAACTTTGATCCGCCAAGAAGCAAGAAGCCGCCAACAAGGGACAAAATCGCTGTCGTAACAGTAGTAGCGATGATTAAAATGACTTCTAACATAGGGCTATTATAGCATTATTCGCGGGCTTTGATAAGGGAAGGACGCCAGGCTTCTGGCAGGGTTTCAAAACCAAGGAAGTTAGCGATGGTCGGAGCGACATTTGAAAGGCCGGCATCAGAGATATTAGCAAACTCGTAGTGGTCACGATTCTCAGTATTATCATAAATAATAAACGGAACAGGATTAGTAGTATGAGAGGTTTTACTCTTTCCTTCTTGATCCATTAATTCCTCCGCGTTACCATGGTCGGCTGTGATAATGAGGACGCCACCCAGACGATCGACTTCTTTGGCAAGGCGAGCAAGCTGGATGTCAATAGACTCAATCGCAGTGATTGTCGGTTCGAGCTCAGCAAAATGGCCAACCATGTCACCACCTGGATAGTTCACGCGGATGAATTTGTATTTTGGAAGATGCTCAATCACGGCATCGGTAATCTCGGCAGATTTCATCCATGGACGAGTATCAAAAGGCATGGTATCGCTCGGAATCTCAATGTGGTCTTCACCGGAAACTTTTTCATAGCTATTGCCATTGAAATAATAAGTCACGTGGCCAAATTTAACGGTCTCGGAAACGGCCAGCTGAGAGACAGCGTGGTCGCCCAGGAATTTGTTCAAAGTGTTTTTGATTGTAATCGGTTCAACTAGGCGGTGCTCCGGGACATGAGTGTCGGAATTATATTCGGTAAGACCGGCAAAATAGACGTCAGGTTTGCCTTGGATTTTGTTGCCATCATCGTCGTAATAAAAACGGTCGAAGAATGAAAAATCGTCATAAGTGAAGGCTTGGGCAATTTCAATGGCGCGGTCGGCACGAAAATCAAAGTAGATGAAAGCATCCCCATCTTTAACTAATCCGACTGGTTGACCATTTTCAAAAATTACAAAAGGTGGGATGTATTGATCCTGAATGCCGGGATCTTTCTCGCGGAAAGTGTTGATAGCGGAAGTAGCGGAGTTAAACTGGTGCGGAGCGATGCCATTTACGATAGCGTTCCAGCCAGCTTCAACGACTCCCCAATCACTTTCATAACGATCGGCGACAAAGACCATACGACCACCACCGGAAGCAATGCGATAATCAGGATGATCCGGATAGGCATTAATAAATGCTTCTAGCTCGGCAATGTACTGCAGACAGGATTGTGGCGGAACATCACGACCGTCTAGGACAAGATGGATGCGGATATGCTCAACGCCCTCTTTATGAGCTTGGTCAATCATGCGTTCGAGATGATAAATGCTAGAGTGGACATTACCATCTGAAAAAATCCCAGAAAAATGTAAAGTGGAATGATGCTCCTTGACGCGAGCAATCGCATCTTTCCAGGTTGTTGTTTCCCAAATTACACCGGTCTCAAAAGCGTCGTTTATTTTAGAAATGCCCTGTTTGATAATCTGACCAGAGCCAAGCGCGTTGTGCCCAACCTCGCTATTTCCCATGGTGTTTGGCAAAATGCCGACAGCCTCACCCGAAGCAGCAAGGGCAGTTGTCTTATAGTTGCCAACTGCAAAATTTAAAAATTCAGTATGCGCCTGTTTGACGGCATTACCAGCTACTTCGCGACGAAGACCGACGCCATCAAGAACCGCCAAAACAACCGGACCGTCATATTTTAGTTTCATAGTCTAAGCCCACTCCTATTATTCATATGCTTATTATACACTTAAACTCCTGGCTTGCCAAGCAGCGTGAACATATTTTGTTTATAAGTCTCTACGCCAGGCTGGTCAAATGGATTTACGCCGGAAAGGGCTGCGGAAATTGCGCAGGAGAGCTCAAAGAAATAGATAAGCTCGCCGACTGAACGTTCGGAAAAGTCTGGCATTTCTATTTCAAAAACTGGGATACCGCCTAGACGATGAGCGCGGACCGTGGCCTCACGGGCTTTTTCATTAATAAAGTCTAGACTCTTGCCAGAGAGATAGTTTAGTCCATCTAAATTTTCTCCTTCTTCGGGAACGAGAATAGAGCGCGGATTAGGTGTTGTAATTTTTACAACAGTTTCCATAATATTACGGCGCCCCTGCTGAAGATACTGGCCCATAGAATGGAGGTCTGTCGTGTAGATAACTGAGGCTGGAAAAATACCCTGGTTGTTTTTCCCTTCTGATTCGCCAAAGAGTTGCTTCCACCATTCATTGAAGGTCGCCATGCGAGGCTCGAAAGATGCTAGAATTTCGGTTTCTTTACCGTGGTCGCGATACTGCTGTTGCCTAACCATGGCATAGTGTACTGCCTCACGGACAGTCGAAGCAGAAGTGTCAACGGTGGCAGAGCTGACGTTGGTAGAAAAATCTGCATTCAAACCGATTGCCGCATTTTTAGCACCGGCAAGAAGTTCATCGCAGTTAATCCCAGCCACGGCCATCGGGAGAAGTCCAACCGCCGTTAAAACTGAGTAACGGCCGCCGATATTGTCTGGAATAACAAATCTGGTATAGCCCTTTTTGACGGCTTCATCATGGAGCGCACCAGAGTTAGCGTCAGTAGTGACATAGATACGCTTGGCTGCATCTTTTTCCCCATATTTTGCAATCATGCCGGCCTTAATTAAACGGAAAGCAATGGCGGGCTCAGTAGTAGTACCAGATTTAGAGATGACATTGACAGAAAAATCTGCCGTGCCGATTTCGGCAAAAAGCTTTTCTAACTCGTGCGAGCTAAGGTTGTTGCCAGCGTAGACGACCTTAGTATTGCTACGATTTCCGAGCATATCAATAATGGCTTTGTGGCCTAAATATGAGCCACCAATGCCGATACAAATTAGGTATTTAGAATCGTTTCTAATTTTGTTGGCTGCTTGGTAAATCTGTGCGAGCTCGTTTGAATCAACTGGAACATTCAGCCAGCCCGACATTTTGTCAGACCGGATAGAGTCTAGTGCGCTTTTGGCTGGTGAAAAATTGTCTATTCTAATTGTGGTGTCAGTAAGAAATCTAATCATAAGTATATTATATACCAACTACTGGCTCGTTCGGACAATTTTGAAGGATATCTGCAATAGCATTGTGCTCCGCTTCAGTGACCCAAAGTCCGTATTTGTATTTTACGGAAATTTGTCGAGCAACATATTGACAGCGAAAAGCTTTGTTTGAGGGCAGCCAGGTGGCGGCATCTCCATCGGATTTTTGTTGATTGGCGCTAGCATCAACTGCAAGAAGATTGAGTGGGTCGGTAGCCATAGCGTAACGTTCTTCGGCGCTTTTATATTGAGCACCTTTTTGCCAGGCGTCGGATAGAGCGACGACGTGGTCAATTTGAATATGATTACTGAAATCAGATTTTTGAGTCGCCGTAAAAGTATTGCCGGTGTAGGGCTCTACAAAAGTTCCGGCAACAACGTCGCAGCCATCAAGTTTGACACTTTCTCCAACTTCGCGTTTAATGATAATTTGGCGGAGGCTGCAGCCGTCAACATTCGGCCAAGTTTTATAGAATGCAGTTCTGGCATAGCCAGTTTTTGGAGCGCGGCCTTTTATTTCTAGTTGTTCTAGCACGTCTTTTGCAAGTTTTGCGTCTGGTGTACTGACGCCAAGTGGATCTACTGCGCCGGACCCAGCGCTATCGGACTGACCTCCATCCGCACTTGGGACTTTTTCGTAGTTGGCAGGATTAACAATTAGCCAAGTAGCCAAACCGAGCAGTAATGCGAGTGCGGAAATGATTCTGCGAAGGCGGTAATTCATAATCCCATTGTAGCATAAAAGTGGTATGATATTTTTAGAGGTAGGGGCTAGCACATTAGAAGGAGGTGATAGTATGTATTTTTGCGGATGGACAACGGAGCAGATTTTAGAGAAGGAATTGCCCATAAAATTAATAGAGCAAGGCATCAACGTTAGTTTTATATTCGCGATTTACGCTATGCTAGAACTGAGAAATAACGATTCCGCAATGTTGGTGTATGGCTACATGAAAGATAATTTTGGGCCTTGTGCCTGGGTAGAATATAATGACGCTAATGGCAAAAGAATGGTGCGGGACTATTGTGCAAAATGGCAAGAGATACCATATCTGGCCTTCCACAATAGATACTATCCAGACACGGAGAGAATCTACCTAGATTATATCTTTTGGACAAAGTTCACCAAGAAGTTATATGAGCTTGCACAGAAACCGGAAACTTCTTATATCCTAAGCGGTATCGGAGTTTTAAACCCGAAATTTGAAAACGGTAGAGTCTGTGGGATAACAGAATTCAATCATTATAATCCTATCGTGATTGATGGATCAAAGTTCACGCCAACCGTAATTATTAACCCAGACAAAAGTCTAGCACTCCTCACGCAGGAATTCTTAGAATCCCTGATGCAATAAGAGGCCGCAAATAGTTTGCGGTCTTTTTCAATGAAAATATGTTATAATATTTGGCATGAATCTGAAGATAGGAATTGTAGGTCTGCCTAACGTTGGGAAAAGCACGCTTTTTAATGCACTGACGAATGCGGGAGCGCTCGCAGCCAACTATCCTTTCGCCACGATTGAGCCTAATGTAGGCATTGTTCCTGTACCGGATGAGAGACTTGATGTGCTTGGGAAAATGTATGAAACTGACAAAATTGTCCCAGCCACGGTAGAATTTGTAGATATTGCTGGGCTAGTAGCGGGAGCTTCAAAAGGCGAAGGATTAGGAAATAAGTTCCTGGCACACATTCGCGAGTGTCAAGCAATTTGTCATGTAGTAAGGGCTTTTTCTAATGACGATATCGTGCGCGCTGACCAAAAGGTAGAAAGTGATATCATCGCTCAAGCCAAAGACGACATTGACATTATCAATCTTGAGCTACAGCTCGCGGATGATGAAACCAGGGCAAAAATCGAGGCAAA
>JAGAVP010000025.1 GCA_017941835.1 Candidatus Saccharimonadota bacterium
GAGTGTGATATAATAGAAAAAGTTACAGAGGTGGATGCAATGTACTTTATAATTTTGTGTTATTAAAAAAAGATGGGGGGTGGTCTGAGTTGAAAAGTCTAAGGGATGAATTGTTTGAAAAGCTCATACAGAAGACGAAAGAGCTCGGACGCCGAGTTTCTTTCTCTGAAATGAGAGACGATCCGAGTATGCCAGATCCGAATCAATTCGCTTTTTATTATGGCTCATTTGCCAATGCGGCGGAAAGAGCATTTAGCGAGTATGTATCTGCAGGAAAAAATACAAAAAATGGGGGTGATGTTACGATGTCAAAGAGGAAACGAAATCCATTAAGCGAAGAGTTAACAAAGCAAATCGTTTCTGAAATAGTAGATATGTACATTGCAGCGGATGGAAGAATGCCGAGTCGACGAGAAATCAAGAAGAATGCGTATATCTCTGAGAAGCAGGTAATGATTTTACGGCAAGCGGGAGAACTGAATGAGTTGACTATCAGGAAGCTTGCTGAAGAAAAAACCGGTAAGAAGTTCTTGAGTTCTGGGGACAGACAGAAACAAGATGCGATTTTAGCGCGCCAAAAAAGATTGGCTTTGATTGAAGAGCTAGACGCCAAAGCTAAGCCGTGTACAGAAGATGTTAAACAGACTGAGTCAGAGGAGGTGGAGAAGATGAATGAGAAAGAGAGAAAACCGTATAAGAATTGGACGCCAGAGAAGATAAAAGATGCGCTCAAGAATTATTACGATACGGAAGGGCGACTTCCAAAGGATAAAGAACTTAGGCAAGGCCTAGATAATCTGCCGTCAATAATGACAATAAAGCGGTATTTGGGTCATACCAGAGAGGATTGGTTAAGAGCGATTGGGGTGGAGGTTCCAGAAACGGCGAGGGCTCCAGAAACAGTGAAAGTTTCTGGCACAGTCGATAAAGTTCAGCCAGTCGGTGCGAATGACGCTACAGTTTTAGAAGATATCGCTGATTTAATTGGTCCAGATGGGATGTTGAAGCGATTAGGAGATGTATCTAGTTCAATGGCTGAACTTAAGATTGAAAAGCATTTTACTGTTCGCTTTGGTAAAATTATTGCAACCGTAGTAGTATCTGCGGAGTTAGAAAAATAACACAAACGAGCCTCCAATGATAAAAAGGAGGTTTAAGATACTGCCCCCAAATAATATGGGGGCATTTTTTTGTGATAAAATGGAGAAAATGGAAGAAGATACGAGAAACCTGGTTGATGAGTATAAAGGCCTTTCGAATGAGGAGGTTTTTGAACGTTTGGCAGAAAAGAGAAGCGCACTGGAAATTGCAATTGAAAATGTCAGTCATGATTTTAATGCGGGCACAATCGTGAGGAATGCGAACAATTTTAATGCAAGCATTGTACACATTATTGGCAAGAGGAAGTATAACCGGCGAGGTGCAATGTGTACTGATAAGTACTTAGAGATAAAATATTGGCCGAACAGGGAAGATTTCGTGGCGGATCAGAGAGCGAGGGGTAGGGAAATAGTGGCAATTGAAAATCATGTGCCGGGGGTGAAACCGCTAGAGCTTAAAAAATTTGTTCAAAATACCACATTAGTGTTCGGTGGGGAGAGTGATGGGATGACAAAAGAATTGCTTGAGTCATGTGATGATGTGCGAGAAATCAGTAGCTTTGGCAGTACGCGTTCAGTTAATGTTGGTGTTGCGAGTGGGATTGCAATGTATGAATGGGCTAAACAATGTTTAGAAGGCGCCAGGAGATAAATTTCTTTAGAAAATATCCTTGGGTTAGGATAGTAATCTTGGTGGGTGTTGTGGTGATTTTTACGGTTTTTGCTATTGCTATTAATCTGAAGGATGAAAAGGCAGAGCTTAGTAAAGGCACACAGAATGGCGAACAGACTGAGACGAAGTCTGATGGGGGAGCGGAAGATGGGGCGGAGGAGAAAGCGGAGGCGGTTCAGGAAGGTATAGAAAAAGGAACGGAAGAAAAAACGGAGGGGTCGGATGGAGAAGGAGACGTGGTGCGAGAAGTGGAGCAGATAGGGGCGGGGCAAGTCATCGCTCTGACTTTTGATGACGGGCCGTCGGAGTTCACGAGCGGACTACTTGATATTTTGAAGAGGGAACAGGTGCCAGCAACATTCTTTGTCTTAGGGAGAAACGCTAGTGCCTATCCTGACGTGATAAGGAGGGAAATTGCGGAGGGTCACGAGGTGGAAAGTCATACAATGAACCATCAGAACTTGGCAAAACTAGACGAGGCCTCTGTGAGGGCCGAAGTCTATGGGGCAGAACAGGTTATTTGCGCGATAGAAAACAAACCGAATTGCATAAAATACGTGCGCCCGCCATACGGAGAAGTTTCCGATGTTGTTAGAAGCGTAGTTCCTGTACCGATGATGAGTTGGAGCATTGATACGGAAGACTGGAAGTCGAGGAATCCGCAGATGATTCAAGATAGAACGCTAAGCGTGATTAAGGGGTGGGCGATAATATTGATGCATGATGTCTATGGGACGAGCGTGGAGGGTGCGGAGAGAATCATCAAAGAGTTAAAGGCGGCAGGATTTACTTTCGTAACAATAGATGAGCTAGTTCAAAGAAGCGGGAGAGTTCTTGAAGCGGGTGGCTATTATGCGTACTTTGGCAGCTAGCGATTAAAGACTAGATTAACGAAGAGAGTGAGAATCAGGGTGTGGAGGTTGGCCATAACGAGGAAACCGACGATGGCGACAATGACGCCGATGAGTTTAACTTTCTCGTAAGAGGAAGGGCCACTGGCGAGATTGTCGGCGATTTTTTGATAGAAGACGGTGATGGCGGTGCCGGCGGCCAGAATGAGGACGCCAGTCAAGAACCAGCCGAAGCTAAAATTCCAATCCATAAACTTTATTATACACTTGATTTTATTAAAAAGATAGTATAAAATAGTAAGAGCTTGGGGTAATAGCTCAGCTGATTAGAGCGCCGCCTTTGCAAGGCGGAGGTCCAGGGTTTGAATCCCTGTTACTCCACCATTTGGGGATATAGCTCAGCTGGTTA
>JAGAVP010000026.1 GCA_017941835.1 Candidatus Saccharimonadota bacterium
AGATTATAAAGGACGGACACCTAATCGCTAATAAGATTAAGGCGGCCCAGACTGTTTCTGAGATTGACGATTTAGATGGAGAGATAAAAGAGTTCTCTAGTTTTGTGGATGAGGATTTTGGTACTTCGGTTGATTATGAGGATGAGAAAAATTCAGATTTGACGGCGATGATTTATATGGCGGCCGAGGAAAAAGCGCGACAACTGGAATATTATCCATCAGAAAATCATGCTGGTAATGAAGATGTACTGGATTTTGAAAGCATGCTTGATTCTAAAATCTGGCTAAAAAAGAACGCTAAGTAATAATACCTGGCGTCATTTTTTAGTGTCATGGACCAGTATAAGGACATCAGAATTTTACTGATGCCGGTACAAATACTTGCAAAACGCTTGCTGTCGGCACTGATATGTTTGATGGCAGACCGGTAAAGATTCGACATCGTAAAGACGGAAGAACGGACATTTTCTTCACCGACTCTGGCAATTACGGTGATGGTCTTGGCCATGGACATGTAACACTTGCAAAAGATGGGCATGTGACCTATTATCGCTTTCGGCTGGTCTTTTCATTGTTGAAATGGTATATATAATAGATATGATGAATAAAATCGAACAAGAAGAATTGGCTGAGATTCTCAATTCCTATGGCATTGAAGGAGTTCTTTATGATGGCGCAAAGCAAATAGCCCCAGACTCCATGATTTATATTTTTTCCGATAAGGATGGTGCAAAATACGTTCTTCTTGCCGCAGATTATCTAGGTGGCTATGAAGAGTTTGAAATGCCGTATGACTTTGAATTTGATGACGGATTTCCATATAGCCAAGCATCTTTTCGTGCAGTTAAAGTATTTTCTTACAAAGAGAATGCAAAGAAAAAGGCCGATGGATATATTGATGACAAACATTATTGGACTAAGGCTAGTACTGGTGATGTTTGTATGCTCTTTGCCGTAGATGAGCTAAGATAAGTGATTCCTTAAGTAGCCACTCAGATTGCTACTGTGCGGTTTCGGAGTTCGTCGTAGATAACTTGCTCCTCCTTGATGGCTGGCGGAATGACTGCGATGATTTCTGGATTGTCGTATAGAATAGTGACTTCACTCTTTGGCGCAGCAGATAGTGATGGAATGCTCCAATGTATCCTATCCCATCTGAAGTGCTTTCCGGGTTCTCTAGATGGACGATTATAGTTTATGACTTCCTTATCCTGATTTTGCGCTAGCCACTTTTGGCACCACCTCCAGAAAACCATCATTTTATGTTGCAAGGGTTGTGAGATAATACGCAGCCATTGATTTTTTGCTGTAAATGTGTCATAATGATAGATAGACACATTTTTTGTTTGTACTTTTAGAGAAAGGTTGGTGATTATGTATGCCAAGAAATCAAGAACTCGACAGAATCAAATCTGAGGAACAGGTCGCTTTTCAGCGTAAGCAGTCTGCTTGGAATGCGTACAGTGAGGCGAAAGAATACGCTAGCTCTGCGCACGACGCTATGCAGTCTGCCTGGGAAGAACGTAGTCGCGCCAGGGATGAATTGAACCACGAATACGAAGTGATGCAGTCTGCAAGTGAGAACTATCATAGAGTTTGGGATGAATATAGTCGCATTCGTGACTATAATAATTCCAGGATAGATTCACTTCGAAACGAAGCAGACTATGAACATCAAGAAATGAAAAGATGCTTTGATCAAGCAAGCAATGAGTATGAATACGGCAATAAGTCTATGGCGTCTACTTACTCCCAGGAGGGACACAGTCATAAGGATCGTCGTGATGAATTAAATGCGGAAATAAGCGAGCTTTGTCGTGAAATCAAAGAGGCTAAACAGAGCGCCGAATGGCAAGCGCCAAAAACCGATAATTCTGCTTTTAAGGCCGCGAAAGCAAGTTTTGAGCGTGCAAAATCTCGACACGAATCTGCTGAAGCTGAGTTTAAGAGGCTAAAGCTTGAACGCGACAGATTAAAAGCGGACTTTGACTCTGCGCAGGCAGAACACAAACGTCTCAAAGAAGAATTTCAGAGAAAGCTTGAAGAAATTAAAGCGCAAAAAACACTATCAAGACAGAAGACCGTAGAAAAAGTTAGTATGGCATTGGCCAAAGAGCGAGGACCCTTTTCGCTTGGAACAATATTCGGTCAAGATGCGAAAATTGTTCCAAGAAATGACGGAAGTGGCAAAACTGATGTTTATTTCGCTGGAATGGCTGCTGCAGGAGATGGTCTAGGACATGGTCATGCAATAATTGATCGAAATGGAAGTGTGACATACCTACGAGATGCTTGGCAAGATCATGACGACTATTTAATCGATAATGCTGGGAGGCGTGGTATAAATACTCACAGGATTTAGTCGAAATAAGTCAACCAAATATAAAGCCGGTACATAGTTGCCGGCTTTTCTATTTCATTGTATAATAGATGTATGTATTTATCAAAAGCAGAACGAAAAGAAATACTGGCCTTATACGGCTGTAGTGGCGCTACGGAAATTAATCATTATGAAGTTGGGCCTGACACCTGGATTTATCTTTTTGAGTTCAACGGTTCAAAATACATTTTAATATCGACTGATTATACTGGTGATTACGAATTTGAAGTTTTTCCACATCTACTTAAATTTGAGGGTAGTAAACTTGAATTTATTCTCCAGGAAGAAATTCAAGTAAAGGATGACTCCTCGAAAGAAAAAGTCGTTAACACCCTTCTGTTTAAATATACGGGCTAAAGATTGTCTAACTAGTTATAATGCTTAAGTCGCTGTCAAAAAATCCCCGAGTAGTCTCGGGGATTTTTACTGCAGTTTTTTACCATATGAGCTAATAGCCCATTTTCTAGAATCAAGAAATTCAATATAATCAGTCATGTATCTTTCTGCTAGTTGACTAGTGGCCTCATTGTCGTAATTTTCTGGCTGCAAGGTTCTTTTTTTCCAGTCCAGTGCAATGAACAGAAAAGTCGAAAGCTCACAATCTAGTCTATTGTCAAAATCATCTACGATACCAAAATTCTCGTCCGCAAAATCAGAAAATTCTTTTATTTCTTTAGCCAAATTATCAATCTCAGAAATAGTTTGGGCCGCCTTAATCTTATCGGCAATCATATGCCCGTCCTTTAAAATCTTCGCGATTTTTTCTTCTTCAGTCATATTAGTATTATACTATATCTCTAGATAAAATAATATTCAAGTGAGTAGCCTGACCTTACTGCACAACAAAAATTGTTGCAAATATCCATGAGTTATGATTTTAATTCGACTCTAATTCCAATCACGCCATATTGTTTCTGCTTTTGAGGAGTATAGAATTCTTCCAGAACATTGAGTAGCTCATCCTTAGACATTGAATCATCGGCTAAAACATTTATATCAAAATCATTAAATAAATGTTCGAAGGTGTCATATCTAAGTAGGCCAATAACTTTTGCGACGAACTTGTCCGATTCAGATTTGCTAAATATGATTTCATCACCCAATTTTATTTTCTGTCGTTTCTCGTCAAAAAGTCTGAGCTCAATTCTCTTTGTTCCGTTTTTTATGTAATCGTAATATCTTGGTTGTAAATTCATTTCGTGTATAGCCATAGAGATATTATAGCGCAAACTTTTAATCTATTTTAGGCCACTACTGTGCGGTTTCGGAGCTCTTCATAAACAACTTGCTCTTCTTTGATGGCTGGCGGAATGACTGCGACGACTTCTGGATTGTCATAGAGAATAGTGGTTTCACTTTTTGGTGTAAGTGGATAAAGACTTGAAGGGTCGTAGTTTGCAAGCCACTCGGCGTAGTTGACGAGATTAAGTACGGCGATGACAGTGTCTTTGCTGTGGCCGGAATAACGCGCGAGGATACCTTCGTAGGAATTATCAAGTGGATTTTCTTTGTAGTATTTATTAAGCGCTACCGCATCTCCAGCCGTGGTGAGAAGATTGTTGGCATCCATCCATTCAATGAGTGAGATGTAGGCGGAGTAGTATTTCATTTCTTCGCTGAAGAAGTTATTGTCCATAGTGGGATCGCGGAAGATATCGTCGTTCTCATAGCCTTTTTTCATCATGTCAGTAACGCCAGTGTAATTAGTAAAAGCACTGCCGCTGATGAGGCGAGAAAGAAATGGGCTAGTAGTAATTTCGCTTTTGTCGGTGAGCCAGCCATTATTGGCGAGAAAATATTTACAGGTAAATAGGTCGTTGCCCGCTACGTAGCACGGGTTCAGCCTTCCATGAAGAAAATCTATTTTTGATAGAGTGTCGACATTTGTCTGATCGGCGATACCAATTTGCGTAGTACGTTGACCGGACATGCGGATGAACATACCAAGCATACTATTAATATTAATTACCGGTTGCTTTTGCTGGTCGGTTTTGAGGTCGAGTTGGCACTGGCCGGGGTCAACATCGTTTTTGGCGCCTTCTTTTCCAGCTGAGCCAGCCGAAGTAAGGTTTGGCCAGCCGGTTTTGTAGCCTTCGTATTCAAAGTTGGTGAGGCGGGTGTATTTCCATTCGGTCGGTAGATCAAAGTTGTAATACCGATAAGGTACCTGAACTCCATTACTGCCTGTGTGATAGCGTATTTCATACTGCCAATCAGATTCACAGCCATGTGCAGTCCCCTCTCCTTCTTTGTCGCCAGTTCCCCAGTGGCTAGGTAAATTATTTTCTTCAGGATTTAGGGCTTCGTTGCCATAGTCGGGGTCATTATAATCTCGTCCGGTCCCGTCGCGATAATCGTCGCCGCCAACATGTCCATCCTCGCGATTGTAATCGGTATAGTATCCCGCCTCAGTTTCGTTTTTATTAATTCCGAAAACGTAGCCGTCTTTATCATCTATTCTAAGACTGGCAACCCTATTAAAAATTTCCGCCGGATTTTGCATGAGCGATGCTAGATTAAAAGTCTGGTAATTATTACATCTAGCATTACTAAAGGCGGCGACGGAATTACTGTATGGGCAATCGCCTAGGCTTAGCTCTAACTCGGTTTCGGAAACGGCACTAGAGGTTGGGAGGAGGCTGGTGGCGGCACCGGATAGGAGTGAGCCAAGCTTAGATACGGTGGAGGTGAGAGAGAATGTGGTGTTTGAGGTGGCAAACGGAATCAGGCTATAGGCGATTTTGCCGAAGAATGTGTTTTCTGAGCTAGGATCAAACGGACTAAGTGTGGTGCGGTCGTACTCGGCTTTTTCTGCGATGACTTCTTGCTGAATGCGGTAGGCGGTTTTGACTGCACCGGTATCTCCCGGCATAGTGGCGGTGACGGATTTACTCATTTCGTTAGTGATGAGTTCGGCGGAATTGACCATGGCTTCGCCCAGTTTTTCATCGTCGTGGCCGGTAAAATACGCGTTTGACTTCATTTTGTCAAAAACTGAAACGGCAGGGTCTAGGGCGGAAACTACTGCACCGGCGGCACTTTCCGTCCCGCCCGAAAGAACGTCTTTCGCGAAATCAATAATAGATTTTACTTTGGTGCTAATCCAGCTGCCGATACTCTTAAACATACTACCAATGGTTTCTATGAAGCCGCTATTTTGATGGTTGTTGACATTCCCTACATACATGCAAGTCTCTGCTTCAGCCTTAGCATCGTCAAGGTCGTCTAGGCTAACATTTACACCTAGGTTGGCCTGGGCATTTGTGTCGAGAATGTCGTTGCTGGACTGGTCGAGTTTGGCGTTACCGAAGAGATTGTGCATGCTTTCTGTATCAGTGCCACCAGCTTTGAAAAGGATATTCAAAATGGCATTCATCGGGGCTTTGGAGCCTTGGCCAGCAATGGTTTTGTCGATAGCTTCCATCATTAGAGCGCCAGCCGTGGTTTGTTTATATGTCTCGCCGGCATTTGCAACGCTGCCGACAACACTAGCAGCAGAGGCATAGCCACAACCAGTAGACTTAGATTGTTCTGCGATCGATTTAGCGAGATCTTTGTAAGATACGCTCTTGACGTCGTTATCTTCGTTAGCCGAAGTCTTGGCGGCCATTTGGATGACCGCTTCTTCGTTGGCGGCATTATCGCCGGAGTCTTCGAAGTTCTGCCAGTTATTAAGGGAGATGCCAAGTCGTTCTGTGGTGGTATTGGCGGTATCACTATACCAGGCGCCCATACCGCCGCGGTAAGCGTCAGTGGCAGCGATATATTCATTTTTTATATTGAAATCTTTGAGTGCTTCGGAAAACTTGACGACTTTAGAACCTTCTGGGACGTTCAAAGCGATTTCAATTTCGGCGATGCGCTCTTCTTCACTCTTGCCGTCAGAAGCGCCGGCATCCAAATAGGTTTCATTTCCCTCCCCGATGATTTCGTCGCCATAATAAGCTGTTCCAGTAACGGCGATATCTGGAGCAATGTAGGTTTTGCTGCCGTCGAAATTATTATGAACAAGGTAGCCAGTACCGTCATCACCTTCGACATAATCTAGGCCGGCTTGCTTAAAGGACTGAATCTGGTAGTTCGAGAGTGACACATTGTCGAAAGCAGTCTCGCCATATTCCGAGCTACCATTGGCACCGCCAAGTTGGGTGTTGTTGATTTGATAGTCGGTAACTTTATGGTTGACGGAGACGGAAGTGTCGGTTTTTCTTTTCATGAGGGAGGAAAAAGCTTTGCCAAAAAGCGAAAATGATGATGTGCCTAGGATGCCGATACCGCCCATAATAAAGACGGCAATTAAAACAATGGGGAGAGCTTTTTTGAGAGCGACCTTGCCTTTGATTTTTGGATTCTTTGCGGAAGTGACTGCACGGGTGGCGCCGGATTTTTCGGCGGCTTTCAGAACTTTTCCGCCGATACCACCAGTAGCAGCGTCGAGGCCTTTTTCGGCGACTTTGCTAGCTACCTTTTGAGAAGCGGCACCAGCAACATCTTTTGCGGTATTTTCTGCAGTATTTTTGGCGGATTCCTCCCTATCTCTAAAGAAATTAGCGGCGCTATTTCCTAGGGCTTCACTGGCAAAATTAGGGCGAATATTTGCTCGCTCCATATTATTGTAGGCGCCCAGAGAATCTTGGTCGTTTTCTTCGTCCATACTACTTATGATTATATTATAACTTGACTTTTTTGACAAAGTGTGCTATAATAGAAAGTATAGAGGCACTAGTTTTAGTGCTTTTTCTTGTAATCAGAGATGGCGGCGGCAAGAGCTTCGTGTCCTAGGACGGAGCAATGGAATTTATGTTTAGGAAGTCCGCCAAGGTAATCTTCGATTTCTTCGGCGGTAATTTTGAGCGCTTCATCTAGTGTCCTTCCCTTTGCAAGTTCAGAAAGGGCTGAAGTGCTGGCAATGGCAGATGCGCAACCGTAGGTTTTCCATTTGACGTCGGTGATTTTTTTGGACTTTTCGTCAACTTTTATCATCATGAGCATTTGGTCGCCACAGATAGGATTGCCAACAATTCCTTTTGCATCACACTGGTATTCATTTTCGTTGCCCATTAGAAAATTTCGCGGGTTTAAGAAATGTTCTTTGACGGTTTCTGTATAAACCCAGGGTGTGCCGGCGAGAAAGCCATTTGCTGCAGTTTTATTTTCTACCATAATAAGAATCCTCCTTTTTGATTTTGCCGGCATGAAGCGTGCTAATTTTTTGCAAACGATCAACAATCCCCGGCAAATATTTCATAACGTGGTCAATGTCTTTTTTAGTGCTGTCTAGACCAAAGCTAAAGCGCACAGAAGAGTGGGCGATTTCGGCATCGTTTCTAGTCGCCATGATGACATGGGATGGTTTGCCATCGCCAGAAGCGCAGGCGGAGCCGGTAGAGGTGATAATTTCGCCTTCGGCGTCAAGGTAGAGCTGGATAGATTCGCCTTCGGCGGCCTCAAAGGAGACATTCAGAATATTGGGTAGACTATTACTGTCTGGGGTATTTTTGGAAGAATACGGAATGTCCGTCAGGATGCGCTTTGCGAGCTCGTCGCGCAAAGGGCGAATTTTTTCCTCGTAGATTTCCCAGGTCTTGTGTTCTCTCGCATATTTTGCGGCGGCGCCAAAGCCGGCGATATTGACGGTTTGGTAAGTACCGGCACGGCGACCGCGTTCTTGGTGTCCACCAATGACAAAGGGTGTAAAAGGCGAGCCTTTTTTAATGTAGAGCGCACCAATGCCGACTGGACCGCCGATCTTGTGACTAGAAACGGTCATATAATCAACATCTAAATCTTTGACGTCGATTTTGATTTTGCCAAGGGCTTGGGTGGCGTCGGTATGGAAAAGTGCGCCTTTGGCATGAGCTGCTTTGGCAAGTTTTTTTATGTCATTGATTGTGCCGAGCTCGTTGTTGGCGAGCATAATGCTGCATAGAGAAAAAGTCGGCTCAATTTCCAATGTTTCCACGTTGCCATACTTATTCACAGGGATGATTGTTGCATTGCAACGAAGTCTGGCGGACTCAAGTAAAGATGGGTGCTCGATGGCGGAAACAGCGACGTTTTGCCCGACGAAGATATTAGTGATAGTATTGTTGCTTTCGCTGCCACCAGAAGTAAATAGAATCTCTTCTGGCTCGGCGTTAATTAGTTTGGCAATTTCTTCGCGAGCGTCCTCAATGGCGTTCATGGCGAAGTGTCCTGGAGTGTGTAGGGCTGAGGCGTTGCCTATCAAATCCATCGCGGCAAGCATGGCTTTTTTAGCCTCTGGAAGTAACGGCGAGGTAGCCGAATAATCTAGGTATACCATAGGTCTCCTTATTATAGATTAGATTGTAGAAAAATAAAAATGGTAATGCTGGTCGCTAGCGGTTATTCGATACTGGTAATTTCGCCGTTTTTAAGATGTAATAATCTCTGATTTCTAGAACCGCGGAATTTTAGAGTCAAATCTCTTTCTTCAAGAATGAATGGGCCGTCGATTAGGGCATCGAGCGACTTGAGGAAAGCCCATTTGGCTCCGCCAGCAGCTTTTAGTTGTTCGTAGGTATATCCAGAAAAGCTCCAAATATTCCAACCGAGTTCTTTGCGACAGTAGTCGGCAATTTCTTTGCAGGCTTCGGGCTGCTCAAATGGTTCGCCACCGCAAAAGGTGATGCCGGCTTGACCTTTGAATTTTGATAAGCGTTCTTTAATCTCTTCGGTGTCGACGAGAAAGCCGCCGTCAAAATCCCAGGTTTCTGGATTCTGGCAACCTTTGCAGTGAGCATAGCAGCCCTGTGTCCAAAGTACGGCTCGTAGACCATCGCCGTTGACGATGTTGTCATGTTCGAGTGGTCCACTGAGCCGTATTTGCATTTTTTCTATTCCTTTCCTAGAGCAGCTTTAGCGCTGGCTTTTTTGCTTTCGCGTTCAGCCTTCTCTTTCTTTGAGAATACGCCGTTTTTGTGATTTTCGCAAGCGATATCGTTTTCCGAGACGCCGTGTTTGACGCGAGCGGCTTCCTCAGCTTTCTTGCCGTCATTCCAGCGCTCGAGTGAGCCTACAAGATATCCGGTAATGCGGCGGAGTCTTTCGAAGAGGACGTCACCATCGGACTCTAGGCGGCCACAAGATGGGCAGCGATTCCCTTTGATGATGCCAGCAAAGCCACAAACCGGGTCGCGGTCGACTGGGTGGTTGACGGAGCCGTAGCCGATGCCGCAGTCGTGCATCTTGCGGATGACGGCTTCAAAGGCGGCGATATTATCGGACGGGTCGCCATCGAGCTCAATGTAGGAAATATGTCCGGCGTTACAAAGAGCGTGGAATGGAGCTTCCTTCTCGATTTTATCAAAGGCGGAAATTGGATAATAAACTGGAACATGGAAGGAGTTAGTGTAGAAATCTCTGTCGGTTACGCCCTTGATTTTGCCGTATTCTTTGCGATCGATTAGCGTAAAGCGTCCGGCGAGACCCTCGGCTGGAGTAGCGAGCAAGGAGAAATTAAGCTTGTATTTCTTAGTATATTCGTCACATTTTTCACGCATATGGCTGATGATATCAAGACCAAGCTCTTCACATTCATCAGATTCACCATGATGTTTGCCAGTCATAGCAACGAGTGTTTCGGCGAGGCCGATGAAACCGATGGAAAGTGTGCCGTGCTTGATGACGTCACGGAGTTTATCGTTCCAACCGAGTTTCTCAGAGCCAAACCAGTTGCCTTGACCCATGAGGAATGGGAAGTTTCTGACGTGCTGATTGGCCTGGAATTCGTAACGCTCAAGGAGCTGGTCTTTCACTAGGTCCATTTTTTCGTCAAGCTCTTTGTAGAAGCCAGACCAGTCAGCTTCAGTGCGCTCTTTCAAACAAATACCGTGCTTGATGCCGATGCGGACAAGGTTGATGGTGGTAAAGGAAAGGTTGCCGCGACCGGAGACATGACCATCGGATTCTGGGAAACAGGAGCCAAAGACGCGCGTGCGGCAGCCCATGGTGGCGATTTCGGTATCGTAATCACCAGGCTTGTAGTACTGCAGGTTAAATGGTGCGTCAATGAAGGTGAAGTTCGGGAAGAGACGTTTAGCGGAGACTTCCATAGAACGTTTGAAGAGGTCGTAGTTTGGATCTTCTGGGTTATAGTTGATTCCTTCTTTGACCTTGAAGATGCTGATTGGGAAGATTGGAGTCTCGCCATGGCCAAGACCGTTCATGGTAGCTTCAAGTAGATACTTGGAGACGAGGCGGCCAGATGGGGTCGTATCAGTACCAAAGTTGATACTAGTGAATGGAACCTGAGCGCCAGCGCGGGAGTGCATCGTGTTGAGGTTGTGGATGAAGCCTTCCATAGCTTGGAAAGTTTGCTTTTCGGTATCTTCTTTAGATGTTTCGATAACAGATTCAGGGAGCTTAAGTTTTTTGGCGGCAGCATCATCACCGTAGGTGAGGGTGTCAGGAATGTCAATTTTGAGCGACTTACCAGTGTATTTGTTGTATTTTTCGAGATTGCGCTTTAAGGCCTTACGGTAAGTTTTGTCGACGCCTGGAGCCATCGCATAGTCAAAGTTTGGAATACTTTGACCGCCGTGCTGTTCGTTTTGGTTAGCCTGAAGGATAATAGCGGCAAGTGCGGCATAGGAACCAATGGAGTTAGGGGTGCGGAGGTGGCCATGACCAGTGTTGAAGCCGCCATTTGCAAAGAGTTTTAGTGGATCGGTTTGGCAGCAAGTCAGAGTACCAGTAGCGTAAAAGTCTAGATCGTGAATATGAATATCGCCATTATCGTGAGCGGCAGCAAAGCGTGGGTCCATAAGGACGGCCTTAGCGAACTCCTTGGAGCCCTCGGCGCCGAACTGGAGCATTTTACCCATAGCAGAGTTACCATCGACGTTAGCGTTAGAGCGTTTGATATCTGAATCTTCAGACGCGTCAGCAAGTGCAATTTTGCGGTAGCCTTCCATGAGATTGGATTTGGCTTCGCGAGTACGGTTTCTTTCTTGACGATAAGTGATGTAAGCCTTCGCGGTCCGCTTGAAGCTGGATTCCATCAAGACTTGCTCGACAATGTCTTGGATTTGTTCTACGCTAGGGGTGCGAACGGTAATTTCCTTTTCGGCGCGCTCCATGACTTTTTTGGCGAGTTGCTTGGCGCGTTCAAGTTTAAATTCTTCAGTACTAGCGCCGGCAGCGGCGATAGCATTAGTGATTTTTTCGGGATTAAAATTGACGATTTTGCCGTCACGTTTCTTGATTTTTTTGAACATAAAAATTATACCTCCTTAATACAATATGTCCTTTTTTTGTTTTATCTGATACTTACTGACGCTATATTTAGTGTCTGAGACCATTGTAAGACACTATATATAGCGTGTCAATACTTTTTGTGGTTAAATTTGTTGTATTTTTTACAACGAACAAGGTATAATATATTTCATGTCAAAAAGATTAAATCCTAATGTCATTTTTGAACCTAAGCGCTGCTGGGTGGGTGAGTCACATAAAATCTGCTATGATACGCGAGAAGAGGCGGAGGTTGCGGCAAGAGTGGCGGAGCATGACCACGGCGCGCCGCATCTCTCGGTGTATAAATGTGAGTTTGGCGACCACTGGCACCTGTCTTCTTCTTAGGCTATGAACGTTTTATTTACGGCCGGTCTGGGGGATATATGGAGTTGAATTGTCTGGTGGTGAATAACTAATCTCGCCAGAGACGCTGTTGCCGAAAATACCATCACTTGAGATGGGTTTGATTTTTAGAGTAGCGTTCTTTGTTAGGTCGGTAATTTCAAGATGACCGGAATTAGTGATTCCAAGTGGGGCGTCGTCAAGAGAAACAAATAGCCCGATTGTGTTTTCGTCGAGGGAGTAATCTATATAGACGGAGCCGTCTTTTTGGATAACCTTGAGATTATTGACCGACGGCATCTGGGGCTCGGGCAGATTAGTTTCTAGCTTAGCTGTAGCTAGGGTGATAGGGCTTCTTTTGCTAGTTGACTTGATTTTTGTAGAGACACTTTGCACTTTTGGGTAGATTGACGGAATATCAGTTGGGTCAATATCCCAAAAAGCGTCACCGCCCATCTCTCGGGTAAGCTCAAGATAAGTTTTGCCGAAATCCTCAAACTCTGAGATGGCATAGAGGCTAACAGAGCCTTTTTCTTGGACAGTTTTCTTAAGTGTCTCCCCAGTGATACCGTTTAGGTCTGGGTCTCTGAGGGGCGACTGTGTAAGGAGGGTGATATTTTTCGCCGTGCTGCCACTCCAATTTGCGCTATCTAAAATATTTTGGAGGGCGGAAAGCAGCTCGTCTGGGCGTTCTTTGCCGCCACTAGCGAATGAACCGGTCGACCAAAGATAGGCAGAAAAATCCTCATAGTCAGTAGTGAAATCTACAACTCTGACGGATTTTTGAGTATCGTCATAAGTCCACAAAGCAACGCGACCCCCACGATTAATGGTTTCCTCGGCAATGGCAGAGGCGATTTTGCGGTAATAATTAATATATCCATACATGGCGGAGTAGTTAATCATGATGACAGTATCTTGATTACTTGCGATTACATTTCTTTCGCCAAAGCGTTCGGGGTAGATTGACTGGATTTTTCCAACAATGGTCTTTGCGGCCATCTCATAGACGCCGTCGTCTGGATAACGTGTATGTGCGTGCAGGGCGGACCCAATGATGTTTCCCAAAGGATCGGTTTCGGTCTTGGGTGTACCAAAAGAAAAACCGGCGCCGCAAACTAAATCTTGATCCTTACACCAGAGGCCGACTTTGCCCTGCCAGGCGTTTTCTAGATAAGGGATTTTCCCATCAAGTGAGCCTTGGTAAGTATGGCAATTTGGGGCAAAAATTCGGTAGGCAGACAGGTTTTTGCCTTGACAAGCGTCGGGGTTCACACCCTTTCCCTCTGGGAGGTAGAGTTTTGGGTCGCCAAAAGTGGCAGCATAGATGAATCTTTCGGGATTTAATTCGCCTAGGCTATTAGTTATTAGCATGGCGCCTTGAGAATAACCGGCTACTACAAAACGCGTTCCGGGACAGGACGTGGAAACTAGTTCTGTGTAATTTTTGAGCTCAATAATTCCCTGTTTGACGCTTTCACTGAAAGCAAAGGCATTGCCGGCGCTAACTTTGGCGCCGAGAACGGTCAAAAAATCAAGTGCGATAGCAGGGTATTTAGCGCCATATTCGGAGCTAGAACCGAGTTCGTAAAAGCCAGTGCTTAAGTTAGACTGCTGATTACTTAATTCGGCGTTAATTGATGATTTGAAGGCGAGATAATCCTCGTCTTCTAATTTTTGGCCAGAACCTCTGGCGAAGATGAACTTGACGTCATCACATGAAGTAGCGGTGGAATCCGTAGCTAGGGGGAGACAGACGACAGTGAAGGCTACAGCACTGGCGGCTATTTTTGCGAATAATGATTTTCGCATAACTCTCCTTTTGTTAATGTGTATTTTTTAGTATAGGCAACTAAAAATAAAACGCAAGCATAGGCATTATTGTTTGATATAATAAGGAAAATGGAGGTTTTATGACGGAAAAACAGATGGGTTGGGATGAATATTTTATGAATATTGCCGATGAGGTAGCAAAACGAAGTAAGGACCCCTCGTCGAAAAATGGTTGCGTGATTGTAGACTCAAAACATCGGCCGGTTTCTTTTGGTTATAACGGAATGCTGCAGGGTGCGGATGAAAGCAAGATGACTTTGACTGAACGGCCAATGAAATATTATTTTGCAATCCACTCTGAAATGAACGCACTTTTGTTTGCGCATCGTGACGTGTCTGGCTGCACACTTTATAACAAAATGGCTAGCTGTGAAAATTGTTTGAAATATTGTTTGCAGGCGGGAATAACTCGTTTCGTCTATCGTGAGCTACGAGTTAATTCTCATAAAAATGACGCCAAAAAAAGTATGACAAATGTTGATACGGACGAGGCAATTATTCGTTTGCTTGCTTCTATGCCGCAGGTTGAGACTCTGAACCTAACGAATGGCAAGACTTATACGCAAGATATTCTTGATTCTTATGAAGAGGGCTCAGAAGAGAGAAAACGCCTAGAAAAGTGGATCTAGGAAATCTGGATTAAGATACGAAAAGAAATTGTATTTTTGATTCTCCTTGGTAACTTTGGGATTTTTAGACAAAATATAAAGTTTTTCCTTGGCACGAGTGAGTGCGACATAAAACAGGCGAGATTCGTCAGCAAGTAGAGTCTTTTCGGTATCGCCAAAGATTTCGTAGAGCCCATGAGTTTTATCTGGACTGGGGAATTTTCCCGGGTCGACTTCAAGCAGAATCACAATGTCGGCTTCTAGCCCTTTGCTACGATGGATGGTGGAACAAGATAATTCATTTTTGCCAGGATCAAGGTTTGCCACAAAGTTTTCGAGACTAGTCCTCTTGAAACGTAAATCGTTGTTACGACTAAGGATTTTGATTGTTTTGTGGTGATATTTTGAAATAATATCCTGGACGGTCTGGTGATAGTTTTCGACTTTGTGATAATAGATTTTGCTTTTTAGTCTATTTTTGGCTTTGCAACCGGCATAATCTTTAAGCGACCTAGACATGAAATAATTAGCATTTTTGACAAGCTTTTTTCCTGAACGGTAATTAGTGGGAATGAAAAGTTTGGTATGGTTTTCTGGGAAATATTTCTCAAAATGCAGAAAGTAGTCGACGTCGGAGCCGGCAAAGCGGTTAATGGCTTGCCAATCGTCACCGACGGCGAGCAATCGTGCATCGGGGCAGCTTTTTCTCAGAGCTTTCGTTAAAGTTAGGAACAGCAAAGAGAAATCTTGATATTCGTCGATGAAGATATATTTATAGGGCGTATTTTTTATTTTTTCTAGTTTTTCTGCGGCGAGAGCGACGAGCTGATTGAAATTCAATTTGTTCTTTAATGCTATTTTTTCATGGTAGGCTTTTAACTTTTTAAATTCTGTCTGAAGCGTCGCTTTTATCTCAGGGTTGCCTTGCTTTTCGATTTTTTCGCAGAGAATTTGATAATCATTGAAGAATTGTTGTTCGGCGCGGGTAATGAACTGGCTGGGGGCTTCTTCGGTGAGCAGACGTTTTTCTAGCTTACTTTTTCCGCCGAGCGTTTGGTAGGCGAAGGCGTGGAATGTGGTGGCGACAAAAGGGGCTTTCTTAAAGAGTGGCTGGTTTTTGTAGGTAATTTTGGTGAGTCTTTCGTTGATTTCTTGACAAGCCTTCTTATTAAAAGCGAAAACGATAATTTCGCTAGGTTTAACCTTGTCGTGCGCTAATAGGTAGATGATTTTCGCAACAATTGTCCTAGTTTTGCCAGAGCCAGCGCGAGCGGTGACAAGGGTATTCTTATGGGTATCGCAAACAATTTTGGCCTGGTTTTTATCCAGACTGTAAGGAAAATTACCGTCTCTCACGTTATGCTTAAACCATTTTTGCGTGTCTTTTGACTGCCCCATATTTTGATTATATGGGCTAGCAGGAAGCTTGCAAGCACTACCAGTTTATTTCGGGGAGTTGGTGTTCTTTCAAAAAAGCATTGGCTTTTTTGAAATGCCCGTTGCCAAAGAAGCCGTTATAGGCCGAAAGCGGGGAGGGGTGAGCGGATTCCAAAACCAGATGTTTTGAACGGTCGATAAGTGAGGCTTTTGCTCTGGCGTCGCGACCCCAGAGTAGAAAAACAAGATGGGGGCGGTTTTGATTCAAGTATTCTATCGTTGCCTTTGTAAATTCTTCCCAGCCTTTTCCGCGATGGGAGCCAGCGCGATGCGCCTCAACGGTGAGGACGTTGTTTAAGAGTAATACTCCCTGCTCCTGCCAGGCCTTGAGATTGCCAGTTTTGTTATGGTGCATACCATATTCCCGATCGATTTCTTTGTAGATATTGACGAGCGACGGAGGAATCGGTTGTGAATCAGGAACGGAAAAAGCCAGGCCGTGAGCGGCGCCAGGAGTGTGATAGGGGTCTTGTCCGAGGATGACGACGGTGACTTTGTTTAAATCCGTAGTAAAAGCGCGGAAGACTTGAGTTTTCTTGGGAAAAATTTGCTTTTTCTCGTATTCCTGATGCAAAAACTGTGCAAGTTCTTTGAAATAGGGTTTTGCAAATTCTGAATCTAAAAAAGCCTTCCAAGTTTCGTGCATGTGTTTATTATAGCATGCTATAATAAATTAGAATAAAGAGGTAATATGGCAAAATTATATTTTAGATATGGTGCAATGGGGTGTGGAAAGACAATGCAGCTTTTGCAGGTAGCCTTTAACTATGAAGAACGCGGACAGAAAGTTTGCGTAATTAAGCCAAAAACTGATACAAAAAATGGTGATAAACTTTTGACCAGGATTGGGCCAGAAAGAAAGACGGATTTTTGTTTTAAAAAGAAAGATGATTTGCTCGATATTGTCACCAAGAAATATAGCGACGTGGATTGTGTCCTGGTGGACGAAGCACAGTTTTTGACAAAGGAACAAGTCGATCAACTGCTAAAAATTACGATTAAACTCAATATCCCGGTTATGGCTTATGGCTTACGTCTAAATTTCCGAATGGAAGATGGCGGTTTTGATGGGGCGACAAGACTTTTGCAGGTGGCGCATGATATTGAAGAGATTAAAACTATTTGTGAGTGTGGTCGAAAAGCTACGCTGAATTGTCGTTTTTTGAATGATAAGATTGTGATTGATGGGCCAGATGTTTTGATTGATGATGGCAAGTCTAAGATTGAATATCGAGCGCTTTGCCCAGCGTGCTTCTATAAGAAAGTTGAGGAGGCTAAAAAATGTTTATCGTAATTGAGGGGCAAGACGCGACTGGAAAAGACACCCAGGCTAGACTCTTAGCAGAATATTTGCGTGCTCAGGGTAAAAATGTTCTAACTTATTCTGAATCCGGCAATGGTAGTACGGACGAGTTTGTTCAGGCTATAGCGAAAGCCAATCTTAACAAGGACTTTGACGTCGATATTCGGACACACGCATTGCTATACCTAGTTAATCGCTATGAGCAGTGGCGAAAAATCGCTGAGCCAGCTTTAAAAAAAGGCGACGTGGTGATTGTGACCCGCAACTGGCTTTCGACCTTGATATATATGGGTTATGTGGGCGGTATGAGCAAGAATACGATTATCCGTCTGCACAAATTAATAATGCCAGAAAAATATTTTAATCCCGACAAGATGGTGGTTTTTACGATTTCTGTTGAGACTCACGCAAAACGACTCGGGACGCAGGGCCGAACTGGCGAAATCTGGAAGTCTAAAGGTGAAAGTTTCCAGCAAAAATTAAACAGTGCTTACCTGAAAGTGATTAAAGAGTACAATCTACCTACCCTATCAGCCGAGGGGGCGATTGAGGAAGTGCAGAGTGAGCTTCGTAAGCTGTTTGAGCTCTAGGTTATTTAAATTCTAAAATGAAGAGGTTGGTTTTTAGTTCTTTCTCTACTTCCGCGTAGACCTTCCAATCGTTTTTCTCGGCGACGGATTTAGCGATGGCGAGGCCAAGACCTACACCCTCGGATGTCTTGTCGGCTTGATAGAAACGATCAAATAAATGCGGGAGTTTAGCTTCAGGAATTGGCTTGCCGTCAGAGATGACGGTGATACGATTTTTCTTGATGTTAATACCGATGGTATTCTTGGCATATTTGATGCCGTTATCGATGTAAATATTGAGAATTTGTTCGAAGGCTTTGCGATTTAGTTTGACTTTGTAATCGTCCGGAATGCAAAATGAGAACGTAATGGTTTTTCCCTGTTCTTCTGCTTTTGGCTCAAAGGCATCAATAGAGTTCATGACGAGTTTTTTGAGATTGACCTCGGACTCCCTGATTTCCTCATCAAAGCTTTCACTACGGGCGAGGGCAAGCAGCTGATTGTTGAGCTCGGTGAGGTCTTCGGCTTTTTTGGATACGTTATCTAGCCACTTGTTGTTTTTAATATCGGCAGCTTCGAGGTTGGCCTGAATTACGGCGAGCGGAGTTTTGATTTCGTGCGAGGCGTTAGCGATGAAATCTTTTTGGGCCTGGTAGGCGTCACGTACAGGTTTGACGGACTGTTCAGCAAGATAGATTGAGAGTAGTGCGATAATAGCTTCTACGGCTACTCCGGATACGATGAGCGAGATGAGGAGCGTTTGGAGGGAGGCCTCTCGTTCGGCTCGGATTTGCTCGTCCATGCGATGTCTGATTTGTTCGTTGAATTGCTCGGTCATTTGGGTGGACATTTGATCGGAACTTTCGAATACCGGTTTGTACTCGCGCTTATCGTTGGTGTTTTTAGCAACAAGATAGATGCTGGAAAAAGCAATCATCAAAACGGCTGTGCTTGTAATGACATTGGTTAAGATAAATTTTAGCTTAAGCTTTTTGAACATAATTTGTAACCTAATCCTCTTATGGTTTTAATTTTAACGTTTGTGCTTACTTTTTCAAGCTTTTTGCGGAGGTTACTAATGTAGACTTCGACATAATTGTCTTCATCGACGGCGTCACTACCCCAAACGTGTGTCAGTAGATATTCCTTGCTTTGAACTTGCTCTGGATTCTTGATGAGAGTCTCGACAATCTCGGCCTCTTTTTCAGAAAGTGGTAAATCACAGAGGGTGCGGTTTTTGATGTCATAATAGATGTCGCCGAAGCTGATGACTTTGTCGTCTTGTAGAGCGGGGCGACGTACTAAGGCTCGGAGCCTAGCGACTAATTCTGACGTTTTGAAAGGTTTGGCAAGATAGTCGTCAGCGCCATAATTTAAGCCTTTAACTTTATCTTCGGTTTGACTAAGGGCGGAGAGCATGATAATTGGAGTTTTGATTTTTCGCTCACGCAAATCTCGTAAGATATCCCAGCCGGATAGCTTTGGTAGCATGATATCGAGCACAATGGCGTCGTAGATTGGTTTTACTGCAAGATTTAGCCCTTCCTCTCCGTCTGCAGCATGGTCGACGGAGATGCCGGATTTATTCAAAACATGAATTACGGCATCGGCTAGGTATTTTTCGTCTTCTACATATAATATTCTCATGCTTCTTATTATAACTTAAAACCTTAAAATTTCCTTAAGATTTACAGAGGTCGAATTCTTAAAAGAGGTAGTCGAGATAGTCTTTAAGCATACGAGTGCCAGAAATAATCGGCAGGTAATTTTCGAGTTCTTTTTTGATGAAAAACTCAAGGTCGAAATCATTTTCCCAAGCGGAGGCAGCCTCTTCCATGCGAGCGTAAAGACTATCTAGTTCTTCGCTTTCGGTTTCGCCGGAAATACTGAGATAGCTGTCTGCTGGACAATCTGCAACGCCGCCGTCGTGCGTGCTGACGAGCAGGCCGAGATTGATAATGTCTTTCATCCAGGAGGTTCCACAAGCTTCTAGACCAACGATTGGGTTGTTAATGGAAATATTAGCGCCAATTGAGAGAGCGCGGCCCAGCTCTTCGTCGTAATCCGGGAGATAGTGTACGCGCTCGCGCAGGAATGGATCAGCGTCAACGAGTTTCAGTAAGCGCTCGAGCTGCCTTGACATCCTTTCGTCGCCTTCATGGACTCGTCCGCAAAAGATAAAGTAGGCATTGTGTTTTTCCAGGATTCTTTTCAGGGTCTCTGGGCGCGTAAAAGCCAGCCAAGGGCGTTTATAGTCGACAAAACGGCGCTTAAATTGGAAGAGTAGGGCGTCTTCTGGGATTTTGATGTAATTGCCGTATTGATTTGGGCGATGTTCAAGGACTGTATTGAGCTCGGTGCGGCCTTTTTGTTTGAGTGTGCGAATATCATTTGCAGAGATGGCTTGAACCTTTTCCTTGTAATCTTCAGCTGGTAGGGCAAATTTATCGATAATTCCCTTAGTACTGAGATAGTTGACTATGCCTGGAGCAGTCCAAGTTGGAATGTCGATGCCGTTGGTGATGGCGCGGAATTTGACCTTGTTGCCGGCGAGGTCGCGATAGTTGGCAACACGGGCATGGAGTTTAGAAACACCCGAGCGAAGTTCGGCGATTTCGATAGTGACAGTGGAAAGGCGGATGCGGCCATTCTCAAATTTATCAGAAAGCCATTTGCGAACGGCGGGAGATTTGAGGTTTGGAAAAACGAAACGATTAAATTGATCATATGTGAATTCAGCTTCAGCGGCTTGCACGAGAGTGTGGTTGGTGTATAAAGTATGCTTCCTGGTGTAGACGACAGCTTCGTAAAAATCCATACCATTGGTGGTCAGCTCATCCAAGCGAGCGAGAGCGGCGAAGAAGGTGGCGACTTCGTTGAGTTGCATGATGGCAGGTTTCAAACCAGCGAGCTTGAGGGCGAGATAGCCGCCAAAGCCTAAAGAGACTTCCTGATATAAACGATGGTCGCTACCGGATTCGCCAGAATACAATTCCCCAAAGCCGGGCTCAGTGATGCAAATGATTTTTGTACTGCCTAAGTTCTTTTCAATTACGTCTAAGTTCACGATCGTGTCGTTAGCTTTGATATTAACAGTATTTAGAAAATCGTAGCCATATTTGGTGTAGTCAACTTTTTCATGGGTGGTGTAATTTTTGAAAGAATCGCCAGATTTTTCGTAATGTTGGTGCGGCTCTTCCGGATAGAAAGGCGTAATAAGGACGAAAGGAACACTACTTTGCTCGGCAACGCGACGAGTGTCGGCTGCGAGCACTCCGAGTCCACCGCCGCCACGGATGCCATTTTTTTTATCATAGAGTTCAATTGTCCAATAGGTGTAGGGGCGTTCTGGTGTGAGGGCTTTGGTAAGATGACGACGATTAATGGCGTCATAAAAATCTTTGACGTCTTCAATATTATCCAGAGGATGATTTCCCACCGTAGCTACCATATTAGTTTTTCGGTCCTTTGTCTGAGCTAATGGCGGCGGCAGTGAGGGTAAGCGCAGTCTCTAGAGATGGTAAATCGCGGTTCCTGAAATTAATGTTACCGATTGGACGCCCAAGCATAATTTTGCCGACGACTACGCCCTCAGCATTGCGTAGGATTGCGACGGCTTCGATGCCGCATTTTTTTAAGTTGTCACGGGTGGCATCGTCGAGGGCGAGCCAAATACCCTTGATTGGCGTACGATAATTGTTGATGTGGGTAATCTCTGCAGCAGAGATACGGGAAGCTTTGCTGCCGTAAAGTTTTTTATCGATGACGAGACCAACGTATTCGAAATGAAGATGGTCGGAAAGGAAGCCGGCCAATTCGTGGTAATTGATGTAATTTTTGGATAGTTGTTGGATTTTTTTCACAAAGTAGACAAGATCAATATCTTTAATGGACGAAAGGGAGCGGAAGTAGCTGCTGAGCTCGTTTAGGATTGGGAATAATAGCAAAACGATGACAATCATTACGACGTTTAAGACGATGACGGCGGTGGATGGACTTGGGACTTTGAAGAGGGCCATGAAAATAATGAAGAAAAGCGTAAGATAGGCTACCGCGAACAAGGACATAACGATAATATGCGAGAGGACTTTTAGCCAGGAGCTGGCAAGGTCGAGTAGACGGAATTTAATAATAGCGTAATAGTGAATTACGAAATCAATGGCAATAAAGAGCGGGCCAATCCAGATTAGATCGTAGCGAAATAGAGGTAAGTAGAGATCAAAGATACCAGAGGCAATCCAGCCAATAGCTAGACAAATTAGAAAGCTTTTCCAGCCGCGTTTGAAGCCTTGATTGGTGGTGTGTTTGATGCGGTGACAAATAAAGAAGATGACGCCCGCGCCCTCAAAAAGCATAAGGGCGATATAAGAAATATAGTACCAGTCTAAACGAATAGCAACACTATTTCCGTTTGTGGATAAAGTGGAGCTATCGTATAGAAAATGTGGATTATAAATTAATGCGGCCGCTAGAAAAATAGAAGCAAGGGTTGAAATTGTGATGGGGAGCCAGCTCCATTTAATTTTCCAGCCCGTGTAAATTAGGACGAATAAATCCATGACGAGCGTAGAAAGATAAATTCCAAAGATAGGAATAGTAGCAACGCTTGACGGCTCTTCATTCCCTAGGAGGAGAAAAATAGCCATGGAAAGTGACCAGCCGAAAGCGCCTATGGTAGTAATGAGGAAAGAAAAAGCATGTGCGCGAGACCCTTTGGATGAGCCAAGAAAAACTGCTAAGCCAGAAAGCAGGGCGAGCAGCGATACCGTAATTAAAAGAATTGCAATTAACTGCACTTTAGTCTCCTTATGCTTATATTTTAGCATATGCGGATTTATCGAGCAATAAGAAAATACCCCCATTTCTGGGGGTATTTGGTAGGTGATGGTTTTATGGCATTTTTAAATCAAATAAAATCATGATTTCTTTTTTGAAATCGTCATAGTAGCGATAATGAGATATGTCTGTAATTCCGAGAGTTCTAGCGACGTGCTCAACTGCTGCGAGTGCCTCGTTGCAACTTTCAAACAGATGTAGTGGAAGATAGTACCCTTTGATGTCACGATTTCTAGCCCATTCCCAGTGTTTTGGATAAACCTCAAAGATGAAATGCCCACCGGGCCGGAGAAGCGACTTTACAGCGGCTAAAATCTGCGGAAAATTATTCCAGACATAGCAGATGATACCGTTTGCAACGACGACGTCTTGATCACGAAGGTCTGGACGCATAATTGCAGTTGTCAGGTTTTCCTCAATGTATTTAATCTGGTTTTTGAAAGGGAGATCTTTTAGTAATTCCTCACTGTTAATAGTGTGGTCATTATCAACTAAAATGGCCGTCTGGTCTTCATCCAAAGTGTATCCTAAGTGTCTAAACTCGGGCGCCATTCCAGCAGCCAGGAAAAGTGTCTTCTTGGGATGTAGGTTCTTGAGGATGTGAGTGGTCATGATACCTCTTTCCGCGATTGCTACAAAGAGTTCGTTTTTGTAGACAAAATAGTTGAACGGATCTTCTTTTGGAATCTTGCGATAATTACCATAGAGATCAAGACCGTATCCGTACACTACTTCGAGTGCGATAGAACGTGGAACTTCTACGGCTACCCATGGAATAAAGAATTCCGAGGCTAGGCGAGAGCGATTCTTGACTTTCCCCTCTCTGTCGACTATGCTCCAATATTCATCGCAATCGGCGTCGAAAACGAAATCATAGAGAGCTGGATTCTCGACGGCTAAATCGACGAATTTGGCGCAGGCGGTTTTAGCGAATTCTATGCTATCGCTCGACCTGGTTGAATCGTCAAGATTGTGAAGCCTTTTAATTTCCTCCCAGAGGAAAGCCTTATCTCTCTGTCCCGCAGATTCTGCGTATTTGAAAAAAAGCTCTTTTTTTGACATGGATGGAAATATTCCACGGCAGTCTTGCCATTTTTGTATATTCATATTCATAAAAAATCACCTCCTAAAGTACCACAAAACCCCACCTTTGTCTCTATTATTATACCACACCTTGCGCTTTTTTTCAAGGTATGGTATAATTTTGGAAGCGTTGGGGATTCGCCAAGTGGTAAGGCACTGGGTTCTGGTCCCAGCATTCGGGGGTTCGAATCCCTCATCCCCAGCCAGAATTGCTAAAACTGCCCGATTGGGCATTTTTTCATGCTTGCTCGGCCAATAACCGCGCTGCGCATGAAGAAAATACCCACTCGAACAGTTTTAGCTAATTCTGGCCACTGCCGTATGAAGGTATTGACTTTTTAGCCTATCTGTGCTATAATCATACAGATAAGGTCTTTTTTATGCTTAGGGACCTGGTACATTTAGAACTATTTAGAACCTGCTGTTTTTTCCTAGATATAAGGGGGTGCTTATTATGAAGGAAAAATTAAGGAACATTTTTTTGTATGGAGGTGTAGAAAAATCCGAATTCGACCTTGTTTTAGGCGAGATTAATAGAGCTAATCGCCTGCTCGTTAACGTCGTCTCTGGATTTGCTGCAGCTTTAACTGCTGTGCTATTTCTACTTTCTTTCGGCTATTCTGGCTTAAGCATGAATCGTTCAGTATATGGTGTTGGTTTTTTAATATCAATTGCCGTACTAGCCCTGTCGGTTTTTTTGTCAGAGTCTTATCCGAAGATTACTGGTATATTAGTACACTTTTCAATTGTAGTTTTCTATTCTTATGGAATTATTATTGGAACGATTACTGATCCTAGTAATAAATCGGCTGCTTTTATAGGGCTAATCGTGCTTCTTCAGGTCATCTTTACGATGCCACCAGTTCAGACCGTTTCCATTACTGTTGTTTGTGAAGCGATTTTCATTTTAATGTGCTTCCAGACTAAAACAGGTGTGATTCTCCAACAAGATGTAGTTAACGGTGTAATTTTTGGGGCTCTTGGGTTGGCATCCGGTATTGTCATAACGATGAAAAGTGTTAAATCTTACGTAAACGCTCTTCATGCCGAAGAGAAAAGTCGCATATTCGAAAAGCGTAGTCGTCTAGATGAATTAACTGGGCTTGATAATCGTAATGCCTTTACTCGTGATTTAGGCTCAATCCCAAAGGTGTGTCGTAAATCGTTATCTTGCGTTTATATTGATGCAAATGGTCTAAAAACGATTAATGATAATGAAGGACATGCTGCTGGCGATAAAATGCTAAAAGGCGTTGCCGGTAAAATTCACGAGTATTTTAACGAAGATTTTGCCTATAGAGTCGGTGGTGATGAATTTGTCATCTTTATTCCCGACATCAAGGGTAGTGCGCTGCGAAATGTTCTAGAGCTGTTCAAAAGCGACGTTGAGGAGATTGGTTATCATGTTGCCATTGGTTGTGATTCTCAGTTTCTAAATAAGCTATCGCTAAGTGAATTGACGAAGAATGCAGAGGCAAGGATGTATAAGGACAAGTCGGAATTCTATAAGAATACGAAGTACGAACGTAGAAAACAGTAATGCAGGTTAGTTAGAACCACGAGGAAACTCGTGGTTTTTTCATGGTCTATTCTTGGTCGCAATAGGTAATTGTCTTGCCATAGACCGTTTGGGGCATGGCCCAGTCAACTAGCATGTCTTCTTGGCCGAGGTAGATATATGGTAAGTTATAAGATTTGACTTGCTCTGGAGTAATGCAGAAACTCTTCTCTTCTGAGGTCCTAGCGCGCTCTAGGATCGGTGAGACCTGCTTTTGATAATTGATGGCAAAAGTGGTGCGGATAACAATAATTATAAGCATGAGCGTTATTTCTATTAGCGCAAGTGGAATAAAATTTGACTTAAGCGGGATGCGATTTACTATAGACGGAACGCGTTTTTGGCTGCTAGAAAATATTTTTTGGAGCAGATAAAAGTAGAGTGCAAGTCCTACAAAATAGACCGGCAAAACCATGCGGGTAAAATAATAAATTTGCGATAGGGCGAGTAGATGGATGATTATAAATAATATGCCGGCTACTAGAAAGTTTTTCTCCACGCGAGAAAAATGAGGCATTTTTAGCTTTTGTTTGCTTTTTAGAATCAGTATATAGATTCCAGGCGGCAAGGATAAAACAAAGAATGGTGCGAGAAATCTGCCAAAATTAAAACCAATATGTTTGATAACCCTAATGATACTGTCGCCGAAATTTACGAAAATATCACGCAGTGGTAAATAATCTCCGACGGCTTGGTAGACGGGGTTGGTATCGTAATCGGCAAGGCCAGGCCCAAGGACATAAATACAAAAGAGCGCAATAAGAATACCAAGTATGCTTGCGCCGCGCCAAGAGAAGACTAAGCTCGGAATGGAAAATTTTTGATGTGAAGCTTTTAGATAAATGAGATAGGCTACGACGCAGAGTAAAAATGCCGCTGCTGTTACACTGGAAGTGAGGCCAAAAATGAAGCCGAAAAATAGCATGATTGGGATGGCGATTTTTTGCCAGAATGAGGTCCCGCAAAAAGGTTTTTTGCCGAGCAAATCCTTTGCATAGATTAGACAAAAACCGAGCGAAACAAGACTAATGATGAGATAGTTATGGATTTTGGAAAAGCCACCATAGAGGGTGGTGCCGTACGAGGTGAGGAAAATGGCGAGAAAAATGCCTGCGAAAACAGAGGCGTCTTTTAATACAAGTTTTGGACGACGTCCAAGGGCGAGATAGGTTGCAAGATAGAAAGTGAAGAAAGCGAGCGCTACGTCAAGTAGACGGAGGAAAAAATCTGGTCCGAACTGGAAGGTGTAGTTAAAGAAGTTGATACTTGCCCAGGCATACATATCAGCAAGTCTGGCGGAGTGATTAAAGGCCGCAATGGAATCCCCGATGATATCAGGCTGAGAATTTGCGCCCTGGAAGATATCTTCGCCAGAGGTGACGATGAGGAAATAACAAACGACGAAAAAGACGATCGGCAAAGAATAAAGTAAAATACTTAGAAACTTCTTAAACACAAGATTATTATAGCATAGTCATGATATAATATAGGTATGACAAAGAGGTCGCTGTCGGTTATAGTTCCGGTATATAACGAGGCGGTGGGCATAAAATCTTTCTTGGAGAGGCAGCTCTTTCCTGTTCTTGTTCGGTTGCAGTATAAGGTGGAGGTTTTGGTTATTGATGACGGCTCAACGGATGGAAGCTTAAAAAAGATTAACGAAGTCAAAGCTCCTCGCGGCATAACTTTGCGCATCGTGGCATTCACGAAAAATTTTGGTAAGGAAGTGGCGCTTACTGCAGGTCTCAAATACGCAAAAGCGGATGCGGTGATTATGCTTGATGCTGATGGTCAGCATCCTGTATCGGCAATTCCGAAAATGATTAAAAAATGGGAAAAGGGGGCGATGATTGTGACAGCCGTGAATAATGGCAATAGTACGAGACATAAAGTGGCGTCGAAGATGTTCTATTTGGTGATGCGAGCGATGGGTAATCAAAGCATTCATGAGGGTGCGATGGACTTTCGTTTGCTTGATAGGGTAGTAGTGGATGAATATAATGATTTTTCTGAGCATAATCGAATTGCGAGAGGACTGATTGATTGGCTTGGCTTTCCGCAGGAATATATCAAGGTTTCGACCTTGAAACGGACTTCGGGAAAGCCAACTTACAGTCGAAAAAAATTAGCAAGACTAGCGCTGGATAGTTTCGTTTCAATGTCGAGTGCGCCGCTGACTTTGTTTGGGAGATTGGGTATTTTTATCACAGTTACGTCATTCATTTTTGGATTGTTCATTCTAGTTCAGCAATATATTTTGGGTGATCCGCTGGGACTTGATTGGAGCGGAGCGGTAGCGATGAGCGTATTTGTGTCTTTCCTGGTGGGACTAGTTTTAGTCTCGCAAGCAATTACTGCGCTTTATATTTCACGGATTCATGCGGAGACGAAAAACCGGCCGCTCTATGTGATTGATCGGAAGAAATCAAAAAATTTGCGAGAGAGAAAAAATGTCAAAAGCTAAGGTGCTTCTCAGTTTTGACGTGGAAGAGTTTGATTTACCTAAAGAGCATGGGGTAGATATTTCTCTTGACAAAGGTATCAAAGTTTCAAAAAGCGGGCTTTTAAAAATTTTGAAAATTCTTAAAAGACAAAAGGTTCCAGCGACATTTTTCTGTACGGCGAATTTTGTGGAAGCGGAGCCGGAATTGATTCGACAAATTGCAAAGGATGGTCATGAAATTGCGGGACATGGGGTGGACCATTTTGAGCCGCAAAAAAATGATATCGAAATTGCGAAGAAGAAAATTGAAAAGGTGCTCGGCAAAAAAATTGTTGGTTATCGTCAACCAAGAATGCAGCCAATCAGCTATGGAAAAATGAAAAAGCTAGGTTATCTATATGATTCGAGCGTGAATCCAGCTTTTATTCCGGGTAGGTATAATCACCTTGATGTTCCAAGAAAGAAATACAAGAAATCCGGATTGATTGAAATTCCGACTTCGGTTGCGACGATTTTTAGGGTGCCGCTGTTTTGGTTGGCTTTACATCTTTTCCCACAAAAAATCTATTTTCTTTTGACAAAAATGTCAGCGAGAAAAACTGGGTATTTTGCAACCTATTTCCATCCCTGGGAGTTCACGGATTTAAGGAAGTTTTCTTGTGTGCCAAAATATATTCAACATAATTCGGGAAAGAAACTAGAAGAACGGCTAGAAAATTTGATTATCAAGCTAAAGCGAGATGACTTTGAGTTCCAAACTTATGCTACTTATGCTAAAATATAAGTGATATGTCGGCTGCAATGCTGAAACAAACGAGGATAACTATTTTGCTATCGCTAA
The DNA here is from genome assembly GCA_017941835.1 of Candidatus Saccharimonadota bacterium. Taxonomy (GTDB): domain Bacteria; phylum Patescibacteriota; class Saccharimonadia; order Saccharimonadales; family Saccharimonadaceae; genus Nanosyncoccus. The sequence continues at coordinate 28,492 of JAGAVP010000026.1, forward strand.
ATGCGGTGGCGATTTTAGTGTCTGGAATTTTGATTGCAAGTGCAATTGGTTTTAATATGGGTGGGGATTTTCGAGTGGTCGATGAAAAAAGTGATGAAGTTAGCGGCAGCGGCGAAAATGCGGAATTAATTGAGTCTGCGGCGGATACGGAGGGGACACCACTGGGCGTTAACACTGAGAGTTATGTAGCAAGCTCCATAACTGGTAGTAGCTTTGATAGCGGCGCGGTATCTGGAAGTGAGCTTTGGAATCTAAAAGCGATTACGATTTATCAGACGGCGAACATAGACATTTGCGTGAACGATACGGCAAAAGACATTGGCGAGATGTATTGGCAGACGAGTAATGCGGACGTGATTAGAGGTTTCTATTCGGATGCGCGGACGAGGTTGGGTTATGATAGCACGAGATGCCGTTATCCTGCGATTGAAAAAACCGGAACGACTACAATCACGGCTGGGACGACGGATGGTTTGAAGCGTGATACTTTGATGGTGACAGTAATTGAGCCGCCCGTGGAGCAGTGGAAGCGGGAGGTCTTAAAATTAGTGAATGAAGAACGTGCAAAATACAATTTAGAACCCTTAGAATGGGGGGCAACTTGTGAGGCGGCGGCGCAGATTAGGGCGGAAGAAAGTATGGAAGTGTACGCGCACCAACGCCCAGATGGTTCTTCTTGGGATAGTGTTTGCAAACCGGAGGCAGGAGGGGCGGCTGGCGAAAATTTGGCCGCTGGAAATACGGCAGTTTCACCGGAAACTGTGGTGCAAACTTGGATGAACTCGCCGTCGCATAGAGCTAATATTCTTTCTGACAAATTTACCAAGTTGGCTGTAGGATTTGTGTTTGATCCAAGCGCTCAATATAAAACTTATTGGTCGCAGTTCTTCTCAAATTATTAGCTAAAGACCGCGCGGACTAGATGCGAGCAGACGGGAGAGGAATGCTTCTGCGGCGGAATTGTCCATGAGCGTAGTTTGGTAGCTGGTGTCATAAATAGTAGGTGAAATGCGGGTTTGAATTAACTTTCCGTCTTTGAAATAGTGAGTAAGAATATAGCCTTTAGTGGTATCTGGCCACATGGTTTGATCAAAGAATAAATTTCCGAGACCGTAGTAAATTGGTTTGCCTTGGTAAAGTTCGTAGGTCTGAGGTTGATGAGCTGAAGTTCCTACAACCATGTCGGCGCCCATATCGATGAGGCTGCGGAAGAATTCTGTTTGCCCAGAAATTGGTCCGTCACAGGCGGGATATTCTACGCCGTAATCTGGGTAACAATAACATTCAGAATATTGAACGTCGACAATAACGTAGTTCCCTTTTTCTTTTGCTTCTTTGATTTGTGCGCGAGTGATGGCTTCATCGTAGATATTAGCACCAGGACGGGTGGCGCTAGCGCCTTGGCCATTCTCTTTGGAAGAAGTGGAATTGTTGATAGCGATCCAAGTGAGATTTGTGCCTTTCTCTGAGAATTCAAGTGGAATAGCTGCTTCAACTTCGTTCTTACCTCCACCAAAAGTCTTAATTCCCTTTTCGTGATAAAAATCAATTGTGGCAAGATTGGCAGCAGCCCCCCAGTCATTATTGTGATTGCCAGAAAGTTCAATGACGTCTGTGCCGATGGCGGAAATGGTATCATAGGCGAGATAGCTGGTGCAAAAAATCATAGTAAGACCTGAATCGCAATCATCGGCAAAACTAACTTCGTTGCTGATATGGGTAAGATCGGTTTTGTTTAAAAAGCTTGCAATATTTTTAGCAAATTGCCCGCCATCGCCAGTATCTTTAATGCGATAAAACAAACGCCTGCCGATAGCCGTGGTGCCAGTCTGGTTGATAGTGAAAATATTTTCATCGGCTAGCAATTTGTCGAGATAATATTCGCCATCAACGGAGAGAAGTTTTTTGTCGGGGGTAAGGTCTTCGAGCAGGATTTGTTCGTATTTGGTAAGATCGCTACTTGAAATATTCTGGGTCGCGTCATAAAAATCGGTGACGGGCACTAAGATTTTCGGAGCTTCTGTTTTTTGCGACTCGGCACTCTCCGAAGTGGAGATTTCGGAATTTTGGTGTTTTGAAATCAAGAACAATACTAGACAAACTGTGGCGGCCGTCAAAAGAAAAAGAATTGGCAAGGTGACTTTGCGACGTC
>JAGAVP010000027.1 GCA_017941835.1 Candidatus Saccharimonadota bacterium
CTTCACCCCAGGCAACAATGTCCTAGATGGCACATGTGCTCTCGCTTTCGCCCGCGAACGCTACGCCTATGCCGACGGCGACCGTCACCGTGGTAGGAATCAAGAACAAGTCATCGAAAAAATCTTCGAAAAACTAACCTCTAGCACCACTTTGATTAGTCGCTACTCCGACATCCTCAATTCCCTCAACGGCTCTTTCGACACTAACATCTCCGCCAGCGATATTACCAGCCTCGCTAATATGCAGCTAAACGACATGGCCAAATGGACTGTTGAGACCTACAACTGCGATGGCACCACTGGCGGAGCTTACACCTATAGCTACCCAAATCAGACCCTTTCCGTCATGTATCCAGACGAAACTACTGTCGAAACTGCCAAAGCTAAGATCAAACAAGTTCTCGCCGGCACCACCGAAGCCGCCCCTGTCGAAACCACTGAAACTACAATCACCGAATCAGAAACTCATTAATACATTATGATTGTCCTACACTGCTTGATTGTTTTACTCGTCTCCATGGTCCCCGTAGTCGAACTTCGCGGGGCCATCCCCATCGGTGTCGGCCTCGGCGTCCCAGAACCCCTTGCCCTCCTTATCGCCGTCATCGGCAATATGATTCCCGTCCCTTTTATTTATCTCTTCTCTCGCAAGCTCCTAGCCCTCGGCGAAACCAGCAAAATCAGCTGGATTAGAAAATTCTGCGACTGGTGCTTAAAGAAAGGCGAACGCGCCGGCAAAAAACTCCAGAAAAAAACCGGCGACAATATTTATCTTGCCCTCTTCCTCTTTGTCGGTATTCCACTCCCCGGCACTGGTGCTTGGACAGGTACTCTTGCCGCCTCCCTCCTCGACCTCGATTTCAAGAAGACCGTCAAGTCCATTATCTGTGGCGTACTCCTTGCTGGCGCCATTATGCTCGCCGTTTCCTTTGGCGTCTTTGAACTAATTTTCTAGATATGCTATAATAACCTAAGTGCCGCTGTAGCTCAGTTGGTAGAGCAGCTCATTCGTAACGAGCAGGTCACAGGTTCGATCCCTGCCAGCGGCTCCATTTTTATTACAACAAAAAAATACCCCGACGCACAGTCGAGGTAATTTTTATCTTACGATTTAAGAATATTCCCTAATACGATCCCTAATCAAAAACAAAAAAGCATACAGCTTAAAGTCATCATCAATGCATGCCGAAAAGTGATCCGGGCCATTCTTATAGCAGCCATGCATTTTGTCAGATGGGAACCCCTGAAAGAAACAGTAATCTGTCGAATTCACATCGAACAACCTCTGCTCCTTATTGAATAATCCCTCTAGCGAAAAATCCGAATCTACAGATACATTCCAATCATGAAAGTTTCCCCGCAACACAAATTCAACTTTCTTCTTCCCCTTCTCAAAAACGATCTGATATACCGGCAATGTTACAGATTTTGAACGATGTGTAGATATTACTGCAATAAAACTTTTCTCATCTCTTTTTGATCCGGATCTAAACAAATCTCTGATTGTCTCGTCGACAAATCTCAATTGTCCGCCACCCGCTTCGCGGAAAATCAGAGTTTCTCTTGGTGAATATTCTTTCATCCATCTCGTAAGATTTACAGGCATATTGCCTTCATAATAATGATCAAATGCATTTTCCATGCTTCTACCCCCTTTCTTTAAGACGTGCACTCCAGAAAAGTATAGCCTAATCTATCTCAAAAATCAAATTCCAACAAAAAACCGCCCATTAGGGTGGCAACTCTGGCGGATCCGTTCTGCGAAGCAGTCAAGGATCCAAACAGGCAAATGAAAGCTTGCTTTCAATTTGTCTGGCGGATCCGACGAGACTCGAACTCGCGACCTCCGCCGTGACAGGGCGGCGCTCTAACCAACTGAGCTACGAATCCACTACCAATTATTATAACTTATGCTCGCCAAAAATGCAAGCCTTATCCTAGAATTTTCCCCAGTATCCTCTTTAGCTGCACCGCATCCTTCAAACTCAGGTTCAGACATTTTCCAATTTGCCCCGGAATTTCTCTCGCCTGCACCTTTAGCCCAGTTCCTTTGTCTGTTACCGACACAATCATTTCGCGTACATCCTTCTCGTTACGCTTGCGCTCTACCAGTCCCTTATTTTCCAATTTCACAAGTAGCGGCGTCAAAGTTCCAGAATCAAGATACAGCCTCTCGCCCAATTCGTGCATAGAAATCTTTTCTTCTTCCCACAACACCAACATCACAATGTACTGTGTGTATGTCAGTCCAATTTCATCTAGAAACGGTTTATATCTTCGCGTTACTTCACGTGAGGCCGCATAGAGCGGAAAACAAATTTGTCGCCCCAGTTCCAAGCACTTGTCATCTTTCATCTTCCACCATCCTTGCGCTTAAGCAGCAATTGCTTTCTCAATCTCAGCCTTTGATTTTAACCCCACCAAAGTCTCTTTAATCTCATCGCCATCCATTACGATCAATGTCGGAATTGACATCACTCCATATTTTTCCGCCACTTCCTGTTGTTCATCAATATTAATCGCCTCAAATTCGACTTCCGGATGCTCTTTAGAAACCTGTTCGATAATCGGCTTTAACATCTGGCATGGCCCACACCAATCCGCATAAAAATCCAATACTTTCATTATTCCATCTCCTTTACTGCTACTGTTGCGGCAATCGCTCCATCTGAAGCGGCCGTTACCAGTTGCTTTAAATCTTTTGCTCTGGCATCACCAGCCACATAAATCCCCTCTGTACTGGTGTGGACGCCATCTTTCGTTTTAATATATCCCTGTTCGTCCAGTTCTACCGAGTCTGCGAATTCATTTGCCTGTGGCTCGTAGCCAATCGCAAAGAACACGCCATCAACCTTGACTTCCTTTCTCTCCCCATCCTTAATCTCGAGCTCCAAACCTTCAACTTTTTCTTCGCCCAAAATCTCTTTCACGTTTGCCGACAAAATCATCTCGACGTTTTTGAGCGCCTTAATTTTATCAACCGTAGTTTTGTCTCCTCTGAACTCTTCACGGCGGTGAATCAAATAAACCTTCTTACAAATATCGGCAAGATAAATCGCGTCCTCAAGCGCCGTGTTCCCCCCGCCAACCACAGCCACGGTCTTGTCCTTGTAAAAGTTGCCATCACAAGTCGCACAATAAGAAACGCCTTTTCCGACTAGTTTATCCTCACCATATAACCCTAGCTTTCTATTCTCCGCACCAGTTGCAAGAATAATTGCCTTGGCCTTATATTCTCCGCCGTCCGTATGCACAATCTTATCCTTGATGCCCATCGCACGTTCGAACTTCACTTCCCCACCATGCTCCAACACTTGCTTATACATATTCATAGAGAGGTCTACACCAGAAATCGAAGGTGTACCCGGATAATTACGCACATCTGGGGCATTTACAATCTGGCCACCCAAGGCTCTACCTTCCAGGACAAGTACCTTCTTACCAGCTCTCGCCGCATAAATCCCCGCCGTGAGTCCTGCAGGACCACCCCCGATAATTACAATATCGTATTCTTCCATTTATTTTTCCTCTATAAGTTTCTTCACTTCACTCTCAAATTCTTCCGGCTTAGTTGTCGGTGCAAATCTCGCCACAACATTTCCCTCGCGGTCAACCAAGAACTTCGTAAAATTCCAGCGAATAAAGCCCTTTTCAGAACCAGTAGCCTTAGCGATTTTCTCTACCGCACCCATCGCAAGCTTATTTTTCATCCCCTTCACTTCTTCTTTCAAATCTTGTTCTTTTAAATAATTCCAAAGCGCGTCAGATTTATCGCCATTTACCTCAATCTTCTTAAACTGATCAAAAGAAGTCTGGTACTTTGCCGTACAAAATTCATGAATCTCATCATCCGTACCCGGCGCTTGATGTCCAAACTGGTCGCACGGAAAATCCAAAATCTCAAGCCCCTTGTTATGATATTTCTTATATAGATTCTCTAAGCCCTCATATTGCGGCGTAAAACCACATCCAGTAGCCGTATTCACAATCAATAACACCTTCCCCCTGTAATCGCTAAGAGGAACCTCTTCTCCAGCGCGATTTTTTACATCAAAGTCATAAATGCTCATGCTTATTCCTTTCATTTATAAAAATCGATTGCATACAATCAATTCCAATTATTAAATCAATTGTACACAACTAATTCAAAAATGTCAATACTTTTTTTATCCGACTGAACTTACCAGGCTGTAAATCGGCATCAATACTGCTAATACGATAAAGCCAATCAAGCCCGCCATAATTACCATTAGAATCGGCTCAATCATCGTCGAAATCGTCGCAATCTGTTCATCAAGCTCGTCTTCATAAACCTGCGCCGCCTTACCTAGCATCTCATCAATCTTACCAGATTCCTCACCAATCGATGCCATTTGTGGCACTAGTGGCATCATATATTTCTTATCCTTCAACGCCTCGGATAATGGCTTACCCGCCTGCACTTTTTCCTGGGCTAGTGTAATCTGCTCTTGGTAGACCATATTACTTGTTGCCTCACCCGCCATTCTCATCGCTTCAAGCAAAGCCACACCCGTTGAAAGCAACATCTGCATCGTTCTTGCAAAACGCGCGTTATAAAGCCTAAGGAATAGCTTGCTAAAAATCGGCACATGCAATTTGAAATTAGCCATCACTCTTTTCCCTGTATCCGTTTTGAAGAACTGCACCAATGCTATCCCAATCACCCCCAACATCACCAGCACGATATACCACTGATGAATCACAAAATTAGAAATCGCAACCAAGACCTGTGTTGCTCCAGGAAGCACCTGTCCCATCTGATTATAAAGATCGGATACCTGTGGCACCACCATCACCATCATAAATACCACCACAGCAATAATCACCGCTAGTACAATCCCTGGGTACGTCAGCGCCCCCCGAATCTTCGACATCATCGCCGCATCTTTTTCTTTTTGATCCGCTAAACGTTTCAACGCTAAATCTAGCGTACCACTCGCCTCACCTGCCTGAATCAAAGAAAGATAAACTTGGTCAAACACATCAGGATGCTTCGAACACGCCTCCTGCAGAGACTTACCAGCCTCCACCATATTTAGGATGTCCTCAATCACATTTCGCATCGGCCGACTCTGCGTTTGCTCAATCAAGGTTCGAAGCGCATTAGAAAGTGGCAGACCCGCGCCAATCAACGTAGCAAACTGCCTCGTAAAAACAATTTTATCTTTCGTCGCAACTTTTGACTGCAATTTTGCTAGCCAACTATTTTCGTCCGCCTGCTGTATCGAATCAGGAATAAAGCCCTGGTCTATAAGTAGCTTCCCAGCAGCTCTATCATTCTCTGCCTGGATAACACCTTTGACTACTTTGCCAGTCTTGCTATCCTTTGCTCGATAAGAGTACCGACGCATTTATTAGCCCCTTGCCAGCCTCTTGAACTCAACTGGGTCGACAGCATACTCTAGCGCGTTATCAAATGTAATCGTTCCCTGGTGCACCAATTTCGCCAAGGTTCGGTCCATCGTCTGCATCCCCTCATTAATACCAGTCTGAATTGCCGTATCAAGCTGATGTGTTTTGCCCTCACGGATAATTGACCTAACCGCTGTATTTGCCACCAGAATTTCACAAGCAGCAATACGTCCGCCACCAATCGCTGGGATTAACCTTTGCGAACAAACTGCCATCAAAATTGAAGATAGCTGCGAACGAATCTGTGGCTGCTGTTCCGCTGGGAACACGTCAATCATACGGTCAATCGACTGCGCCGCAGAGTTCGTGTGTAGCGTCGCAAATACCAAGTGTCCTGTCTCTGCAATCGTAATCGCACTCTGCATCGTTTCAAGATCGCGCATCTCACCAAGCAGCACCACATCCGGGTCTTGACGAAGAACCGACTTCAGGGCCCTCTGGAAGCTAAATGTATCATAGTGCACTTCACGCTGTACAATCACTGACTTTTTCGATTTATGCGCAAACTCAACCGGGTCTTCAATCGTAATAATATGTACTGACTTTTCCTGGTTAATCTTATCAATCAGCGCCGCAAGCGTCGTCGATTTACCAGAACCCGTTGGTCCAGTTACCAGCACTAAGCCACGTGGATAATCCGCAAATGTCGATACTACTTGAGGTAGACCTAGCTCAGCTAAACTTGGCATTTTGTTTGGAATTAAACGAAACGCCGCCGCTAGGTTTCCTCTCTCTTGGAAAGCATTCACACGGAAACGCGCCATATTTCCAAACGCAAACGAATAATCAAACTCCTTGTCCTTCGCTAAAATCTCTCGCTGTTCAGAATCAAGTGTCGCAAACACCAATTTCTGCACCAAATCTTCAGTCAAAACCGACATGCCCGCAATCGGCATCAGCGCTCCATCTACACGCAAAATCGGAGGAAGTCCCACCTGAATATGCAAATCCGACGCATTTCTTTTCACACACTCTTCAAGCAAAGTCTCAATTCTTACAGTCTTCTCTATCACTGGAGCAGCCGAAGTTGCTGGAGCGGCCGGAGTAACTGGAGTAGCCGGAGTACTCTGCATCGCAGGAGTAACCGCTGGCTGCGGCATCGCCTGTGCTCCCATCATTGGTGCTGTTTGTGTTTGGTTATTCATCTGCCCACTATTTTCCATGTTCCTATTATACCATAAGTTCTTTTCGTTGGAGCTTTTCTTCCGAAAGAAAGTCCCACTACTTTACGCCAAATCTGACGCGACACGATTTACCTCCTCAATCGTCGTTATACCGGACAAGGCTTTCAGCATTCCATCCTGTCGCATCGTCACCGTACCCTTCTCTTTTGCCACCTTCATAATCTCTGCCGATGTCGCATGTCCCACAATCAATTTCTGGATATCATCATCCACCGCAATTGTCTCGTATAGCCCTGCTCTTCCCTTGTAGCCACCAGGTGATTCCTTATCGTCAACACCTTGCACCAAAGTATATCCATCATTATTTAAAACCGGTAGTCCTGGATAGCCCAAGCTTTCCGACACCGCCGCCACCTGAGAAGCGTCTTTCGGCAACAAATCTCCAAGCACTTCATTCAGCTCCTTCGTCTGAATCTCAGACGACTTAAAGCTGGTCCGCTTAGAAGTCACTCGCCGGACCAAGCGCTGCCCGATCACCGTGTTAAGTGTCGATGCAATCAAAAACGGCTCAATCCCCATTTCTGTAAGACGCGGCAAAATACCAGCCGCCGAGTTTGTGTGAAGTGTCGAGAACACCAAATGCCCCGTAAGCGCCGCCTGCACCGCTAGGTTTGCCGTCTCAGAGTCACGAATCTCACCCACCATCACCACATCCGGATCCTGACGTAGAATCGAACGAAGCCCCGAAGCAAATGTCAAACCAGCATCTACGTTCACCTGAATCTGATTCACGCCGTCCATCTTATATTCCACTGGGTCTTCCAAAGTTACGATGTTGATTTTGACATCCTTAATCTTTCGAAGCAACGCGTATAACGTCGTTGATTTACCAGAACCAGTCGGCCCAGAAGTCAAGATCATTCCGTTTGGCTTAGAAATTCCGTCAAGCACCATCTTGAGCGCTCGTCCCGTCATGCCCATATCTTCGATGTTCAGCGTCGTGCCAGTCTTATCCAGCAAACGAATCACCACCTGCTCGCCCCAAATCACCGGCGAAATCGCAATACGTAAATCTACTTCCTTATCGCCCACCTGCACCGCAAACTGACCATCTTGCGGTACTCTGTGTTCATCAATTTTTAAGTCGGATAAAATTTTTATACGCGACACCAACGCCGGCTCAATCGACTTAGGAAGTTCCATTACTTGTCTAAGCACGCCGTCAATCCTACACCTAATCACCAGAGATTCCTCAAGTGGCTCGATATGAATATCGGACGCTTTAGACTTTACCGCAAAATCCAGAATAGCTGTTAGAGCTTTAGAAATTGGCGAATCCTGGACGATAGTTTTGACATTAGATTGTCTCTGCCTTAGCTCTTCATTTGAAGACTTTACCGCCTGTCGCACCGAGGAGAAATCGCCCACATACTGCGAAAGTACGTATTTAATCCCCTCCTCACTCGACATTACCGCCCGGATTGGCCGACTCGTCAAAGTCGCCAGATAATCCGTCGCTTGCACGTTCGTCACATCAATCATCGCGACTATTAGCTGATTACCATTCTCACCTACTGGCACCACCATGCTCCTAGACGCCACGTCTTGTGGCAAGTTCAAGAGCATCTCCTTATCCATCGTCACATTTTTAAGATCAATATACTGTACACCAATCACTAACGCCGTTGCGTGTGCCACCATCTCATTATTGATGATTTTCTTCGCAGTCAAATAGGCAATTAGCGGCTGCTTCGTTTTAATCACCTCATCCTGTGCTGCTTTTACTAAGACCGGATCAGCCAAACCTTCGTCCACCAAAAGCTTCACAACTTTATCTTGTGTTTCGCGTGTTAGAACCGCCATCTCATTCCTCCTCGGAATCTGTCGTTTCTACCGACGACGCATCTGCCCGCCCACAAGCAATCAACTCTGCCTCGTCAAGCTCGCCGTTCTGGTCTTGGTCAACACAGTCGCCCACAAAGACCTCCACCGTCGGGTTGATCGCTTCAGGATTAAACACTTCCGGATCCGGCGTCTCTAGTGCCGGCTCAATCACCTCCACCGTCTTGAAAGAAACCGATTTTTCATCTGGATTTCCCAGAATCATATTGAGAAGTATCGAGGAGACCAACACGCCCACGATTGCTACTGCTATTACTGTGAAAATATCTGATTGCCGCATTAGTTACCTGTCCTTCCTTTTTTCTTTGCCGCATCCGAAGCATAAACCGTCTCAATCGTTTGAACCACATCCGCATCCTCCGTATAATACGCCACCCCCTGTCCACGAATCGTTAAGAAATCATTTCTACTCCAAGAAATCCTTGCCGTTTTGATGTCAAAAGTGCGAATCGATTTTTCAATATTCGAAAGCACCGTCATCGCTCGGTCATTTGTCGTTTCCACCACGAGCGAGATTGGAATCGTCGAAATGCCTGTCGTACCAGCCGTAGCACTACCCGACGGCGAAATCGACTCTGGCTCCCAATTCGACAGCAAGAACACTTGGTTAAGCGAAGACATCAAAGCTTCCTCGTTCATCTGTGCCGGCAACGCATCTGGAATCACACGCAAAGCCGAGCACATTTTTAGCATCGAAAGATACTTCGATTGCTCTTCATCGTCTTCAGTCTCATCAAATTTCTTCTGCCAATCAATCTTCTTTCCTGCCGCATCATAACAGTCCTTCTGACTGTCTCGCGCCACGCTTTCAAGGTCTGTATTATTCGCCATATTCACCATCACGTTATAGCGCAAAGTCCCCGTAAGATTTGCCGAGTTCAAATCATCAGGATTACATTTTTTAATTTCATCTTCTGAGAATTTTCCATCCTTATCTCTGTCTAGACAAAGTCCGACATTCTTAATAGTCTTCTCATAGTTAGAAATCGCCTCGTCCTTCGCCGCAATCACTCGCTTATTGAAATTAATGTACTTGCCAAAAAATACCGCTAACACTCCGCAAACCCCCACCACGACAGCAGTAATAAGCGCAATCAGAAGTGTCTGTTGCTGCGTTTTAGAAATCTTCACCCGTTTTGCAACGGCCGGGCCATTTGGATTATTATCTTTTGGTGGCATTATTGTTCTCCTCCTGAATCAGTTGAAGTTGTCGTACAAATCACATCGCTATCCGAACAATCCGCCGCTCTCTCCGCGAACATGCCTTCCACCTGGCGATAAGAGTCGGTCACGTTCTGTCCGCTTGGCGAAATCGCCATCACATGCTTATTCTTGAATTCAAACACCGCCGGTTCCAAAGTCAAAGTCGCGCTAAATCTGAGAACCAGATTACCACTTGAATCTCGTCCGTTTGAAGAATCACGGATAATTGGGTCTTCTGCCGAAAGCATACAATCATTCGTAGAAACCCACTTCATCGTTCCACTCGCCTCGGCACCAGTATAAGAAATACATTGGCTCTCAAAGTGATTCACATCAGAAATCGCTCCGTCCTCCGTCATATATCCCGCCTTGTACCATTCCGAGAATCTTGGGCTACGATAAATCTTCACTACTTCAGCCTGAGCCAGAGATATACCGCTATCCACCTGCTGAGTTAGTAATTCTTTACCATAATCATCAAGCGCATTCAACTTTGCATCATACGCCGCCTGAGCTTGTTCATTGCTCTGACTATTCTGATTATTCTGCGTACCCTGATTCGTATTCGTTTCTACCTCGTCACCCTCTTCATCTTCCACTACAAAATCCTCTCGCGCCGGATCGCACCCCAATTTCCCTTTTGTCCAGTAGGCATAAATATATTTACTGGACGTGCCATTATTCTTATCTTCCTCAATCAAAGTGTTCCCATTCGCATCCGCTTCCACCATACAGCGCGATGGAATCTCATCACCATCCGCCGTTACATAACGTCCATAATCATATTTCATGAGCGAAACACCTTTTCTAAATGACTCCAGCACACGATAGTCAATATATGGCGATACCTTAGCATCCGCCTGTGCATCAAAGATTAAAGTATTTTCATCCAAATTTACCGTCAACTCTGACAGAGAAATCGTGTCTGGCCCCTCAGGCAAAATCACTGATAAGACCGGAAATACGCGCGACAAAACTTTTTTATCATCGACAATCTGATTAATCTGCGAAAGCTGCTTCTGGATAGTCAAAAATTCCGAAAGCGAACCATAATTGCTTAACTTATCCGACATCGCCTTCATCCTCGAATCTTGGCCGCTCATAGTGATATTCTGCCCTTCCCAAACCGACACCATCACCATTACGATACCACCCGATACCGCCATCAAGACAATACAGCAAAAGAGTAAAATGTTACGGAACTTCATCGCCTTAATCATATTACGTTTTACTTCCGGCACCAAGCTAATCTCATAGCTCGACTTTTGCTCCGTCATCATCGTTTCTGGTTCTTTTAATTTCACACCAAAATTCTTTAGCGTCTCACGATATTCCTTCACTACCCAAGTCTTTATCTTATCAAACATTACGCGTTCTCCCTTTCCGCCAAACCAATCGCCACCGCAAATTCACTCGCTACGCTCATCAAAGCCTGTTGCTGTTCTGGCGTTACCTGCACCAACTGCCATGGATTTCCTTGAATTGTTTGAATGTTCGTTTTTACCTCAATATACTCCGCAATAAACGGAATCACCCCAGCAAACCCAGAAAGCACAATCCCAAGCACCGGCGCACCAACGTATTTGTTCTGGAAAAATCTCACCGATTTCAAAAGCTCTTGCGAGAATGTGTCAAGCGTATTATCCAGCGCCTTGAAGACCTGTCCGTCTAACTTATCCTGCGCCAAGCCAAACTTCAAAATAAATCTTCTCGCCTGGTCTTCCCTTACATTCAAAGTTGTAGCCACGGTATTTACTAACGCGGAAAGTCCACCAGAAATAGAACGCACAAGTCGCGGCGCACCCCGATATACCACCACAATATCCGTAGACGTTTCACCTAAATCCACAATAATCCGCGCGTCTTGCGAACCCACCGGAGCGAGCGATCTTGCCATCGCAATCGGCTCTGGTTCTTGCGCAATCACATTCAAGCCTAACCTTTCCAACATTTCCATTCTCTCCTCAGTATAATCCATTGAAGAAGAAGATAACAGTACTTCAGCTTTGTTTGGATCATTTGGGCTAGGCCCAAGCACGGCATAATCCACCTCCGCTTCCTCCACTGCCATCGGAATATACTGGTCAAGCTCGTATTTTATCGTCTTCTTGAGCTCTTTCTCTGTCTGATTCGGCACCTCAATTACTGCCGTAAAAGTCTTTCCTGCCGGAAGCCCTATCGCAACATTCTTCGTCTTCACTCCAGCCTGTTTCATTGCACCAAGAACAATCTCACCCATTCTTCTCGTACCAGCCTCACTAGTATCCTGGGCAGTCCTCGGGTCAAGTGGCACATAAGCAAACCTTTCCAATTTAAACCCATGTTGAGCATCCCCGTTCAGCTGAACTAGGCGTAGAGCACTTGTCCCAATATCCAATGCGAAGAATTCGCCCACTCCGTGCAATAAGCTCATATTATTATTATAAGCATGAGCTCTATCTGTGTCAAGCTAATTTTAGCCAGTAAAACCGCTCTACGTTTCCGTTTTTACCCGCCAAAATATTGTCTCGCTTTTTTACAATCAAAAAACGTTTCTGCTTCAAGAAATTCTCAAATTTCTTGATAATTTCTCGCCGCATCTTCTCGTTTTTCACGACACCTTTCACAAGTTGTTCAGGCTCCGCCTCAAACTGTGGCTTCAGCATCACCAGAAAATCCGTGTTGCCACGCGCTAATTTTTGCTTGGCATACATTAGCACTTTTGTTAGGCTTATAAAACTAACATCTGCCAGCACCACATCTATCTCTTCCCCATCCCCCAGTTCAAATTCAAAAATATCTGTCTTCTCGTGCAATTCGATTCTTGAGTCGAAACGGAGTGGCGCTTTCATTTGTCGTGTACCCTTTTCCACGGCAATCACCTTTTTTGCTCCAGACAAAAGAGCATACTCCGTAAAACCACCAGTGCTAGACCCGATGTCTAGCACTGTCTTCCCCCGAAAATCATAAGAAAACGCCCGCGTCGCGTCCGCTAATTTATTTTCAGCTCGCGAAACAGGCGCCCCCATAAGTTTTATTTTCCTTGACGCTCACGATAAGCACGTGTTTCAGTGTCAATAGAAACAACGTCGCCTTCTTTGATGAAGGCAGGCACCTTTACGACTACGCCAGTCTCAAGTGTTGCATCCTTCGTAATCGAAGTGGACGTATCACCTTTGACAGCATTCTCCGTATAGGTCACCTTAAGCCACATATTTTTTGGCAAAGTCAGGTTAATCGGAGTTCCATTATAGAACTGGATTTCCATCTCATCACCATCACGCATGAAATCAGCCGAGTCTCCCACCATATCCGCGTTCAGCTCATACTGCTCAAAGGAAGCAGGGTCCATGAAATAGAACTTCTCATCATCCTTATATAGATACTGCACCTTTTTAGTCGTTACCTCAGCCGGCTCAATTTTCTCTTGGCCCTTAAAGGTTTTCGGGAGCAGCGCTCCGGTAATCAAATTTTTCACTTTCACGTTGACGATTGAACCGCCTCTTCCCATCACTTTCTGGGAATATTCCACCACTTTATATGGCTGGCCGTCCAAAGTTATCAGTACGTTCTTTTTTAAATCCGTTGGTCCGTACATAAAACTCCTTTAAAATTTCTAATCGCTATTAGGCCACAAAAGGCAAAAGTGCCAGATGGCGTGCACGCTTTACAGCTGTCATTAGCTGTTTCTGCTGCTTCTGAGAAAGACCAGTCTTTGCGTTTGGTTCAATTCTCCCATAAGCATCTACATAACGTTGCAGAGTCTTTACATCGCGATAATCGAAATAAAGATTCGGATCATTCTTAATTTTTCTCATTCTTTTCCTTTCTAAAATGGAATATCATCCAATTTAACTTCCCCTTCCTCGTCAGCCGGAATATCATCAGGGACTACTTCAGGCTCAGCGTCTACGCCTTCACCTGCCTTTGCTTGGCTTCCACCAGCATAAGAGTCGCCATCACTACTATTCCCACCGAGGAAGTTGAAATCATCTACTACAATTTCCACCCTTGAACGCTTACCCCCAGTCGTTTTATCTTCCCATGACCTCTGTTCGAGACGTCCGGAAAGTAAAATCCCCCTACCTTTTTTCATGTATCGATTAATCGTCTCGCCTGTCTTTCCCCAAGCTGAACAATCAATGTACGATACACTCTCCACAGTTGCCCCACTTGCGTCCTTATATGTGCGGTTAACTGCTACACTAAACGAACAAACCTGTGCACCACTTGGTGTTGCCCGCATTTCTGGATCACGAGTTAAATTTCCACAAATAATTGCTTTAGAAAACCCACGTGCCATAATAATTCCTCCTTGGTTTTGCGATCTCTCGCTTATCTTTACTCTTTTTCGGCTTCAGCTTCGGTCTCTTCCTCGGCTTCGTCCTCGCTCTTGCGCGCTTTGCGCTTAGCTTCCATTTTGAGTCTGTTTTCATCTACCGTTACTAAGAGGTGACGCAAATATTCATCCTGAATATCTAGTGCATCAGTGATTTTCTTAGCTACGCTCTTGCCCTTTGGTAGGTCAAGTTCGTAGTAATAATAGACTGCAAACTCTTGCTTTTTTACTCTTGAGGCGAGACGTTTCTTGCCTTCGTTCACCTCTTTGGTAATCTTTCCCCCTACACTTTCGACAATCTTACCAATCTTGTCGAGAGCTGGTTGCAAATTCATCTCAAGATCAGGATGAATCAGCACTGTCAGTTCATACTGGCGCATTATTTACTCCTTTGGTTAAAGCAAATGCGGCTCGAAACCCACTTGCTGAGTAGTTAATATCCATATTATTATACCCTATATTGGGATTTTTTACAAGGGATATTCTTGTCTGGGTTGGTTGACATCTTGTGCGTTCTCTTCTTTTTCCTTTAGAGATTAGTCGCCCTACTTCGTCTGCGGCTATACCCCCACACTCCCATGTCCGCGCGCTCCCAACCCATCTTCAGTATGATAAAACTGCGCCCAAAATAAAAGCTCTAGCATGATCTTTTCTAAAATTAATGCTAGAGCTTGCTTTTTTATACCAAATCGTTCTCCTCCCCGTTAGGTCCACATTTTTCGCAACGCTTTTTACCATTTCGCCAAAATCGTCAAAATCCTCACACCAATAAAATAAGTGTTGTAAAATTTACAACACCTATTAAACAGCAGATGACTGCTTCTATGAAGCCAATTCGTCAAATTCTTCCATGGACGATATTAATACATCCCGCGGCTTATTGCCATTCGCCGGCCCAATCACCCCCACTTCTTCTAGCCAAATCGCCAGCCCAGAAACAAATCCGTGACCCTTCCCAAGATAGGTCTGCAGCATCGCCGTCGAGAATTTACCCTTTGAAAGCGTAATCTCTACCGCTTTTCTCACAATTGGATCGTTCGGGTCATATTTTCTGCCCAAGTCCCCAATCGAACCGCCGTCTGATGGTCCCAACCCCTTAATCTGTACCGCTTGAGAAATTACCTCATCATTATACTCTGGCGCTCTTTGCTCTCGCAGGAAGTCCGTCAGCTTATTAATATCCTCGTCGCTCGCCCATGCACCCTGAATTCGGCGTGGCTTCCCCATCATTTCCGTCGTCAGCATCAGCATATCACCTTTACCCAGCAGTTTCTCGGCACCACCCATATCAAGCATAATCCGCGAATCCATCTGGCTCCCCACCGCAAAAGCAATCCTACCTGGGATATTTGCCTTAATTAGACCTGTAATAACTTTTACTTCTGGCCTCTGCGTTGCCAGCACTAAGTGAATCCCAGCAGCACGACCTTTCTGTGCGATTCTCACAATCAACATTTCTAGGTCTTTCCCTGCCATCATCATTAGGTCGGCCATCTCATCAATCACTACTACGATATATGGCATCTTCCCACCATCATGCTTCTGCTCATTACCATCTTCATCAGCCACCGTCACAGTACCCTTTTTCGCCATCTTCTTATTATAATCAACAATGTTCTTGACTTTTTCCTCCGCCATCAAAGAATATCGTCGCTCCATCTCATTCACCGCCCACTTCATCGCCGAAAGCGCTTTATCTACCGACGTAATAATTGGCGTCAGAAGATGCGGAATATCATTATATTGCACCATCTCTACCTGTTTTGGATCAACAATAATCAATTTCATATCGCTCGGCGCATTCCGATACAAAAGTGAAGAAATCAAAGTATTTGTCATCACCGACTTACCAGAACCCGTAGTACCAGCAATCAGAAGATGTGGCATCTTCGCGAGGTTTGCCACTACCGCATGTCCAGAAATATCTTTCCCTACTGCAAAGGTTAGTGGGTCTTCTGCCTCTTTCCATTCCTTGCTCTCAAGCACCCCACGCATCCTTACATCCGCCGGCTTCACATTTGGAATTTCTACACCCACCGAACGAGTTCCCGGGATTGGCGCCTCAATCCTAATCTTGTCCACCGCAAGATTAAGCGCCAACTCCTTATCGCGCGCCAAAATCTTTGATAGGTTCACCCCGGCTGGCGGACGCATCGTGTATTGTGTCACTCTTGGGCCGACATTTGCGCCTTCCATCTCCACATCAATCCCAAACTCCGCAAGCGTAGATTTAATAATGAATGCGTTCTGCTGATGATTCCCTGGATCAGCTGGCGATTGCTTATTTTCTAATAGGTCCACACTTGGCATCTTCCAATCCGGATCGCTCACCGAGACCAGCGCTCTCTCCACTACCGGCTCAGCCTTAGCTGGTACCTTCGGATTATGTACTTTCATCTTCGAAAGTGCCGCCCTATCTACCATTGGCACACCAGAATTAACCTTAATATCAAGATCCCCTTCCGCCACAGCCTTATTGGTCGCCCGGATAATCTTCTCATTTTCCTTATCTTCCTCCTTCTTTGTCGGACGAAGCATCGCGAATAGTTTCTTAAACACCTGCGCTGGAGAAACCTGCAGAATAAATAGCGCAGTAATAAATATCAAAACAATGTACAAAAATACCGCCACACCTGGTTCAAGAATTTGTACAGCCACTTTATTTAACGCTTCCCCCAGTACGCCACCTGTCGGGTTTTCTTGCCCAATCGTCGGAATACCCATCACACCAGACGCCCACACTATCATCAAAATCGAGGCAATCCACACCACCACCGGCAATCTATTTCCAGGCGTCCTAAATATCTTCACCGCCATATATACTAATAGAACAGGCAGTAAGAACTTTCCATAGCCAATTACAAAGAACGCCGCCTTATCTACATCATTCAAGACTTTTCCGCCGCTACCGAACCAAGTCAATACAAAAAATACCGCCAGTGCAATCATTAGCACTGCTACTACTTGTCGCCAAAATCCGCCTGGAAGCTCATGCTCCGGCGCTACCTCTCTTGTTTTGCGTGAAGAAGAGGTCTTTCTCTTCGTTCCTTTCTTCTTAGCCATATATATTATATTATAGCACATATGGACAACAATAGTCCTTCTCGGAACATAAGCGACGCCACGAGGAGCGTCAGAGCGAGCGATACCCCTGTGACGACAGGGGTAGCGCGTGGCGTTTCCGAGAAGGAGCTATTGTTGTACACCTCTCATACTAAGCGATAGTTTGCCTTTATCATCTATCGCGACTAATTTCACTTTCACCGTATCCCCCACATGAAGCACCTCATCAACGGTTTTCAGCCTCTTGTCCGAAATCTGCGAAATATGTAGCATCCCATCGATCCCTGGCAAGATATTCACAAAAGCCCCGAAATCCTTAATTGTCACCACCTTACCAGTATAAATTTTTCCGACCTCTGGCTCTTCCGTAAGCGATTTTACCCAATCCAGTGCCTTCTGAATTGACTCAGCATTCGTACCAGCAATCGTCACTAAACCATCATCCTCAATATCCACTGTCGCGCCAGTCTCAGAGGTAATTTTATTAATCATTTCCCCACCTTTACCAATTACCGCGCCAATTTTATCTGGATTAATCTTCAATTTTTCAATTCGTGGCGCATACTCAGAAATATGTTCTCTCGGACCAGGCAATACCGAAAGCATATGATCCAAGATAAACATTCTTCCCTCGTGGCTCTGAGCAATCGCCTTTTCCAAAATCTCAACCGGCAGACCATGCACTTTCATATCCATCTGCAAAGCCGTCACACCCTTTGTCGTACCAGTCACCTTAAAGTCCATATCGCCCGCAAAATCTTCCGCATCCATCAAGTCTGTCAAAACATAGGCCTTATCAATATCCGCCGCTGTAATGTCGTGTCCCTTAGGAACATCAACCATCAAGCCCATCGCTACGCCAGAAACTGGACGCTTTAGAGGTACACCTGCATCCATCAAGGCTAAACAAGACGAACAGGTCGCCGCCATGGAAGTCGAACCGTTTTGCGACATAATCTCCGTTACGCTTCTAATCGCATACGGAAAATCCTCAACACTAGGCAGCACTGGCATGAGAGCCCTCTCTGCGAGATAACCGTGGCCAATCTCACGGCGTCCAGGGCTACCGATTCTACCAATCTCCCCGACCGTAAATGGCGCCGCATTGTAATGATGGATATAGCGACGAATCCCATCAGTCACTTCCATTGTATCGACTACCTGCGCAAAGCTCATTGGCGCAAGTGTTACGATGTTCATCGCCTGAGTCAGACCACGCGTAAAGAGTGAAGAGCCATGCACTCTCGGCAATACAGATACCTGGGAAGAAAGCGGCCTTACTTCCGTCAGCTTGCGTCCATCCGGACGTACACCTTCCTCTACAATTCCCCGGCGGACTTCATGATGTACCGCTAGCTCAAACGCCTCGTCGTATTCTTTTTTCAATCTCGCTTCATAATCGGCAATCTTTTCTTCATCGTTTTCGCCTTCGCCAAGCTCTAAGGCCAATTCAGCATCCATCTGCTCGCGGAGCTCATCACAAATCTTCTGGCGCTCAAGTACATTGCCTCTAATCTTCCCACCAGCAAAGTGAGGTTCACACCATTTGTCAACTCTTTCCTGAATGCTTTCTTCTGGCAAAGTTAGCTCATATGGCAATTCTTCCGGCTTCACAATTTCACGTAGTTTATTCTGAAGCTCCAGCGCTGGCTTACAATTTTCGCAGGCCCATTTCATCGCCTCAATAATCTCTTCTTCCGGTACTTCATTCGCTCCGGCTTCCACCATCATC
>JAGAVP010000028.1 GCA_017941835.1 Candidatus Saccharimonadota bacterium
CATTTCACCTCCAAGCTGACCTCTAAATCAATTAGCACTCTCACGCTGAGAGTGCTAATGCTTATTTCTTCCTGCGTAGCTTAGCTCTAAGCGTTGGTGGTACATCTAGATCTTCTTCTGCGTCATCGCTCCTGATTGAATCCCACATGTTCGCTTTGCTTTCCTTCCCTACAAAGTCTTCTTGTGCCACAGTTGGCTTCTTCTCTGACTCTTCATCTTACACCGCTGTTACGGCGCTATCTTCTAAGCCTTCATTTTCTCTCTCTTTCAGCGCCGCCACATCATTTGCAATTCTCTCTGCTTCCGCCGCTTCTGCACGTTCACGGTCAATCGCCCGGTAATAATCCGAATCAAAGCCAGTCGCGACCACGGTGATTACAATCTCATCTTCTAACTCTGGACGAATCGATGCCCCAAAGATAATATTCGCATCTGGAGCTACTGCACCGGTAATTACTTCCGCCGCTTCCTGAATCTCCGACATGCTCATATCGTACCCACCTGCCACAGAAAAGAGTACGCCTCTTGCACCCTCAATTTTCACCTCAATCAGTGGGCTTTCAATCGCCTGCTGTGCGGCTAGCACTGCTCTGTTTTCTCCAGAAGCACGACCAATCCCCATCAAGGCCGAGCCAGCGTTCTTCATAATCGCCTTCACGTCGGCAAAGTCCAAGTTAATCAGAGAATGTTCCGTAATCAATTCAGAAATACCTTGCACGCCCTGACGAAGCACATCGTCTGCAATCTTAAAAGTCTCTAGTAGCGGAGTCCGAGGGTCAATCGTCTGCAAAAGTCTATCATTTGGGATTGTAATCAGAGCATCTACCTGATGAGAAAGTTTTTCAATTGCTTCATCAGCATTCTCTTTCCGTTTTGCACCCTCAAAAGTAAATGGCTTCGTCACTACGCCAACAGTTAGAATATCCCGATCATGAGACTCTTGCGCCACGATTGGACCAGCGCCCGAACCAGTACCGCCACCAGCACCCAAAGTAATGAAGACCATATCTGCGCCCTCTAGCGCCTTACCAATTTGGTCACGACTCTCCTCAGCTGCTTCGCAACCTTTTTCTGGATCACCACCAGCGCCCAAACCTTTACCAATCTGGACCTTGTTATCTGCACTCGAATGATATAGCGCCTGTGCATCGGTGTTCACCGCTACAAATTCCACCCCAGAAAGCCCGACCTCTTTCATCCGGTCAATCGCAGAACCACCGGCTCCACCGACCCCTACTACTTTAATACTTGCTGTACTTTCTACCTCTGTTGGCTTAATTTCGGGCATATTATATCCTCGCTACTTATAATTACCCCTCATTATAACACACTTTAAAGAAGGGCTTAGAATTTTTTGAACAATTTCTTTAAAAATCCCCCATCGGACTTTTTGGATTTGGCATTATGTGCTGATACGCTCTGTCCATTTTCTCTTGCCGCCATCAACGCCAACCCTACTGCTGCCGCATATTCTGGCTTTTCTATTGCATCGGCCACTCCACCCAGTCCTTTTGGCACACCAACTTTTACGGAAGTTTCCAGTATATCTTTTGCGACTATTGACACGTTTTTAAGTCTTGCTCCACCCCCGACCAGTACCACTCCTTCTGGCAATCTTCTATCATATTTTGCGACTTTAAGTTCTTTCCTAACTTCCGTAAAAATCTCGTACAATCTCGCCTCGACGATTTCGTTAATTTCCGCTCTAGAAAAGACCATCTCCTCGGTCCCCTTCCTGACTACGATTTCCCCTGTCACTTCTTCACCACTCTTTGCTACAAATCGGCGCTTAATATCTTCCGCCACTTCTGGCTCAATCTGTAAAACTATCGCGAGATCATTCGTAATGTTGTGCGCCCCCACCGGAATCACACCCACGTATTGCAAATCGCCTTCCTCAAAAATCGCCACACTCGTCGTCGCCCCACCAAGATCTACCACTGCCACGCCGTTTTCCATCTGTTTTTCAGAAAGCACCGCTCTTGCCGCCGCTACCACACTCGGGACTAGTTTATCCGCTGTCACCTTAGCTCCCTCAGTAGCTTTTCTTAGATTAATCGCATTTGGCGCCAACGCCGAAATCACGCTTGCTTCAATTTCTAATCTTGAGCCAGTCATCCCCAACGGATCTTTAATTCCTGCCTGCCCATCAAGCGTATAAGACAGAGGCAAAACATCTAGAATGTCCCTGTTAGCCGGTACGCGCCCAATCACTGCTGCCTGTTCCACCCGCACCAAATCATCATCATTAATCTCATGGTCTTCCGCCCCCACCGCAATCATCCCGGTCGCCTTTACGCTCATCACGTGCGCTCCATTAATCGAAACGTAAGCAGAGTTCACCTCAAACCCACTCATCCGTTCCACTTCTCCAAGCATTCTATCTATCGATTCTGCCGGACCAGTCAAATTTGCCACCACACCTTTGCGCATACCTGCATTAGGCGCTTCATTGTATCCAACCACAGAAATACCACCGTCTTTCCCGACAGTAGCCACCACCGCCCGAACGTTTTCCGTCCCGACGTCTAATCCTACGGCATATCTGGATACTTCATCCATAACCTGATTATAGCATAAACACTATCAATCAGGCAATGTCAGAATTTCGTATCCGTCTTCCGTCACTAGAATGGTATGTTCACAGTGACACCCAAAACTTCCATCATTCATCTCTACCGTCCACCCGCTTCCGTCATGCGCAATATGATTAGCCGGCTTCCCAAGTGACGACATCGGCTCAATGCAAAGCGTATCTCCCACCTGTAAAGCATAGCCATGTCCCCTTTTCCCATAATTTGGCACATCTGGCGGAAGATGCATCTTCTTTCCAATAAAATGCCCCACGTAGTTCCGAATCACCCCTAATTTTCCTTTTTCCAACACTTTTTCTACCGCATAACCAATATCCCCCAATTTCGCTCCCGGTTTAACCTGTTCAATTCCCTCATAAAGCGCACTCTCCGTCACCGAAATCATCTTTTTTACTGCTGGCGAGCCTGTACCCCCTACCAGCATCGTGAACGCCGCATCGGTGTAATACCCATTATATTTAATCACCATATCAAACGATACCTTGTCCCCCTCCTCCAAGACATAATCCGACGGCGCCCCATGCACTAGTTGCTCGTTCGTTGAAATACAAATCGCCCCTGGAAATTTCTCTTCCAATTCATCGTAGGCCACGCTCGCACCTCGCTTTACCACCTCTTTTCTCACCCAAGCATCAATCTCTTTTTCAGACATTCCTGGCTTCACATACTCTTTCAAATCTCGAAGCAGATTCCCCAGAATCTTCCCCCCTTCTCTCATCGCACTAATCTTCTCGGACTGCTCTTTCTTGCTCTCATATTGCTTATTCTGCATATTTCTTACTCTCCGTAGCTCTTTTCCCGCTCTATCGCATCATTCTCAATCGAATCTATTTCGTCATCTTTCCAGACTTCCGGCGAATCCGGGATCATTTTTTGAACAACTTTTGTGATACGTTCGGTCACTTCATCAAAGCTTCCCACTCCGTCAACCTTTTCCACCTTCACTCCCTTTTCCTCTAACAGGGGTAAAATTGAACAAATATTTTGTTCAAAAATCGCAAAACGCTTCTTTACCACCTCTTCTGTATCATCCGAGCGTCCACGCTCTTTAATTCTTGCCCAGAGTTCATCAACTGGCACATCTAGTACAATCGCGCCTTTAATATTGCTGAAAAATTTTGAATTCTCATCTGCTAGCATAATCTCTGTTTGCTTTGTATCTCTTGGATAGCCATCCAACACTACCTCCATCCCCTCGGCTTCAGCAAACTCGAGCTGCTTATCCATTAGCCTTACTACCGTCTCATCATCTACCAAATCACCCCGTTTCAGAATCTCGTCAAATTCACCCGCATCTCTTAATACCTGCCCCACCGATAGCCATCTCCAGCCAAACTTGTCCGCAATAATGCGCCCCTGTGTACTTTTACCACTACCTGCTGGTCCAAAAAATATAATCATTGACTCACTCCTTTTCCCTATTATATCAAATTCGCAGCAAAAAACCGCCGAGACCGGCGGTTTTTCATGAATTTATTTGAGGCCGAGTTTCATACGCTCAGTTTTCTCCGCCTTACGTATTTCGCGAAGGATAGCCTTTTTACGGCGTTCTCTCTTAGAAATAGGTTTCGAAAAACGAGTCTGAGACTTGGCTAGTGGCATAATACCACTCTGTAAAACCTTACGGTTGAAACGACGAATAATGTTCTCGTTCGCCTCACTCTGGTCTTTTCTTGTAACTTTGATTGCCATATTGCCACTCATTATACCAGATATTTAAAGATTATTCAACACTTTTTAGAGCCCAAGTTTTAAAATTCGCCCCTCCACGCTTCGAGTCCCATTCCATTCATTACCGGTTAATGCGACCCAAGCACTCACCCTCCCGCCTGCTTTTATCTCTAGCCACTCCTTTTCCGCATTGAACGCCACCAGCTTTATCGTTTTTCCATCCTCTCCTCTTACTAACATCCTTAAATGTTGCCCCTCCGCCCCCATTCGACTGGCGTCAAGGACAAAAACCTCGGGCAGCAAGAAAACCGGCTCTGGGTTCCCCTCGCCAAACGGTTCCATTTCTTTCATTTCGTCCAGCAGCTCCAAGTTTAGCTCCCCCACCTCTGTCACCATCAAATCCTCCCTTACATCTAAAAATCTCTCCTGATTCTGAAGTCCAAGACCCATGTAGTAGCTGTTTATCTTTCGCCTAAATTCTTCCAGATTTTCCCTTTTTAGCTTGACCCCACAGGCCGCCGCATGCCCTCCCCCAGAAACCAACAGCTCTTGGCACTCTGACAAAGCTAGTGCTAAATTGAACTCTCCAAAACTTCTCCCCGAACCTTTTAGCACTCCATCGACCTCAGTCAGAACAAAACTCGGTTTCTTATATTTCTCTGTTAGTCTTCCAGAGATAATCCCCACGATTCCCTCGTGCCATCTCCCCTGCACAACAAGCACTGGCTCTTTTACTTCGCCCTGTTTTTCCACCTCTGACACCGCCTGATTCTGCTGCTCCTTTCGCTCAGAGTTAAGCCGATTAAGTTCCGCCGCCAATCTCGCCGCCTCTGTTTTTTGCTCAGTTGTCAGCAATTTCAAGGCTAAGTCCGCCGTCTCCATTCTTCCGGCTGCATTCAGTCTCGGTCCAATCTGGAAGCCAATCGCGTCAGCATTCAAACTCTTTGTTCCAGCCACCCGCATCAACTCCTTAAGCCCTGGCCGTCGTGTCTTTTTTAGCACTATCATCCCATACTTACAGATGATTCGATTATCTTTTATTAATTTCATGGCATCGCAAATCGTACCAATCATCGCGAGATCTAGTAGCCATTTCTCCTGCCCTGCAGGAATTTCGCCATTATTCACTAAGGCCCTAGCCAGCATAAAAGCTACTCCTGCCCCCGACAGCTCCGTTAGCCCAGCGATGTCCGCTATCGTCTTCCCCTCTATGATTTCCGCCTGACGAGCGAGTACCTTTTTCCTAAACTCTGGCCGCCTAGGATTTACTACTGCTACCGCGTCCTTGGGCACGTCCCCCATTAGCTCGTGATGGTCCGTCACTATTACCTTCACCCCGGCTTGCGCCAATTCCGTGATAA
>JAGAVP010000029.1 GCA_017941835.1 Candidatus Saccharimonadota bacterium
AATGGTTGTATTACTTCACGTTTGAAGACAATAAAATTAATCTGACGCGTGAGAAAATAATTGAATAGAACTTAGTTTTAGCTTTGGCCGGTGAGCCAGCGCCAGATTCTCTCGAAGAAGGTTGGTTCGTTTTCTGGCATGACCTCATTGTTGGTTTGCGTGGAGCCATCGTCGACATGCTCAGCTTGGCTGGCGCCGGATGGTACAGGGTTGACTTGCTCGGCGGTAACGAGTAGGCGGTAGCGCGATGTCCCAAGCGGTGTACAGGTGATTAGGGTCAGCATTGGCTTGTTGGTTTCATAAACGAGGGCAGCTACATTGGTTGGCTCGACGGTTTCCTTTTTCGTAACAGAGTAAGTATATCTCGTGCCATTGTAGTCAATGTAGACTAGGTCGCCAGCATTCAGGCGTTCTAGTCCAGAAAAGATAAATTTGTATTGGTTATTACTGTAAATATCGCCGGCAGAGTGCCCAGTAATAACGAGATTGCCAATTTCCCCTGGCATAGCTGAGGCGCCCGGAATGGAAAATTGCGCAACGCCATTCTCCATGGCCATATTGATGGTGTCAGTGTCATTGGAAATGCCGAAGTTGACCGGGACATCGACGTTGAGTTTAGGGATAATGAGGCGGTTATCGCCCGAAACAGCGGTGGAAATGGTCGGGTCGATGGCGGAGATGCCAGAATCTTCCGAGTTTCCAGGGGAAACATAGGCCATGATTGGCGCAAAAATTAGACGATTATACTGTAAGAAGAGAATGAGCAATACTACGAGAGCACCGGCAAAAAGTGGGATAAACTTGCGGACACGTTTGGAATTACCAGCCTTAGCAAGGGCACGTTTTTTGATATTCTGCTTCAGAGTTTTGATGATTCCCTCTTCTTCAGCGGCAGTTGGGTCGGTCGCGACGCCGGGGTTCTCCAGAACCGCTGTATCGTGAGTATGGCGCTCGGCTTTTAGCTTTTCATTTTCTAGATAGGATTTAGCAGCCTTGGAATAATAATCGCTGTAGTATTTTTGATAGTAATTCTGCCAGGCGCTATGATATTTTTTCCAATCTGCGGCAATGTCTTTCTGCTTAGTGATATTGGCGGAAATAGGAGTATTTTTGTAAGTGCCGGCATATATTTTGCGAGCCATTTTGCCAAGGTCGCGGATACCAGAACGAGCATCTTTTTTGGCCTCAGAATTATAGGCCGCAAGTAATTTCTTCCGCGCTAATTCGGCGGCAGTTTTGCGACTTTGGCTCTGTTCAAGTTGCCCACCTGATTTTTGATCCATATGAAATAATTATAACATATTAAAATAAAAACTAAGAATGTGCTAAAATAGTCCCATAATGCTCAAGAAAAATTATCCCTACTACAAACATAAGAAGCTGAAGACTTTTTCTGAATTTTTAGATTTAATCGTTAAAAAATACGCTAAAAATGTTGCTTTTTCTTTCCACGAGGGAGAGGAGCTCGTAAAAAAGACCTATCCGGAATTTGTGGCAGATGTCAAAAACCTTGCAAATTTCTTTAATAAGAATTACTCGGGCAAGCATCTAGCGATCTGTGGAGAAAACAGCTACAACTGGCTTGTGACTTTTATGGCGATCGTGCTTTCTGGAAACGTGGCGGTGCCGATAGATCGTGATGCTGATGAAAAATTACTCATGACTTTGCTTAAATCTGCTGATTGTGATACTTTGTTTTATAGCGAAAAATATCTGCCCTTTGCGAAGGACATTAAGTTTAAAACTCAGAAATTGGAGGATACTCCTCGTAAAATTAAGCTTGGGCAAAAATATCACAATACCGCAAAGCCTGATGCGGAACGCATGGCCGTGATTTTCTTTACTTCTGGTACGACTGGCGCACATAAGTGCGTGGCGCTTTCGGAGAAGAATATTATGGCAGATATTTATGGCGCTTCATCTATCTATCAACCGGGTGGTGCAACCGTGAGCATTTTGCCATTCCATCATAGTTTTGGTTTAGTTACAGCAATCATGATGCCAACTTATTATGGCTGTGAAACCTACATTTGCAGTAGTCTGAAACGTTTTACCGACGCTATGAAGTTAGTTAAGCCTGAGACCGTTTTTCTCGTACCGGCGTTCGTAGAGGCGTTTTATCGTCAGATTTGGCGGAAAGCACGCGCTTCGCATAAGGAGAAGGCGCTTAAAATGATTCTTGCCATTTCTAGAAATCTCAAACACGTTGGGCTAGATGTCCGTCGGGTAGTGGCGAAGAGTGTGCTTCAAGAATTTGGTGGAGAGCTGAGACATGTTATTTCTGGTGGGGCCTATCTTGATCCAATTTACGTTAAATGGTTCAGAACTATCGGTATTGACATCCTTAATGGGTACGGCATAACTGAATGTTCTCCGGTTCTTTCTGTCAATCGTAATAAATATTATAAAGATGGTAGTGTGGGCGTCCCTTGTCGAGGGGTGGATGTAAAAATTATTGATGGCGAAATCTGTGCTAAGGGCGATAATGTTATGCTAGGCTACTATGAAAATGGTAAGATTAAGCCTCAGGAAGGCTATTTCCATACGGGAGACCTTGGCAGAATTAATCGTGATGGTTTTATCTTCATTACTGGCCGCATCAAAAATACAATCATTTTAAGCAATGGTGAAAACGTTAGCCCGGAAACGATAGAGTCAGACTTTATGAAGTTTAAGGGTGTTCGTGAGGTGGTGGCTTATAGCAAAAACGATGAGATTTGCGTGATGATTTTCCCGGAAGAAGATAGAATTGGCGATAAAATTTACTTCGAATCATTAAGGCGGCGTTATAATTATAGTAGACCAAGAAACCGAAAGGTTGCACGTGTTTCTTTGCGTACTACAGAATTTATTAAAAATAGCAGCCAAAAAATTATTCGCTCAAAGATAATGGAGGAAAATTATGAAGGAAGAAGTTATTGATTTGATTTCTGAAACGCTTGATATTGACAAAGATGAGCTAGATAATGATACCGATCTCGCCCGCGACCTCAACGTCGAGTCGATTGATTTGGTGGATTTAGTAACTGCTTTTGAAGATAAATATCATTTTGAAATTCCGGACCAGGAACTAAAAAATCTTCAGACGGTTGGCGACATTGTTAAATATGTCGAAAAACGCCAAAAATAGCATATAATATATTTATATGAATATTCTTTTTTGTGGAGATAAGAACATCTTGGATGGGGTGACGATTGCTATTCTTTCTCTGCTGAAAAACGTTAAGGATACGCTGAACATTTATATCCTGACGATGGACTATGCTAATGCTCGAAAAAAATATCATCGCATTACGGAAAAAGATATAGCCGGGTTAAAGCGACGTTTGAAGGCAAAAAATGCCAAGAATGAGCTGACTATTATCGATGTGGGCGAGCAATTTAAGAAGGAACCGGCGACGGCGAATATGCGAACATATTTTACACCGTATTGTATGCTAAGGCTTTATGCGGATGATTTGGACTTGCCGGAG
>JAGAVP010000030.1 GCA_017941835.1 Candidatus Saccharimonadota bacterium
AAAGAAAGGAAATATACCCAGATTATTAGGCTGGCAGGACAAAGCCACCAGAGGATTTTTTTGCGCAAATTCCGCTGCTTAAGAAATTGATTGCTGCGCTCGGTTGGGGCTTTTTGGAATGTGATGATTATGAAGCGGACGACATCATTGGTACGCTAGCACGACAGGCGGATGAGGAGATAGATAAAGACGGGAACTGCGATTGGGATACGGTAATTGTCTCGAGCGATCTTGATATGCTACAAATCGTGGATGAAAATACGCGAATGTATCGTTTGCTGAAGGGTTTTTCCAAACTTGAAGAAATGGACGTGCCAGCGGTGGAGGAAAAATACGGAATTTTGAAGAATCAGTTTTTGGACTTGAAGGCACTAAAAGGGGATACGAGCGATAATATCCCGGGGGTGCCGGGGGTTGGCGAAAAAACGGCAGTAAAACTTCTGAATGAATATAAAACATTGGATGGGATATATGAGCATATTGATGAGATTTCTGGGGCAGTGCAGAAGAAGTTGATGGCTGGGAAGGAAAGTGCGTATATGTCCTACAAGTTAGGAAAAATCTATACAGACGCTCCAGTGTCTTTGAAAGATGTGCCGGACCTGGTGATTGAGCCTGGCCGGATTGAACGGGCTTTTTCGAGCTTGGAGTTTAACGCTTTGAAGGTGAAATTTAAGGCCGAAATAGCGAAACTTCAGGCAAATAAATTGACGGATTTTAAAATTGCAAAAACTGATAGTGAGGCGTCTGATTTTGACGAGAATGATTTTATTGCGGGTCAATCACCAACAGATAATAAAGTCGACGTAAAGAAGATTGAAGTTGATTTTTCTGATTATTTTGTGGCGGATGACATAAAGAAAAAAATGCATAGCAATGGGAACGTGGCGGAGAAGATTCTGGCGGGTAAAAAGTTTTGGGATCTTTCTCAGGCGGATTTTTTGCTGAATCCGCTCAAGAGGATTGATACGGCAGAAAAGGAACAATCGGGTTTTGACTTTGGAGATACAGAAGCAGAGAGGCAAGAAAAAATTGCGAAGACGGAGAAACAGCTAGAGGATTTTGCGAAAGTTCCGAGAGTATATAATATATATACTAATTACGATTTACCAATGATTCCAGTACTTTATAAAATGGAGAAAAAAGGAATTAAAATTTCGCGTGAGTATTTTGAAAGAATGCTCGATGAATATCGTGAGCAGGTGAATAATTTGGAACAGGAAATCTATGACCAAGCTGGACTAAAATTTAATGTGAATTCGCCAATACAGTTAGCGCAAGTATTGTTTGAGAAATTACAATTGCCAACTAAGGGGATTAAAAAGACGGCTCGTGGATATTCTACGGGCGCAAAAGAGTTGGAAAAACTGAAGAATTTTCATGCGGTGATTCCAAAGATAATGGAATACAGGGAGGCGTCAAAACTATTGTCGACTTACATTGCACCGTTACTTGAGCTGGCGGGTGTTGACGCAAGGGTGCATACTACTTTTACACAAAATGTGACGGCGACGGGAAGACTTTCGAGCGTGAATCCAAACTTGCAGAATATTCCGGTGAGATCGGAAGAGGGGCGAAGAATACGAACTGGATTCGTGGCGGAAGAGGGGAAGAAATTGGTGTCGGCGGATTATTCGCAATTTGAATTGAGGCTCGCGGCAGTGCTTTCGGGCGATAAGGCTTTAATTTCTGATTTTAATTCAGGAATTGATATTCACACGAAAACGGCTGCAGATGTGTTTAATGTACCGATGGGCGAGGTGACAAAGGCGCAAAGACGCGCGGCGAAGACAATTAATTTTGGGGTAATGTATGGAATGAGCGCAAAGGGTCTGGCGGATGCTACGGGAATGGTTTATGGCGAAGCGAAGAAATTTATTGAAGACTATTTTGCGGTGAGGAAGCCAATTCGTGAATATCTGGATAGGATTTTAAAGCAGGCGCGAGAAGAAGGCTATGTCGAGACTTTTTATGGTAGACGGAGACCAACACCAGACGTGAAATCATCGAATTTCATTGTGAGACAAGCAGCCGAAAGAGCGGCGCAAAATATGCCAATCCAAGGAACAGAAGCGGACTTGATGAAGCGGGCGATGATACAAGTGGACAAGAAGCTACCGGAAGGGGCGGATTTGCTTTTACAGGTACATGATTCGATGATTATTGAATGTAGTGAGGAGCAGGTGGAGGAAGTTTCGAAAATTTTGAAGGAGACGATGGAGGGGATAGCGCCGGAGCTTCCGATAAAATTAGCAGTTGAGGTCACTTCCGGAGATAATTGGGGCGAACTCTAGAGATTGACTTTTTTGGTTGCTCATGCTAGTGTTAGGGTACTAGTAAATTAACTTGGGTGTGGCAGAAGGGTAGGTGTAGATGACTGAGAGTGGGAAGCAATTAGAAATTTATCAAGGAGTGAAGGGGGAAATTGTCTTTGATGTTGATGTGGACGGAGAGACGATTTGGGCAACGCAGGCGCAGATCGCGGAGCTTTTTGATGTTTCTATACCAAACATTAATATGCATTTTAAGCGCATATACAGTGGAGGAGAATTAGATGAAGATCGAACTATTAAGAAAAACTTAATAGTTCGAAAAGAGGGGAAGAGAGAGGTTCAGCGTGAAGTAAACACATATAATCTTGATGCGATTATTTCTGTGGGCTATAGGGTCAATTCTAAAAAGGCGACAAAATTTAGGATTTGGGCTACTGATGTTTTGAAGCGTCATCTCGTTGATGGTGTTACAGTTAACGCTCAGCGACTGAAGGCGTTAGACTCAAAACGACTAAAAAATGTTGAGAATATGATGGGGGTGGTGAGAAGGCTGATTTCAAGACAAGAACTAGATGCTGGAGAAGCAAACGGTGTGCTTGAAGTGATTTCTAAATATGCTGGGAGTTTTAAAGCGCTGAAAGAATATGATGATGGCTTTATTGACCTTTCGGGATTAAACGAAAAAAGTCGGAAAAAGCAAAAACTTCTAACGGTAGAAATGTGCGACAACGTCATTGCGAATCTTCGGACGAGCGTTGATGGTGGTGAGCTATTTGGGAAGAAGAGAAATAGTAGTTTTGATGGGGCGCTTTCTACAATTTATCAAAGTTTTGATGGAAAGGAATTATATCCAACAGTAGCAGAAAAGGCTGCAAATCTACTGTATTTTGTGATTAAGGATCATCCGTTTTATGATGGAAATAAGCGGATTGGTTCGCTACTTTTTATTGTATTTTTGACGATTAATGATTTTCATTTGACGGAGAGTGGGGAAACGAAAATTTCGGATAGGGCTTTAACTGCGTTGGCGCTTCTGATTGCGGAGAGCGAGCCGAGCGAAAAAGAGCTGATTGTGAGCTTGACGCGAAAATTATTAGAGTAGAGTATAATATATATAATATATGCCAGAGTTGCCAGAAGTTGAAACGATAAAACGTGGGCTGTCTAAATTTTGTTTGGGTCAAAAGATCCGACGCGTAAAAATCAATTGTGCAAAATCGTTTATTGGGCCGAGTGAGATTGTGGAGGGACAGGAAATCGTTGGGATTAGAAGATTTGGGAAGGCTCTAGTGATTGATTTATCGGGAGGTGTGTCTTTAATGATACATCTTCGTATGACGGGACAAATGATATACGACGGAAAAGAGCGCTATGCGGCAGGTCATCCAAGTGAGAATTTTGTAGATAAACTGCCGAATAGGCAGACGCGAGTGATATTTGAATTGTTGGATGGGACGTTGTATTTTAACGATCAGAGAAAATTTGGATTCGTAAAAGTATTGCCGACAGATGAAGTGGAGGAAGATAAGTTCATCAAGAGTCTAGCAAAAGAGCCGTGGAAAATGGAGGGGGAAGAGTTTTACAAAAAACTACAGAGACACAAGAATGCGCCAATTAAGGCGGTGATTCTTGACCAGAAAATCATCTGCGGGCTAGGAAATATTTATGCGGATGAGGCGCTTTATGATTGTCAGATTCATCCTAAGACTTTGGCTGGAGATTTGTCGGAAAAACAGGCAGAGGAATTATTAAGGTCGGCGAGGAAGGTGATGGAGGCTTCGATTAATTCGGGTGGGAGTACGATGAAAACTTATGTGAAGGCGGATGGAACAAAGGGGGATTATCTGGAGAAATTTGCGCAGGTGTTCAGGCGAGAGGGGCAGCCGTGTAGGAGATGTGGTGCAGAGATAGAAAAAATCCGAGTGGCGGGAAGAGGAACGCACATATGTCCACAGTGTCAGAAGTTGGAATGTCGGAAAGCGGAGGATGAAAATGATTAAAGTTTTTTATGGTAGCGATAGGAAAAAGATTGACGCGGAAGTGAAGAAAATCCTGGGGACGGATTATGAGGTTTTTGATGGGGAAAATTTGAAGAAAGAAGATATTGTGAACGTATTTCTTGGGACCTCTCTTTTTGCGGAAAAAAGAAAAATTCTGCTTAAGGATTTGACACCGGCGAGAGGGGAACAGGGTGAAGATTTATATGAAGAAATTGCAAAATATGTAGATACTCCGCATACGATTGTGATTTGGGAAACAAATGTTAGCCAAAAGAAAACATACAAAGATTTTCTGAAATCGAAAAACGTGGAAGCGAAGAAATTTGATTTAGCTGATAAGGTGGATATGCGAGCGGTGTTTAACATTTATGATACCGCGCTTGTGGATGGAGCGCGAGCGGTGAAAATGTTGACGGAGCTACAGGATAAACAGGATCCGTATATGTTTTTTGGGTTGCTTGTTTCTCAAGCGATTAAAAAATATGAATGGCGACAAGGCACAAAAGAAAAAAGAGTTTTGAAGGAACTTTCTAAAGTAGATATGCAAATGAAAACCACGGCGGTGGAGCCGTGGTATCTTGTGAAAAGTTTTCTTTTGAGGCTAAAGACTATTTAGCGGCTTTAGCGATTTTAGCTGCGGCAGCTTTGCGACGAGAAGCGGTGTTTTTCTTCATGAGGTCTTTTTTGACAGCTTTGTCGTATTCGGACTGAAGTTTTGAAAGATTCTCAGCATTAGGTTTAGCCTTGAATTCTTTAAGGGCGGACTTAATCGCGCGCTTGATTTCTTGATTGTGCTCGGTGCGTTTAACGGCTTGGCGAGCGGCTTTCTTAGCAGATTTAATAATCGGCATTTAGTATATTCCTATAGGTTATTTAATAATATTATTATAGATTGTCGTTTATTATACACCAGATTCAGAAAAAAGTAAAGAGTTAAGGGGTGGAAAGGGCTTTACTTTTTTAAACGGTTAT
>JAGAVP010000004.1 GCA_017941835.1 Candidatus Saccharimonadota bacterium
CCGTCTCTAATGTCGCTCAATGTATGTTGTGGGACTATGGATTTTAGGTGCCTTTTTGACTCCCTCCAAGTCTCAAAGCCTCAAAATCTAATGTCGCAAAATGATAATATTTTGTGCAATAAGCCAATAAAAACATAAAATTTTGTAAAATCAAGGGTTGTGGCTATTTTGCTGTGATAATAAGGCGGTGAGTGTGATCGGACATGCTGCCTTCAACTTTCTCGCCAGAACAAGTCATTAGGACAAGTGTGTCCTGCTCCTCTGGCTTTAAAATATCTTTCATAGCAATTTCCTGCTTCTGCTTTTCAGTAATTTCGGTTATGGTATATTTTTTGTCGCTATAGTTTATTTCGTCGCCGACAGAAAGGTCTTTTAGATTGGCGAAAATAGTGGAAGAATGGCCCATAATGAGCGTTTTATTATCGTGAACGGAATAAGCTCCAGCGATTTGTTCTGGAACCTCAAGCGTTTTGCCGTTTAGCGTAACATCTTTGACGGGGGCAATGAGATTGATAGTGTCTATGCCAAGAAGAGAAGTAGCAAGTTCGGACTCGGTAGCGTAGACGGCGGCAGAATCTTTGATGGGTTGTAGGCCAATAGCAATAAAGGCAAAGCCGGCTACAAAATAAGTGGCAAAAATTAAAAGCGAGATTTTTTGCTTACGCGAAAAACGCGACCTTTCTATGACACTTCCCATTTATGCTTTTATTATAGCATGAACGGAATGAGTGTGTAGAAAAATCGCGTTGTAATTTGGGTGAGATTATTTAAATAGCATTGGGTTAAACTGCCTTTGCATAAACAAGGAAACGATCTGCGGCAGAGCGAACTACGCTACCATTTTTGAGGGTAAAATCGCGCATGTTGCCATAACAAGTCATAAGCACAAGACCTTTACTGCCGTTAGAGAGGCTTTCGGTGTTTTCCTGACCGACGAAACGCATGTTGTCAGAAACCGTAAGAATTTCAGTGCTATAAATTTGGTAAGCTTGGCCATCAAGGTAGAAGACATCGCCAATATGTACACTAAGAATAGCGGAAAAAGTACCAGGGTTGTGGCCAACAAGAAGATTGCCAATACGTGCAACGCCATAGCTTGGGACCTGAACGGTATTCCCAGAAATAGCGGCAGCAGAAACGCTAGAAGAGAAGCCAATAGAAGGCATATAAAGACCGCTACGATATTTAGCTGGGTAGGCAATATTATCAAAAGCATATTCTTCAATCTGGGCAGTTTGTTCTACGGACTCGCTGCGGCTAATAGTATTATTTACTGCGATATCAGCGGTAGCATAGGTAGGAGAAACGGGGACGGCAAATTTACCAGCGAGGATACCTGTAAAGAACGAAACCATAAAAATACCGAAGTACTGTAAAAACTTATTTTTAGCAAAGATAGCTTTCATTTCAACTCCCAAATTAGCTATATGATTACATTATAGCATACTTCGCATAAAAAGTCAATACTTTTTATGCTTAAAATAACAGAGGTAATGCTTATTTATGACAGGGGTGGATATGTTATAATAGTGGGAATTGTAATTTGGTGCCAAAACCGATACGAGAAGAGATTTTTAGACCCTCTAACTGGGAGAATTTGAGCTTTGAATTCGTATCTAGAAGAGTGTTTTCCTCTTTTATGATGAGATATTTATCGGTACTACTGATGAGAAGGTGAGGCTTTTTGGTATTTTTTAACACGAAATTTAGGTAGTCTGTAATAAAAGCTTCAGAGGTACGAGGAGATTTAACAGACAAGGACGGATCTTTAATGCTGAGGTCAATGATTCCGCCAATTTTACTAAGGCGGGGAGCGTATTTTTGGTAAATCGGTAAAATGATTGAAGAGATGCTACTCATGCTTTTATTATACACCTGGGCTAAAGTTTTTGAGCTTTTCACGGTGAGATTTGTAGCGAGGATCATGGGATTTTACTTCTGCCCAGAATTCTCTAGAATGATCCATGTGGTTTAGGTGAGCAAGTTCATGTAAAATAACATAATCTCGTAGTGGTTCGGGTACCTGCATGAGACCAATGTTAAGCGAGATAGTGCGATTTGACGAGCAGCTACCCCATCTAGTGCCGGCATGAGAAAGGCGAACTTTATCGTATTGATAACCGTATAATTTGGCAAAATATTCTAGCCGGTAAGGAAGGTATTCCCTGGCTTTCTTCATGAGAATTTTTTTCTTGGCGTCGCGCGCACGCTGAGAACTAGGATCTTTAAGGGGGAGTTTCTCGCGGATTAATTCCCTGTTCTGTCCCAAAAATCGTTTTGCCAGGAAGGTGCTGGTATAAGTCGGGACAGACATTTGAAGGCGCCCAGAAGTGGACACAGAAAATCTTACACCACTTGTGAGAGCGCTTTTTCTGACGATAACTTCGCCAAATTCTTTGTCTTCAATAATCATTTTAGCCAGCGAGTTGCGAGAGGGTGTGGGAAAGCTGGGTCTCAAAAGTATGCTTGCCAGAGAGGACTATTGGATTTTCAAAATTCTCGTCTGGAGCTTCAAGCTCAGAAATCTTGCGATCGTATTCCTCTTTAGCACGAGCAACGGATTTGAGGCGGGCCTTCAAGCGTGATTTGATAGTATTAACATCGGTTTGAATCCAAATGAGAGAAGGATTGTAGCCCTCCTCGATGAGTAATTTCTTGATTTCCTCGCGATCAGCCTGAGTATCAAGGCCACCCTCTATGATGAGGTTCTGGCCAGTCCTGGCGATGAGCTGTAAGACTATCAACATGGTTTCGCGTGAAAAATGATTTTCCTCACAGATTTCTGCTAGATTGTAGAATGGAGCCCGAAATTGTTGTGAAAACTTTTCACAAAAAGTTGTTTTTCCGCTAGCCGGGGCACCGAAGACTAGGATCGCACGAGGTTGCGACAATACTTGTGATTTTTTACCTTCCATAATACATTAATTGTAGCACAGATTAAATCTCTGGTACAACTTTTTTAGTAACTTTTGAGGAATTCGAGATGAGGACTTGGGATGGATAGTAGAAAACCCAGGCAAAAAAGTCGAAAAGGCGTTTAAAGAAAAATGGCATGGCGTGTAGGCCGGAGAAGAATGAGCCAGTAACGCAGAGGTCGCAACAGGCAAAAAAGATGAAGCCAGCCAGAGCGCAGAAGGCGGGATTCTTCTTTTGGCCACGAGCGGATTTATACCAAGAAAAGGCGAGAACGAGGTTTGAGATTAGGAAGAACGCGTAAATTGCGCCCATCAGAATAATAGAATAGGCTCCGAATGCGGCTGTCGCAAGAAAGAAAACGCTAATACTCGCGCCGATGAGTCCAATATAGCGTGGTTTAAGTTTTGATAAGCGTGAGAAATGCAAAAATTGAGCAATAGCAAAGACGTAGACTCCAAAAAGTGAGGTATTATTAACTGCTAAGAGTAAGTCGGCGACGAAGGTCGCTGCAAAAGCGAGTTGCAAGAGGTAATCTTCTCGATGCTTTTGGATAACGTAGACAAGACAGAGGCCGATGCCGAGCAGCTTTAGGAAAGTTATACCAAAAAAACCTGGGAAAAATGCATCTAGGGTCACGAAGCCAGCAAAAATAAAAAGCCAAATCAAACGCCAGATTTTATCAATTTGACGATAGTAAGCTAGTAAGCGGTTCATCTTATCCCTATTATAGCATTTTGATTGATTTTATGGTAAAATGTAGTGAGCTAGGGATGTAGCTCAGTTGGTAGAGCACTGGTCTCCAAAACCAGGTGTCGCGAGTTCGAGTCTTGCCATCCCTGCCATTTTTGTTATAATAGATTTGATGAAAATACTAATGCTTGGTTGGGAGCTACCACCGCACAATTCTGGAGGTTTGGGCGTAGCGTGTTTGAATCTTTCGAGAGCCCTTGCAAAAGATGGTGCGCAAATTGATTTCGTTGTTCCATATACTGCGCCGCATGAAAATATTGATTTTATGCATGTGCTTTCAGCCTGCAAAGTTGACCCGTTGTTTCGATATGGTGCTGGCGC
>JAGAVP010000031.1 GCA_017941835.1 Candidatus Saccharimonadota bacterium
GCTACGGTGAAGTTGGAATTACCGATGGCGAGCTCGGCCTCGGTACCCATTTTGTAGAGTTTGCTTCTAACAATCTGGATGTTGGAGAAACGATCAGAGCCATAAGTGAGTGTTCCCTCACGGCCGGCAAATTCGGTGAAATCTTGATAGTGGCTATCATCACGATTCAAGACGACATAGGCTGGATTCATATTGAAGATGGCGGTTTCTGCGGAGGCGTATTCTCCGGCATTAGGATCATCGAGCCCAGATGGGACAAAGTTAGTAAGAGCGGCAATGTGAACTGGTAAATCGTA
Organism: Candidatus Saccharimonadota bacterium; assembly: GCA_017941835.1. GTDB lineage: Bacteria > Patescibacteriota > Saccharimonadia > Saccharimonadales > Saccharimonadaceae > Nanosyncoccus. The sequence continues at coordinate 297 of JAGAVP010000031.1, forward strand.
GAAGACATCTTTCTCGAGGGACTTGGCAGGAGCGGTGACGATGACGTAGTTGCTGCCGGCTTTCCAGGCGGTAGAAAGGAATTTGTGAAGCGCGCCGATTTTAATTTCGCTATCTGAAGCCATAATGCTAACGGGCTGGCCGGCGGCTTTTAAGATTTCGTGGACAAAGTTGGCGACCTCGGTCTTTCCTGCTGTGCCGGTAATGCAGATAAGTTTCATGTCTTTGATAGGATGGCCATAGTAGGCGCCAAGGAGCTTTGCCTTGATTCTCCCAGTTTTTGTTTTAGCTGATGTAGTTTTATCCTGGGTTTTCATAAGATTAGTATAGCATAATTTTTGAAAATGTGTTAAAATAGGTTTGTCTCGCTTGGCGAGATGCTCATTTAATTTCTAGGTGGATTGAATAATTAGAGAACCTAGTTCTCTAATTCAATTCCACGTTTATTAAATAGTTGAGTGCCCGTAGCTCAGCTGGATAGAGCGTCAGCTTGCGGAGCTGAAGGTCGTAGGTTCGAATCCTGTCGGGCATACCATTTTTGCAACCAAAATCGCCTATCTTGGCAGTTTTTCTCGCTTGCTCGGCCAATAGCCGCGCTTCGCTCGGAGAAACTACCAATCTAGGCGATTTTTTCTTGCAAAAACCATAAGACTCGCTGCGCACGAAGAAAACACCCTCTCAGGCGATTTTACCTAAGAAATTTCACACCAAGAAAACACCCATCTGAAAGGTTTTAACTAGCAAATTCTGCCTCGTTATCTTGACTTTTGGGGTGAAGTGTGCTATAATAGAAAGGTTACAGTAATGTTGTTCTTTTAGAAAGGGGTGAATGAAATGGTTAATGATGGATTAGTGATGGAACTAATGAAGATGCTTTCGGCCAATCCGGAGACTTTTCCGAGAGTGCTGAGTGCATTCGTGCGGAGGGAGCTTCTGCAGCAAAGCAAATTTTCAGACGAGCAGTTAGAGCTGATTCGTAATGAGAAGCCAGATGTTGTGCGGAGGAGGTACTATATCCGAGAACATCTAGAAGATCTGGCGAAATCTTTTGAAGATCTAACTGACTTTCTTGGATATTTCAGGGACATTCCGCTGGGAAAAAATGAGGAAGGCATTATGACCGGCGAAGACGTTTTGCTGATATTAGAAGACATCGTGGATTACGCGATGACGAGTGTTCGGGAATTTCAGATTAGTAGCGAATCTTGGCTTAATCTGTCAGAGGAAGAGTTTAATGTGCTCAAGGATAAGGCAATAGAGACTGCTCAAGACGTGAGCAAGATGGTCCACGATTTGGACTATAATTTGACTCTTGCCTGGACAAGTTCAGAAGACGTGGAATCAGGACGTGAACTCAAAGCCGATTTTAAGCTTCAATAACCATGTTCAAAGTAAGCGACCCTGAGGGGTCGCTTTTTCATGGGTTATTTACATCCAATGCCAGAAGGAGAAGAGGTCTTTGAAAAATTGTGGGCGCCAGGTGTCGGAGATACTGTCACGAATTTGGAATGGAAGGGCATCAAGAATGTTGGAGAAGATAAAGGTCCAGAGAATGGCGGCAGCAAGGAATATAAAGGTAATTACTAAAGTACGAGTCCCTTTCTGTTGGTCTGAGGTTGTGCGGCGAACGATAGAGGTAATGGCACCAGAAAGCAATACTGCGCCGATGATGGTATCCATAACGTTTGTACTAATGTAGCTGATGATCATGGAAAGGCCAAGCCAGATAAGGCCGGTATGGAGAGTAATAAGTAAAAATCTTTCTGCCCAACGTTCGGCGACAAGTTCTAGACCACCAAGTTTGGCGAGGCGACTAATAAGCAGAAGTAGGCCGGCGATGCCGGTGAAGACCAAGAGAACACACATAATAGGCTGACCAATACTAAAAAAGACATTGGAGTTTAAGGGGTTTGCGATATATTCTTCCATGAGGTTATTATAGCATAAAAGGTTTTGGGATTAGCATAGACGATATGGAAATAAGCGTAGGCGTCATAAGGATTAGCATAGGCAATTTAGGAATTTATGCTGATTATGCTAAAATAAAGATAGAATGGACGGGCAAATAGAAAAAAATCAGATTATAAAAGCAATCTTAAAAAGAGATTTGAATTTCTTAAGAACTAAGGACTCTGAGGTGTCTGATGATGAACGGGAAACTTTTTACCGTCGGATAATGAATGGACAGATTAGTAAAGCGGATTTTGCGAAAGTAATTGATTCCCTGCCGCACGGAGATCTGAATAAGGTCTACGAAGAGATAAAGGATGATAAGTATGCTCTTCGAATTGTAGCTTATATGACAGGTTTGGGTTTTGATAATTATGTAAGTGTGAACGGGGATAGCTTGGAAAAATTTGTGAAACGTTACAAATCACCAGTAGTGTTTGAATCGGCAAGGAACGATTTTCTTTCAGCCATCGAAGAGAGTAATCCAGAGCAGAAATACCTGGACTACAAGAATGAAATGGAAAAGTTGGTCAAGGCGGTTTATGGAGAGAAGGAACATGTCTATGAGTTGTATGATGAGTTTGTGCGTGAAGCGGAAGACTGGCAGATTGATAAGGATGCGGTGAGGCTGACGGATGATTTTTTGCCGAGAGCGCAAATTGTAGGGGATGCCTGGGTGCAGAGTGGGCAAGAGTATAAGCTAACAACAGAGCTGCTTCAAAAGGTAGGTTTAGAGCCTAGGTTTTATCTAGAAATGGGGGGTGCGGAGGTGGCATTTTCTAAAGCGTTCAAGGTGGACGTGCATGAGGCGGTGATTGCCTATGTGCGGCTAAATAATCAGATTAAGGTGCGAGGCTATTACCGAAGTAATTCGCAAGCAATGTGGCGCTTTTTGGCAGATTATGTGGCTGGAAATGGTGAAATTGCTTGGTATGGGGTAGGGTTCAATGAAGAGAGCTTGACTTTGCCAATGAAATTCCAGAAGGAGTTAAATTTTATTGCTAATCGGGGAGTGATGGAAATACCGGGGGTGAACATGGGATTTTTCTTGGGTGGGACAGCAAAACGTTATGCCTCAAAAGAGGAATATAAAAAATTAGTAGATGAAAATAAGATGGACTCGGATTATTACCGCGAGATGGAACGAGAGCCAAGGCTGAATTTTGGGGTGCTATCGGCCGAAAAGCATCCGCCTTTTTCGGTGGATATTGAGGATGAGAATGGGCCAAATTTCCGA
>JAGAVP010000032.1 GCA_017941835.1 Candidatus Saccharimonadota bacterium
AGTGGTGATTGATAAATTGACGATAAGAGAGCACTGCAAGCCCCGCGTAAGAGCGCGTCTCTTGTCGGTTTCACGGCCGAACTTGCGGCCTTTATATCCGTGGCGATGCATATTAAATATTTAACTCCGTTATCTTTTCTTTAACTTCGTCCAGAGCCTTAGCACCAAAGCCTTTGAGGTCTTTCAAGTCAGAATCAGATAGCATAACGAGGTCGCGGACAGTCTTAATGTCGTTGTTGGTTAGAGCATTAGCTGTGCGAGCCGAGAGGCCAAGTTCTTCGATAGGAAGCATGAGGCCAGTATCTTCTTCTTCTTTGTTGGCGCCAGGAACTGGAGCACTTTCGACAGTGGTCCCACCGGCAAGGGCGGTGTACTGGTTGACGAGGATAGCTGCAGCTTCTTCGAAGGCTTCCTTTGGAGAAATCGTACCATCGGTGTCGATAGTGAGAGTGAGCTGCTGTAAATTAGTATCCTGTCCAACGCGAGTATTCTCTACCTTGTAGCGGACGCGCAATACTGGGGAGAAGACAGCATCGAGGGCGATCATATCGCTGTGGATGCGTTCTGCGCCAGATTTTTCAATAGTGAGGTAACCGCGGCCAGTATCGACAATCATGTGCATCTTGAGCACATATTTTGGATCGTCGATGTGGCAGATTACCTGATTTGGGTTAGCGATTTCAATCTCTGCTGGGAGTTTGATATCGCCAGCCACAACGCGCTTGTCACCGTCTTTTTCGGACTGCTCTGAACCCTTAATCTCAAGATAGAGTTCAACGGGCGCATCAGAGTGGGATTTAATACGAACGTTCTTTAGATTCAGCATGATGTCTACTACGTCTTCGCGGATGCCAGGGATGGCGGTGAATTCGTGGGTAGTGCCTTCAATGCTGAAGGAAGTGATTGCGGCACCTTTGATGCTGGATAGAAGGACACGACGTAAAGAATTGCCCAAAGTGTTGCCGTAGCCGTAGTAGAGTGGGCGGACGATAAACTCTGCGCTGTTCTGGCCGAGCTCGTTCACTTCTTCTAGCTTAGCTTCGTGGATTGCTTTTGTTGTCATAAATTTAATTGTCCTCCTTAGCGTGAGTAGTACTCAACGATTAGTTGTTCGTTAATGCCCGCCTCTGCTTCTTCGCGCTTTGGCAAACCTGTAACTTCAATTTTCATCTTTTTGCCGTTTGGCTTGAGCCAGGAAACAGTTGGCTGTCCAGCTGCTGCCATGGTTTGTTCAAGATTTTTGAAGTAGGCTGATTTCTGTGATTTTGGACGTACTTCGAGAACGTCGCCAGCATTTAAGCGAATAGAAGGAATATCGATGCGACGACCGTTCAAGATGAAGTGTCCGTGAGAAACAAGCTGACGTGCTTGGCGGCGAGTAGTAGCAAAGCCAGCACGATAAACAACGTTATCAGCGCGGCGTTCGAGATACTCGAGCAACTTTTCACCGGTCAAACCTTCAGCGCGGGTTGCTTCTTTCATTAACTTTGCGAATTGTTTTTCAAGTAAGCCATACAAACGGCGGACTTTTTGCTTTTCGCGGAGCTGAGTGAGGTAAAGGCTGCCACCACGTTGACGCATGTCAGCGTGCTGACCTGGAATACCAGTCTTTTTTGCCATTACTTTATGAGCTTTTGGTGCGAGAGCATAGCCTTCGCGACGGCTTTGTTTTACGATTGGAGATTTATCACGTGCCATTATGGTTTCCTTTCTCCTTTAGGACGGACACCACCGTGTGCGATTGGGGTCATATCGGTAATGCTGTCAATTTTCATACCAACAGTAGATACGGCGCGGATGGCGCTGTCGCGACCAAGGCCGATACCTTTTACGTAGACATCGACACTGTTCATGCCGTGATCTTTCTTGGCAATTTCCCCGGCTTTTTCGGCGGCGATTTGGGCAGCGTAAGCTGTACCCTTCTTGCTACCGCGGAAGCCATTGGCGCCTGCGGATGAGCTAGAAATTACACCACCAGTTTTGTCGGAAAAAGTGACAATGGTGTTATTGAATGTTGCTTTGATATGCATTTGGCCAGAGGTAACAATTCTTTTACCTTTTTTGGCCTTTTTTGCAGCTTTTGGAGCTTCTGTACTTGGAGCTTCAACAGCTTCAGTTTTCTTAATAGTTTCTTCTGCCATATTCTACTCCTTTCTTTTACGTCTTACTTGCTGCTTTAGGTTGCGTACCACCAACGGCAATAGCTTTACCCTTACGAGTGCGTGCGTTCGTACGAGTTCGCTGACCGTTAACTGGGAGTTTAGCCTTGTGGCGAAGTCCCTTATAGGAATTAATATCCTTGATACGCTTAATATTATTGGTCACTAGGCGTCTGAGATCACCCTCAACGTGATATTTGTTAGTAACAATCTCGTTGATTTTTTGCTCGTCTGCCTCGGTGAGATCTTTCACCCGAGTGGTAGGCTCAATTTTGGCCTCCGCAAGGATGGCTTTAGAGGTTGTTCTTCCAATGCCGTAGACGTAAGTGAGGGCAATCCACACTTGCTTCTCGTTAGGGATAACAACGCTTGCAATTCTTGCCATGCTTAACCCTGCCTTTGCTTATTCTTAGGTTTCTTCTTGTTGATAACACGAAGTACGCCTTTTCTGCGCACAATAATGTCATCAGGGGAGATTTTTTTAACACTTGCACGTACTTTCATAAGTGTCAAAATCCTTTCCTTGTATTACGGTTGTAAAAATATCTGTCATTCTTACCTTGGACTTCGCAGGAACGACTACTCCTGCCTCGCTCTAGGAATTGCTTCAGAATGTTGTAATTTTTACAACACTTTATTAATCTTTTAGGCGAAAACTGATACGCCCCTTCGTAAGATCGTAAGGGGTTAGTTCCACTTTCACCTTATCACCTGGCACTAAACGGATATAGTTTTTACGCATTTTTCCGCTCATGTGCGCAATGATAATATGACCATTCTCGAGTTCAACCCGAAATTGGGTATTAGGCAGAGCCTCAACGACTTTGCCGGTGAGTTCAATCACTTCCTTTTGACTAGCCATAAATTACGCATCTATTATAGCAAAGAATTTGAAGAAAGTAAAGGGTGATTTTACTAGTTTTCTGAATCCGTAGAGTCATTTAATTCTTCTTTTTCTTTGGCTTCGCGTTGCTCTTTGAGCTCGTTTTTGATTTCGGTCGCTTCGAAATTGGTATTCTCTGGAATGAGAGCGGCACGGAGAAATTGACGTGAGAGATAGGTCTGTTGGACTTGGGACCAGACGCCGGTACAAGTTATGATAGACAGGCCTTCGCGTCCAGGAATGACTGGCTTTAGCATCTTGTCCATTTGGGCGTCAGCATCAGAAAGTAAGACTTCACTATTTTCTATTACCTCATAGCGGAAGAACTTACCGTCACCGCGCTCAATCGTGATAATATCGCCGACGGAGAGCTCCGGGAGGTGTTTAAAAACACCTTCTTTGGTCGGACCACCGTTATGGCCGTCGAGTAAGACGACGCCACCTTGGCCAGGTTTGCCTGAGGAACGATACCAGCCCACATCAAAAATACTGGCTGGAGTTTGGAGACGCCCTTCAAAATTGACGCCGATTTCGACGATACGTGCACGGTCAATGCCAAGTTTTTCAATACTTAGGAAACGTGGACGATCGGCGGCGACTCGCCAGGCTTGTTTTTGTTGTTCTGTAATGTCTTCTTCGTTAACTTCTTCAGTAGTGTCGGCTGGAGCATTAGTGGCGGTAATAGCTATCGCTCTGGTGCTACCTTCTTTTTCAGCATAGTAATGGTCTTCCCAGATTTTAATTTTAACAAGGCAAAGAATAAGAATAAGTAATATGACGCCCCAGACTAGCTTGGGAAGATTTTTCTTCCAGTTAAACCTCAGTGCCATTTATTTATAATCGTCGTAGGTTATCATTAGCGCGCGGGAATCGAGCTGACGGAGACTCTCGAGAGCAACTGTTACTACGATGAGAAGACCAGTGCCTGAGATAGAAAGACCGATTGGGTAGCCGAGCGTAAGGATAAAGATATAGTCCGTCAGGAACGGCAGCATAGCAATTAGGCCAAGCGCAAGAGAACCAAGAAGATTGAGGCGATTCACGACTTTGCTGAGATAGACTGCCGTGGTCTGGCCAGGGCGAACGCCTTCAATGAAGCCGCCTTGTTTTTGTAGGTTGTCAGCAATCTCGTTGGTATTGAAAATAATCGATGTATAGAAGTAGGTAAAGGCTACAACTAGTACAAAGTACATGGCTGGGTAGAGGAACCATTGTGCCGTGATACCGTTAGGATACATTGTGGCAAAGTTCGAGGCAGACGGAGCAGTGAACATATTTATCATTCCCGTGGCAAAAGTGTTTTCTGGGTTAATGGCCAAGATGAGCTGGCCAATGAGGGCTGGGAGCGCCAGGAAGGAAGTAGCAAAGATAACTGGCACAACGCCTGCGGCGATGAGCTTGATAGGAAGAATGGACTTGATGCCGCCGTAGGAGCTATTACCATGGACGCGTTTGGCATAATTAATTGTAATAATGCGCTGTGCCTCATTGAGCCTTACGAGTAGATAAATGACTATAATCAGTGCTACGACAAAGCCAAGCATGACCCAGAAGACGGTCGGGTTGACTAGGAGATTGAACCAGCCAAAGAGGCTAAGAGTACCATTTGAAGTGTCAAGTAGGCTCGCCCAGAGCGAAGCAAAGGTGTTTGGGAATTGAGAAATAATTGAGGCAAAGATTACCATGGAAATGCCGTTGCCGATTCCCTGTTCGGAGATTAATTCGCCAAGCCACATCAGGAGAATAGAGCCGGCAGTCATGGCAACGACAGCTAGAATCCACTGAGAAGCATTGAGCTCGATGGCGCCGGCGGTATTAGCCATGGCGGATTCACGTAAAATGAAGATATAGGTGATAGATTGGACGATAGCTAGAGGAACGGTCAAGATACGGGTCCACTGGTTGATTTTGCGACGACCAGCTTCACCGTCCTGGGACAATTCTTCGAGCTTTGGTATGACTTTTGTGATAAGCTGGACGACGATAGAGGCCGTGATAAATGGAGAGAGGCCGACCAGGATAATCGACAGAGAAGTCAAGCCGCCACCTGAAACAAGGTTCAGGAAGCTAGAAAAGTCGGATTTTGCGAGCAGATTCTCTACGGCCTCTTTAAAAGTAGCAGAGTCACCAAGCGGCACGGGCACATGTGCCAAAAAACGGTAAATTACGACAATGCCAAGCACAATTAGAACACGCTTTAGCATGTCTTTATTCTTGAAGGATTTAAAAATAGTCTTGAAATGCATAGGATAACTCTGTATTACTTTCTCTATAATAGCATAGTTTGGAGAAATTTGCGATGTATTTTGATATAATAATATAAGTTAAACATAAGGAGTTTTATGAATATCTCTAGCGACACATCTGTCACCGGACAGAGCTATGACAGTAGTAATAACGCGGAAAATGCGGTTCTTATTACTGGCGGTAACGTCACATTCGACCAAGTCTCCGTTACCAAATCTGGCGACGAAAGCGGTGATGATGCGGATTTTTATGGTACTAATGCGGCGATTCTAGTCAAAGACGGCGTTAAACTCACTATGAATGGTGGTGAAGTCTCTACTGATGGCTCTCATGCTAATGCGGTTTTTGCCTATGGCAGCGGTGAAATTAGCATAACGGATACTGCGATACAGACTAGCTCAAATAATTCCGGCGGTATTATGGTGACAGGCGGTGGCAAAATCAATGCGACTGATTTGACCGTTATGACTTCTGGAAATTCTTCGGCCGCGATCAGGAGTGACCGTGGTGGTGGAATTATTAATGTGGAAGAAGGTGTCTATACTACGACTGGTGTTGGATCGCCAGCCATCTATTCTACGGCTACTATTAATGTCAAGAAATCTATCTTGATGTCGACTGCTTCCGAGGGCATTGTAATCGAAGGGAAAAATTCGGTCACGCTTGATTCTGCTACACTCAATGCGACAAATACAACCCTGAATGGCCAGTCTGAGACTTATAAATCAATTTTTATTTATCAATCTATGAGTGGTGATGCAACAAGCGGCAAAGGAAGCTTTTCGGCTGATAATTCCATGATCATCACCAATAAAGGCGATCATTTCTACGTTACTAATACGGATGCCGAGATTGTGCTTTCAGGTAATAAGTTCATTCAGGAAGATGAAACTGGTGTATTTTTGCGAGCCGAGGGTGCGGCATGGGGTAAAAGTGGCTCAAACGGTGGGAGTGTCCTACTTAACGTTACAAACCAGGAAGTGATTGGCGATATCGTCACAGATAATATTTCCTCGGTTGATTTTAGAATGACGGGCAGCTACTTTAGGGGCGCAATTCCGACAGGTGGCGATGTTAAATTGACACTTTCTTCCGATTCCATCGTGGTCTTGACTGGCGATTCCTATCTTTCTTCGCTCACAAATGCAACGACTGATAATTCTAATATCTATGGGAATGGATTTAAGCTCTTCGTAAATGGCACTGAGGTCGCTACAAACACTGCTACAGCCCCGGCATCGACTTTTGATGAATTATGTACGGCTAGTGGCGACAACTGTTACGAACCTGAAGATTCCGAATCTACTGAGGTCATTGTGGTCAATCCTACGACGAATTCTAGCTCGAATAAAAAAGATGAAGGTTTTCCGGTCTGGGGCTACTTTGCTATTGCTGGTGCTATCTTGGTTGTAGTAGCTTTGGTTGTCGCAATCGTATGTATGGCTCTTCGTAAGAAGAAAACTGCACAGGAAGGTGTTGTTGGTGCACCAAATATTGAAGACTCTAAGCTCTCTGGCGACTCTGACGGGTTTGACGGGTCCAACGGCTCTAACGGACAGACCACTCCTCCAGTATTTAACTAACAAAAAAGCCCCTAGTTTGGGGCTTTTTTGATGCTATGTATCTTATTATAGCATAGATTGACTAGAAAGTCAAGACTTTGAGCTATTTCTCAGCGGCGCTGCCCTTGCGACTATCTTCTCTTGTAGTACGAGTAGGGATAGCGACTTTTTCAAACTTACCACCAGCTTTCTTGATTGCTGCGATTGCAGTTTTAGAGGCAAACTGAGTAGAAAGATTGATTTTAGCGCTCAACTCACCGCGAGTGATAACTTTAACCTTGGCGTATGGAGTGGAGATGAGTCCAGCTTCGTATAGCTTTTGGTTATCAACGTCTCCAGAGAGCTCGTTTAGGCGGTCAGTGTAGACGACTTCGGCCTTAGCATGTAAGGATTTAAAACCTTTGAGCTTTGGAACGGCCTGCATGATAGCACGTTGACCACCCATGAAACCGGCTGGCATCTTGCGATGACCAGTACGAGCCTTCTGACCTTTAGTACCACGACCGGCGGTCTTACCCTGCCCGGCGGAGATACCGCGGCCCTTTCTGGATGGGCGAGCGTTCTTTTCGACGACTAATTCATTGTATTTCATTACTTATCCTCCTTTTTAGAGGTTTTCTTAGCTGCACTAGCTTTCTTGGTAGTAGTAGCCTTTTTAGTTGTGGCAGTTTTCTTCTCTGCGGTAACTTTTTTGGCTGCTTTTGCAGCTGGCTTTGCAGCTGGTTTTTCACTGGCTTTAGCCTTAGTAGTCTCCCATTCTTTTCTTGGGACCTGGGCTCTCAAGCCTTCAATGACTGCATAGGCAATGTTGACCTTGTTAGTGGAACCAAGAGATTTAGAAATGAGGTTTTTAACACCAGTGAGGCCGATAATGGAACGGACTACGCCACCAGCGATAATACCAGTACCAGGAGCAGCAGGTTTCATGAGAACGTCTGCGCCGGTAACTTTGGATTCGACCTCGTGACAAATAGTTTCGCCATCCATAGCAAAGGTAATAAGATTTTTCTTTGCCTTAGAGCTAGCTTTTTGTACAGCGGAAGTAACATCGTTACCCTTAGCTACGCCGATACCGACCTTGTTTTTGTGGTTTCCAATAACGACAAGAGCTTTGAAGCGCATACGGCGTCCACCAGCTACGGTACGGGAAACACGATCAATATTAATGGTAACTTCATCGTACTCTTTTGGAGCAACGTCTGCTTTAACGCGACCACGGCGACGATCGTTTCTGCGGTCAAATGGGCGACCAGCGATATCGCGGCTTTTGCGAGTAGCAGCGGTTTCGTCTGACATCTTGAGGGTGCCGGACTTGTTGATGACCTTTGGTTGATTAGTATTTTCAGGCATATTAGAACTCCAATCCTTCCTTACGAGCTGCGTCAGCTAGAGCAGACATACGTCCAGCATAAGCATTTGCTCCGCGATCAAAGACGACAGTTTTAACTTTTGCCTTCTTTGCTTTTTCAGCGATTTCTTTACCAATAGCAGCAGCTTTTTCAGTCATAGTGCCAGAAATTTTGCTGCCAACAGTAGTAGCGTAAGCGAGCGTAACTTTCTTGTCGTCATCAATAACCTGTGCAATGACATGCATATTACTGATATGAACAGTCAAGCGTGGACGCGTGCTTGTGCCATGAATTTTTGCGCGGGTGCGATTTGCACGATATTCAGCTTTCATTATTTCTTACCTGCCTTTCCGGCTTTGCGAATAATATGTTCATCAACATATTTAATTCCTTTGCCCTTATATGGTTCAGGCTTCTTGAGAGCGCGGATTTCCGCTGCAACTTGTCCGACTTTCTGTTTGTCGGCACCTGAAACGGTAATTTCCATTTTGTCGGTCTTTAGTTCAATGCCTTCTGGGGCACTGTATTTGACAGGGTGAGAGAAGCCAAGGGCCATCTCGATCTGTCTGCCACCGCCTGAAAGACGGAAACCGACACCGTTGATTTCGAGTTTCTTCTCAAAACCTTTGGTCACGCCAATAACAGCGTTTTGTAGCAATGCGCGCTGAAGACCATGCCAAGCTTTTGACTCCGGCTCGTCATCTTTGCGGGTCACTACGATTTTATTGTCTTCTACCTTAGTGGTAGTGTTGTTCTGGACAGGGACCTGTAGCGTGCCTTTTGGGCCTGCGACAGTAATTTCCTTGTCGCCGACCGTAATTGTCACGCCAGCAGGGATATCCACTGGTAGTTTTCCGATACGACTCATACCATTCCTTTAATTATTAACTTTTAATATTATATCACAAATTTTACGATTTTACCAGACCTTCACTAGGATCTCGCCGCCGAGGCGGAGTTTCTTAGCTTCCTGACCGCTCATCACACCTTTGGAGGTAGAGACGAGGACGATGCCACGACCGGATTTTACGGTTGGGATATCTGCGGCTGCAGTATAGATTCTGCGTCCAGGTTTAGAAACTTTGGTAATCTCGTTGATTTTGGCGATTTCATTCTCTTTGTTAATAATGACGTGGAGAATGTCGCGTGGGCGGGCTTTTTCGATAGAATAATCTTCGATGTAGCCACCTTTTTTGAGGCCTTCAACCACGGCTACTTTGAGCTTAGAGGTTGGGGCGCTGACTTCATTTTTGTTAACCTGAATAGCGTTGCGGATGCGAGTAATCAGGTCAGCGATTTGATCAGTAGATTGTAATGACATAAATACTCCTTTCTCCTTACCAGCTACTCTTTGTTACACCAGGGATTTCACCCTTGCTTGCTTTTTCACGGAAATTAATACGGGAAAGACCAAAGCGGCGCATATAACCACGTGGACGTCCATCGAGGAGGTCGCGGTTCTTAAGACGCGTTGGGCTGGAGTTCCTCGGAAGCTTCTGTAAGCCTTCTAGGTCACCGGCAGCCTTTAATGCTGCGCGCTTATCTTTGTATTTGTTGTACATTTCTTGACGTTTGAGGTCGCGAAGGACTGCAGATTTTTTGGCCATCTTACTTTTCCTCCTTTTTCTCAAACGGCATACCAAATAGCTCTAGCAATCTGGTACTCCCTTCTTTAGATCCATTTTTAATAATAAAGGTAACTTCAAGGCCGTGTAGTACAGCAGCATCTTCGAAGGTAATCTCTGGGAAGACAGTCTGTTCTTTGAGGCCTAAGCTATAGTTTCCTTGCTTGTCAAAGCTATTTGCTGGCACGCCGTGAAAATCACGAACGTGTGGCAATGCAATGTTAATGAGGCGGTCAACGAATTCATACATCTTTGCACCACGGAGGGTGGTAAGGTAACCGATTGGGGCACCCATACCTTTTCTGATTTTAAAGGTTGCAATAGATTTCTTGGCAAGACGAGAAGTGGTAGCTTGACCAGTAATTTTGGCTAAGGTTAGGGCTACAGTTTCGGTGTAGCGTTTATCTTCACGTTTCTTACCGACACCACAAGATACCACAACTTTTTCTAGTTTTGGAATCTGGTTGACGTTTTTGATACCAAGATCTTTCATGAGAGTTTTGACGATTTTTTCGTCGTACTCGGTTTTTAGTCTTGGGATATATTTAGTGTCTGCCATTATTTGCCCTCCTTCTTAAGATTTGACAAATCAATACCGACATGGATAGTTTTCTTACCACCAGCTGGGTTAAACTGGGTCTTTTTGAGATGGCGCTCGCGAATCTCAATACCTTCGATGAAGGCTTTGTGATTCTTGACGTCCATCTTAACGATTTTCCCAGATTTCCCTTTGTTGTCGCCAGAGATAATAACTACTTTGTCGCCAGTTTTTAGATTCTGTGCCATATTAGAGTACCTCCGGTGCTAAGCTGATAATCTTAGAAAAGCCACGTTCACGAAGCTCACGAGGAACTGGCCCGAAGACACGAGTACCTTTTGGAGTTTTGTCGTCGTTAATGAGGACGGCAGCATTATCATCGAAACGAATAGTCGAACCATCCGGACGACGAATCTGACCGCGAGTGCGGACAATAACTGCACGAACGACAGCTTTTTTCTTGACGCCGCCTGTTGGGGATGCGTCTTTGACGCTGGCAGTAACAATATCGCCAACGCTTGCATAACGAGCGCGAGTGCCACCAAGGACCCGGATTACACCAAGTTCTTTGGCGCCGCTGTTGTCAGCAACTTTTAATCTAGTTTCCTGTTGGATCATAATTTACTCCTCTGCTCCTTCTTCTTTTGAAGCACTGATTTTGTCTGCGCCAATTTTTTCTGGCATTTCGACTTCTTCAACACCTTCTTTTAGAGCGATGGTGCCGTGTGATTTCTCAAGAACCTTGACTAGTTTGTAGCTAACAGTCTTTGAGTATGGACGGCAGGCGACGATTTCGACCTTATCGCCATTCTTTGCTTCATTCTTCTCATCGTGAGCGGTGTATTTACGAGTTTTCGTGTACTGCTTGCGATAGAGAGGGTGGGTTTCGCGACTAGCGATGGAGACTGTGATGGTCTTATCGCGCTGATCGGATGTAACAATACCAATGAGTGATTTGGCCATATTAGAACTCCTCTTTCTTAATAATTTTACAACGGACCGGAAGCTTGTGCGCAGCGAGACGAAGAGCTTCTTTTGCTTGCTCATCAGTCACGTCAGCGATTTCAAACATCACGGTGCCGGCTTTGACTTTTGCTGCAAAGAACTGTGGTTCACCTTTACCACCACCCATCTTCACATCAAGAGGTTTTTTGGTGACAGGGGTGTGTGGGAAGATGCGAATCCAGACTTTACCACCACGTTTCACGTAACGGTTAATGGCTTGGCGGGCCGCCTCAATCTGACGAGAGTTGATACGCTCGTTATCAAGAGACATTAGGCCGTAATCGCCAAAGTCTACACTATTACAACGTGTAGCGATGCCATTGTTCTTACCGATACGAACTTTGCGGTGCGCAGTTTTCTTTGGTAGTAACATTGCCATAATTATTTCTCCCCCTTATAAATCCAGACCTTTACGCCAACGATACCAGCGGTAGTTGGAGCGTGATGGCAGTAGAAATCAATATCTGCGCGAAGAGTATGTAGAGGAACAGAGCCCTCGATAAATTTCTCGCGGCGAGACATTTCTGCGCCATTCAAGCGGCCAGCGACTTCGATGCGGACACCTTTGGCTCCTGCAGTCATAGTAGACTGACAGGCCATTTTGACCGCACGACGGAAGTTCATACGCTTACCGAGCTGGAAACCAATGTTTTCAGCGACAAGTTTAGCGTTTAGCTCTGGCTTCTTAATTTCTTCAACATTGATGCGAATTGGCTGAGAAACAACTTTTTCAAGTTCTTTCTTGAGTTCATTGATTCCTGCACCCTGCTTACCGATGACAGCACCAGCTTTGGCGGTCAGAATGGTAATGGTGGTAAGATTAGAACTTCTCTCAATGTTGATTTTTGCGATAGTTGGGCGAGCTTTGAAACGGTTTTCAATAATCTCGCGAATCTTGGTGTCTTCAACCAGCCAGTTCTTAAAGTCGGTTTTTCTAGTGAACCACTTCGAAGACCAATCTTTGCTGATTTGGAGACGGTAGGATACTGGGTTAACTTTCTGTCCCATTACTTTTCCTCCTTCTTAGCCTCAGCTTTTTTCTGGGCTTCTTTTTTAGCTTTTTCTTCACCGGCAACTTCTACGAAGATGTTGGAAGAGACCTTTTCGTAAGGGAGCGCGCGTCCGCGAGATGCAGGAACATAGCGACGAATGCGAGTTCCGGCAGTAACGGAGATTCTTGCGATACGAATAGTTTTTGGATCGATGGAAACGCCAGAATTTAGTAGGTTAGCGTTTGCAGATTCGATAGCTTTCTTAACAGCACGAGCAGCACGGCGTGGCGTATTCTCTAGAATAACTAGAGCATCAGCCACATAGCGGTCGCGAGCGAGGCTGGCGACGACGCCGGCTTTTCTTGGCATGCTATCTACGCCTTTAATGTAGGCGTGTGCGAAATGAGTTTCAGACATTATGCAGCTCCTTTCGCGGCGGCAGCTTCGGCAGCTTTCTTGCCACCGTGGCGCCTAAATTTACGGGTTGGAGCAAACTCACCGAGTTTGTGTCCGACCATGTTTTCACTGACGAATACCGGAACGTGGACTTTGCCGTTGTGCACGGCGATAGTACGACCAACCATTTCTGGAGAGATGGTAGATTGTCTAGCCCAAGTTTTGACCACGGTACGATCGGAAGCGTCTAAGGCTTCGATTTTCTTCTGTAGTTTATAATCTACAAAAGGTCCTTTTTTGAGACTTCTACTCATAGATTATTTCCTCTTTCCTTCGTGGCGACTACGCACGATCATTTTATCGGTTTTCTTATTGTGACGGGTACGGTAGCCAAGAGTGAGCTGACCCCAAGGTGTGCGAGGAGCCTTACCGGAACCGTGACGGCCACCATCACCACCACCGTGTGGGTGGTCAGTAGCGTTCATGACAACACCACGAACAGTTGGGCGAATACCTTTTCTGCGGGTGCGACCAGCGGCACCGATTTTCACGTTTTGATGCTGTTCGTTACTGACAACGCCAACGGATGCTTGGCAACTGCTTAGTACTTTGCGAACTTCACCAGAAGGCATTTTGAGGGTGGCATAGCCATCTTCTTTAGCCATCAGCTGAGCGGATGAACCGGCTGCACGCACCATCTGTGCACCGCGGCCAGGTGTAAGCTCAATCGCATAGACAAATGTACCAACTGGGATGTTTTCTAGTGGCAAACGGTTGGATTCTTCAACTGCGGCTTCATCACCGGTAGTGAAGGTAGAACCTTTTGTCATATTTTTATCGGCGATTACGTAGTAGTAAACGTCATTTTGATCCTTCACGCGTGCAATACGAGCAGAGCGGTTTGGATCATATTCAATTTCCATGACTTCAAGCTTCAAGTCTTTTGGAAGATTGTGGGTGAGCAAGCGATAGTGACGCTTGACGCCGCCACCACGGTGACGAACGGTAATGCGGCCCTGGTTGTTTTTACCGGCTTGCTGCTTCTTTGCCTTGAGAAGTGATTTCATTGGCTTAGAAGTAGTAATTTGGTCAAAATCCTGAGTAGTTTTACCGCGCTGTGCAGGGGTGGTTGGGCGATATGCAGTAATTGCCATTACTTATCCCCTTTCTTTTCTGCTTTAACAGCTTTTTTATCAGCCTTTTTCTCAGCTTTATCAGCTTTTTTGTCGGCTTTTTTATCGGAGCTAGCTTTTTCTTCTGGCTCCTCGAAGACAGCGATTTTATCGCCTTCTTTTAAGGTGACATAGGCGAATTTATGGTCTCTTCTAAACGTGGTGCCTGGATAGGCGTGTTTGCCACGAGAGAAGCGTGTCTTCTTACCCTTTCTAGTCAAGACACGAACGTCTTCGACGGTGACATTATACTCCTTGCTGACCATTTTAGCGATTTCAGCTTTTGCTGCATCAAGTGGACAGACGAAGATATAAGTGCGCTTAGCCTGCTCGAAATAGGCTTTTTCTGTAGCGCGAGGAAGATAGGTTGGTTTTACTACTTCAGCTGCTTTAGCTTTGGTAGTTTTTTCTGCTTTAGCCATTATGCTTCCTCCTTTCCGATTAGCCAGTCCTCTGTATCTTTCAGGGCATCTGCATTAAAGACGATAGCGTCAGCATTCATAATGTCAAAGGCATTAAGATAGGTAGCGCGTACGACTTTAAGATTTGCGATATTGCTGGTCATACGGATTAGTTCTGGAGTCTTTTCGTGAACGACTGCCAAAATATTTTTATCTGCAAGGCCGAGGTCTGCAAAATATTTTGCGGCATCTTTAGTCTTGCCAGTCTCTTTCATTGCCTTGTCAGCGACGATGACGGCTTTTTCTGCGTTTTTGACAGAGAGAGCACGCTTAATCGCTACCTTCTTGGCGGAGCGTGAAAGATTCTTAGTGAAGTTTTCTTCACCGGTGCGAC
>JAGAVP010000005.1 GCA_017941835.1 Candidatus Saccharimonadota bacterium
AACTGGAGAAGAGGTGTGCACTACATTACTAGAATGAGTGCGAAAAGAAGATTTTACTTGACTTAATTTATCCCACATATAACCCATATTGGTTTTATTTTACATTATGCGTGAGCGGAATGCAAGGGTTGAAATTCGTAATAATTATGTCTTGAACAAAAAAGCCCCCATAAAAGGGGCTTTTTCTGTAATAGGGAAGTCTATTACTTGATGATCTTGGTGATAACGCCAGAACCGACAGTCTTGCCACCTTCACGGATAGCGAAGCGGTCGTTGTTGTTCATAGCGATTGGAGCCAAGAGTTTGACCTTGAAGGTAACAGTATCACCAGGCATGACAATTTCCTTGTCTGCTGGAAGTTCAACTTCACCAGTAACGTCAGTAGTACGGAAGTAGAACTGTGGCTTGTAACCCTTGGAGAATGGAGTGTGGCGTCCGCCTTCCTCTTTCTTCAAGATGTAGACTTCACCTTCAAACTCGGTGTGTGGAGTAATGGAGCCTGGTTTTGCAATAACCTGACCACGCTCAATCTGCTCACGCTCAATACCGCGAAGAAGAAGACCAGCGTTGTCGCCTGCCTGACCCTGATCAAGAGTCTTGTGGAAGGCCTCAATACCAGTAACGACAGATTTCTGAGTCTCTTTGAGACCAACGATTTCTACTTCGTCGTTAAGTTTGACAACACCCTGCTCGATACGACCGGTAGCAACAGTACCACGGCCTTTGATGGAGAAGACGTCCTCAATAGGCATGAGGAATGGTTTGTCAAGATCGTGCTCTGGAATATCGAAGTATTCGTCCATAGCTTTGACGAGGTCCATGATAGCCTGTTCGTTCTCTGGATCACCTTCGAGAGCCTTAGTAGCGGAACCCTTGATGATAGGAGCGTTGTCGCCGTCGAAGCCGTACTTGTTGAGAAGTTCACGGACATCCATTTCGACGAGCTCAACGAGTTCTGGATCTGCAAGGTCCATCTTGTTCAAGAAGACGATAATCTTTGGAACGTTCACCTGGTGAGCGAGAAGAACGTGCTCACGGGTCTGTGGCAAAGGACCATCGTTTGCAGCTACCACGAGGATAGCACCATCAATCTGAGCAGCACCAGTAATCATGTTCTTGATGTAGTCGGCGTGGCCTGGCATATCAACGTGTGCGTAGTGACGCTTTTCAGATTCGTATTCCTGGTGGGAAGTAGCGATGGTAATACCACGAGCTTTTTCCTCAGGAGCGTTATCGATCTGGTCGTAAGCAACTGGTTTGTTAACTTCGGAAGGAAGTTTCTTTGCTAGAACTGCGGTAATAGCAGCAGTAAGAGTAGTTTTACCGTGGTCGACGTGGCCCATGGTACCTACGTTAATGTGAGGTTTGGAACGGTCAAATTCTGCCATTCTTTATTATCTCCTTTTATTATTAATTTGTCAGGAGCACTAATAAAAACCAGCTCCAGACACTTACCATTATTTTATACGAATTTTCGCGAGTTGTAAAGGGGTTATTTTTAAGATTTTCAGGTAGAAAAAAGCCCTCGGAAATTCCGAGGGCTGCCCCCTTAGCCATTGAGGTCAAGATTATCAGCATTGATGACTGACCAGTCAATATTGGCTTTTGTGAGGAGGTAGAGAAGCTTTTCCAGAGTGTTTGGCGTCAGGGTGAGCCAATTGCTACCATCGATCTGGATTTCTTCTGCGGTTTTTGAACTGTCGATGTAGTAGGTCCCGATATAGAGACGGTCACGCTCGACGTCTAAATCCTGCTTGTCATAGAGATGGCGAGCGGAAATTGCCACGTAGATGCGGTCTTTGTTCACAGCAATAACGCAATCCCTCCTATTTCCAGGATAGAGATAAATAAAGCCGTTATAGCCATGTTCGATCTTGTAGCTTCCAGCGATTGGACCGGAAATCTCACTGAGGAATTCGGTCAAGCTAAAATTCTTGGCACCGAGGGTATATTCCTCGGTTTCTGGATCGTAGATTTCCCCGCGGTCATTATAATAGTCCGCGATAGATTTTCGACCTAGGATATTACACTGGTCGGCGCGTTCGAGTAGGGTCAAAAGCTCGCCTTCGTCGAAGTTGATCGAGTCTTTAGTGAAGGTTGTCTTGCCGAGATATCTTTCACTATCCCACTCAGAGCTTCCAAAATAAGCATAGACAGAGTCGGATTCATGAGATTCTTTAGCTAAAACTTTCTCTTCTGTGTCATAATCCTCTGAACTATACCAGTAGGACAGAGCCGGAATCGAGGATTTTAGCCAGGCTTTGCCATTGTAATTACCTAGAGCATCGGTCTGGATAATAATCTGATGCTCATCAAGCGCACTTTTGTCATAGACGAAAAGGTCGGCGTGGGCTTCATACCATACATTTTGACATTCGTCTTGGCTATAGCAGAATAACTCCAGTACACCATACTTTTTCAGGGCGTTGGTATAAACGTCGCAATCATAAATCTTCGGTACGCTGACGACGATTTGATCAATCGCATCTTCACTTCCTGAGAAGGACCATTCAGCGACGATGTCGCCAGGTTTGGCGGTCTTTAGCTTCTCGTTATCGAGGATGAGACGATACTCGTCATATCTGTTTTGGTCGAGGTCTTGCTCGACCCTTAGCCAGCGATGATCATCATCTTTTGCGGTTAGCTTTTCGTCAAGACGACGAAGATCGGTGTATTCATCATCTGATGCTGCTGCGACGTGAATCGGGCGCAGCCAGCAGCCGAAGAGAGTAACCGTAAGAATTAGCCCGACGACATAGATTAATACTGCGATAAAGATAGATTTTCTGTTCAATTTCACACCTCCTAATTTTGAAAGAACACTCACCCACATCTTTCTATTATACCACGTGAAGGCGTTTTCGTCAATACTGCTATTGACTATATCTTCATGATATGATATAATATGCTAGGTAACTATCAAAGTTTGTACTTTTGGAGGTGTGATTATGCGTAAAGCAAAGACTAAATCTGAGAGAGCCTTGGAACCAAGGAAGCTCAAAAATGATTATTTTAGAACAAAGTGTTATTCAAAGACTTCAATGGTGGCTTTCGTGAAGAAAAAGGAAGTTGTTCCCTGTCTTCGTTATAAGGATGGCTTGGTGTTTGATGATGAACACTACGTTACGACTTTTGTTTTAGCTGATGGGACAGAGATAAGATCCTACTCGAAGATTATTTTCTCCAAAGTGATTGAAGGTGTAGCGTTCGACATTCCGGTCTCATTTCTGACTCTCCCGAATGGAAGACAAATCATTTACGCTTAAATCACGAAAAATGCCCGCGAATATCGCGGGCTTTTTCTTGAAGCTTTGAAGATTTATATTTCTCTTATTCTCCTGACTTAATCGGGTGAATAATAACTTCGCCGGTCTTAGTCTTTTTCCAGAGCCAAGCATGAGCATCGTCGCCGAATTGGTAGATTCTGGCCTCTTCTTTACCGGAAAGATGAATCGGTAAAGCCTGCTCTTCGCCAGTTTCCCGGTGAATGATGATGCTGTTTGCGGTTGCGGTAACACGATCTACCCTGTTATCTGCAAATCTAGTGTCGCCAGAGCCAAAGAAGAGTGGCTGGTTCTGAGTTGGGAGTTCCACAACTATGCTTGCGATTTCCTCATCGCATTTTCCGAGGGTAAAAACTAATCCTCCATCTTTTGCTTCATTAATCAGTAACATAATTTTGTCTCCTTTCTTTCAGCGCCATGATGGCGTTATTGTAATCTTTAGACCAAGTCAGGTCTGAGGTCCTTGCGTGTTTAGAATCGATAGTGACATATTGGATAGTGGGACATTTGTAAAACTTCATAACTCGCGTTGGAACAATGTATTCATCATAAGTGCTAAAAATCACACTAGTGATTCCTCTGTTCCCTGGCGGAGTATCGCGCCTCACGCTGATTTCCCAGAGCTGGTCAGCTAGTAGAGCTAATGAATAGTGTACATTTTCTTCCGTCGGAATGAACGGGATTGTAGCAATCCAACCCAAGAAGAAAACTAGCGCCTCTAGCACAAAGCTGACTACGGGCAAAACCCTTTGGAACTTGTCCTTTAGAACGCTTGGATGTGGACAGGGGTTAATGCTATAAATATGCTGGCATCTATTCAGGCGACGCGCAATCTTGTCGCCAATAGAGATAGCATAAACACTAACCAAAGTATTTCTGTCATAATCCAAGCAACGCAGCTGGGCGGCACTATTTTTAGCGTTCCAGCCAAAGCAAGAATACTCAGCATAAATCTCGCGGTCAGCGCTAACACTTTTGCCTAGCTCGCGGAATGCAGAGTAAGGCTGATTAGCAAAGCCAGCAATTAGGACGCTAGCTTCCTTCGGGGCTTGATTTTCTTCGGCGAAAAAGTCGTAGATATTCATACGACCCCTGTGGACGAAAACCCGAAAGATAAAACATGAGACCATGTTTATGAGTAAAACTATGATTACTGCTAATCTAGACATTTAATCACCCCCTTTGATTGTCTAGAGATTTTAAGGTACAAAAATAAGATAAGGCCGTCAAATTAGCCTTATCTTATTATATCACACTTACGCTAAAAAGTCAATGCTTATTTCGAAAGACTACTTCGAATTTCGCTTTTCGATGATTTCCTGTGCAACGTTAGGTGGAACTTCCTCGTAAGCGTAGAGCTCCATGCTCGATGCGGCACGACCCTGGCTCATAGAGCGGAGGTCGCCGGTGTAGCCAAAGAGGTTGGCAAGTGGGCAGAAAGCTTTAATTAGCTTGGCACCACCGTTCAAATCTTCCATTTCGTCGATGCGGCCACGGCGAGAGTTAATGTCGCCGATGACGTCACCCATGAATTCTTCTGGGGTGGTGATTTCCATCTTCATAACTGGCTCAAGCAGAACTGGGTTAGCTTTCTTGATACCTTCGCGGGTAGCAAGCGCACCAGCGAGGGAGAAGGCGAGCTCAGAGGAGTCGACATCGTGGTAAGAACCATCATAGAGAGTAGCCTTAACGTCAACTACTGGGTAGCCAGCGATAACACCACCAGCGAGGGTCTCTTCGACACCTTTCTGGACTGGTTTTCTATACTCCTGAGGGACGACGCCACCTTTAATCTGGTCGATAAATTCGAAGCCTTTGCCTGGCTCGTTTGGTTCAAACTTAATCCAGACGTCACCATACTGACCACGACCACCAGATTGTTTGATGTGCTTACCCTGAGCTTCAGCGGTACCGCGGATAGTTTCGCGATAGGCGACCTGAGGAGCACCAGTGTTAGCTTCAACACCGTGTTCTTTGTTCAAGCGGTCGATAATAATTTCAAGGTGAAGCTCACCCATACCAGAGATGATAGTCTGGCCGGTTTCTTCATCGGTGTGGACGCGGAAAGTTGGGTCTTCTTCGGCGAGCTTAGAAAGGCCTAGTGCCATCTTTTCCTGATCGGACTTAGTCTTTGGCTCAACAGCGATAGAGACAGGTGGATCTGGGAATTCAATAGACTCAAGGTGGATTGGGTGGGCTGGATCACAAAGGGTAGTACCAGTAGTAGTGTCTTTGAGACCGACCACTGCGGCGATATCACCGGCAGTAACTTCGGAGATTTCCTCACGTTTGTCGGCGAACATGCGGACGATACGGCCAACACGTTCTTTGTTGCCGGTAGTAGCATTTAGGATGTAAGAGCCGGAAGTGAGTTTACCAGCATAGACGCGGATAAAGATGAGCTTTCCGACGAATGGGTCAGTAGCAATCTTAAAGGCGAGAGCAGTAAGAGGCTCATTGTTATCAGCCTTTCTAATTATTTCGTTGCCAGTCTTTGGATCGGTACCTACAGTCTGGCCCTGATCACGATCAAGTGGAGATGGGAGATAGTCAGTCATGAGGTCGAGAACTTTCTCAACAATCACACCACGGCCATCACCACCGGTGACAAGGAAGAAATCGCCATCGAGGACGCGTTTTCTCAGAGCGGCTTTTAGTTCATCAATCGTGATGGATTCTTCGCCTTCGCTGAAGTATTTGTCCATGAGTTTTTCGTCAGCCTGGACAGCTTCTTCGACAAGCATGGAGCGAGCATTTTTGGCTTTTTCAAGCATATCTTCTGGGATTTCACCAACAGTAAGCTCATGGTCAGCATAATCTTTGTAGGTGTAGGCCTTCATATCGACGAGATCAACGACACCACAGATGTCTTTCTCAAAGCCAATTGGGAGATGAATCGCCACGGCATTCTTAGAAAGACGCTTGTGAATAGAGTCAAGAGATTTATAGAAATCACCACCGATTTGGTTGATTTTGTTCACAAAACAGATACGAGGAATGCCGTATTTGGTAGCCTGGCGCCAAACAGTCTCAGACTGAGCCTCAACACCCATCTTACCATCGAAGACCACGACGGCACCATCGAGCACGCGGAGAGAACGCTCCACCTCGGCGGTAAAGTCAATGTGACCCGGGGTATCGATAATATTAATCTGATGGCCCTTCCAGTAAGCAGTCACAGCAGCGGAAGTAATTGTAATACCGCGCTCCTTTTCCTGCTCCATCCAGTCAGTTGTAGCGCCACCGGTGTCGCCTTTCACGAGGTCGATTTTATGTTTGAGGCCAGTACGGTAAAGAATAGCCTCTGAGGTTGTAGTTTTACCTGCGTCAATGTGCGCAATAATACCGATGTTGCGCAGTTTGGACAGGTCTGTTATTTTTTCAGCCATATGCTCCTTTTTTAATAATAGTTTTATTGCAATAAAAATAAATCGCTTTGGGGTAATTATAGCATACGAGTGAAAAATGTGCAAAAGCGAGTTAATTATATTATGTTTTGCGACATTAGGTTTCGGCGGGTTTAGACTCGGAGGGAGTCAAAATATGACAAAAAGCAATGTCGCAAAAGTATAGAAAAATCTCAAATAGCCGAACGATTTTACCACAAATAGCCGAGCAAAAAATCAACAAATAACCGAAAAATATCTTGCTATTGTTTAACTTTAGTGTTATACTCCAGATAAGGAGAGCCATATATGAAAAATTACAAAAAACGAATCGCGGACGCACAGCTTGAGCGCAGACTAAAGACTAAAGGAGCTGTTCTTATACAAGGACCAAAATGGTGCGGAAAAACTACTACAGCCGAACAGATTGCAAAAAGCATCCTCTATATGTCTGACCCGGAAAAGAAAGCTCAGAATCTTTCTCTAGCCGATATTAGCCCAAGCGCACTTTTATCAGGAGATACGCCCAGATTGATTGACGAGTGGCAAATTGCTCCAAAGCTTTGGGACGCAATTCGGTTCGAAATAGACCACCGCGATACGCCTGAAGGTCAGTTCATTTTGACGGGTTCTGCTGTACCGGCAAATATGGACGCTGTATCTCACACGGGCACCGGACGATTTGGCTGGCTCACAATGAGACCGATGTCACTTTTTGAGTCGGAAGAGTCGACCGGAGCAGTTAGCTTGTCTGACCTGTTCGATGGAAGGACGAAACTAGGCGGCGAAAACCCGCATACATTGCAGGATATCGCGTACCTCTGTTGTCGTGGCGGCTGGCCAAGAAGTATATTCGTTGATAAGGATTACGCATTAGATGAAGCTTTTGACTATTATGAGGCAGTGGTGGAATCTGACGTTTCAAAAGTTGATGGTGTAAACAGAAATCCAGAGAGAGTGAAAAAACTAATGCGAAGCTACGCAAGGAATATCGGCACTCAAGCCTCAAACGAGACTATAAAGGAGGATATCATAAAAAATGACTCCTCCGCACTGAATACTGATACGGTCTTATCGTATGTAAATGCGCTCAAGAAAATCTTTGTAGTAGAAGAATCATCATCCTGGAACCCAAATCTTAGAAGCAAGGCCGCCATTAGAACATCTGAGACTAGGTATTTTGTTGATCCCTCCATTACTGTGGCTGCTTTAGAACTTGGTCCAGATGATCTTATTAATGATTTAAACACCTTTGGTTTTATCTTTGAAAATCTCTGTCTGAGAGATTTAAGAGTGTATACGGAAGGCTTGGGTGGAGATGTCTATCACTATCGAGATTCTTCTGGTCTTGAATGTGACGCTGTAGTCCATTTGAGAAATGGTTCGTATGGTCTTATTGAAATCAAGCTTGGTGGGGATAGGTTGATAGACGAGGGCGTAAAAAATCTAACAGAACTTTCCAATAAAATAGATAGCGACAAGATGAAAAAGCCATCATTTATGATGATTTTAACTGCAAATAGTCAATACGCCTACCAGAGAGAGGATGGAATCTTCGTTGTTCCAGTCGGATGTTTGAAGGACTAACTCGGGTACTGCTTGACGTTAAAAGTAGATGCGTTAGAATAAAAGTAACGAGGGCGACCCGCTGCTGTAATGCAGAAGGGCCAAGCCCTCATTTTTTATAATACCTAGAATTTGTAGAATTATATCATTTCAGACCGTTACAAAAGTTCTACATTTTTTTTGCGACATTGCTTTTTGTCATATTTAGACTCGGAGGGAGTCAAAAAAGGCCCTAAAAACCATAATCGCGCAACGCACATTGTACGCCATTCGGGATGGAGAAAGTTACCGTGTAAGAAAACTAGCCGATGGAAACGTGTGGATGACGGAGAACCTAAGGCTAATATCTACTTCAGACATAACAGTAAAACCGATAGATTCGGATGTGACGTCTAGCTTTACCCTCAA
>JAGAVP010000033.1 GCA_017941835.1 Candidatus Saccharimonadota bacterium
AATGAAGGGGTCGATTTTTTGGCCGCGCGGGGTGGTTTCTTTGCCTTCGGCGAGTAATTTTTGGAATTCTTCCATTTGCTTGACAAAGCTCGGAAGCTGGCGGTTGAGCCTCGCTAGGCGATATTCTTCCCATTTTGAGACCTCGTCTTCGGAAAGAGTTTTTGGGAAGTTTTTGGCTTTGTAATGTAATAATAATTCTGGCAAACGCTCATCGCTAAACTCAGGGTGAAAATCGGCAAGGTGACGTTCGTCCGCATTTCTCACGGCATTGCATAAATTCGCATCTTGATTCGAGAGAAAGCCGCCGTAGAGATTTGATTCTGGGTCGGGTGCGTCAGGAAACTCAGGACGATTTTCAAATTGCTCGCGCACACGCTCGGCAAAATCAGGATGGGCAAGCAGAGATTTGAGATTGTTGTCGACTTGCTCTTTACTCAAGCCGATGCGCTCCCAGCCGGTCTGTATGAGCGGCTCGCGGTCGTCAGCAAAAGTTTCTGTGGTTTCTGTGTCTAAGACGCTAACCGGTGAAACGGCGGGACATTTGTTGAGGCAAAGCTCTTTTACAATTGGGAAGAACGAGTTTTCAGCCTCCTCGTCGCCTGCTTCCACTTTAAGCAAATCGTCTAGGTTGTAACGCAGGTCAAAAACGACAATATTACCATTACGTCCAGATGTCAGCGGAAAGGCAACGGTAGTTTTGTGATGCTTGCCAGAATAACGCCCAGATGCGTAGACAAAAGGAGTCTTATTTTCTAGATTTACTAATTTTGCAACCTGACGCCTGTCGCGCATCGCAAATAAGTATCCATAAAGTTTCGGCTGCTTTTCTTTGATGAGACGCGTAACATCAATCAGGGCTTCAACGTCAGAAAGTGCATCGTGAGCATGCGCATGAACAATGCCATTTAATTTTGTGATGAGTTCAAGGCGATTAGTCTCAACAAGCACCTTTTTCTTTTCACCGGTCTCTTTGTCTTCATATTCAGCTTCTTGTTCTGGCCAGAAAATACCATCTGGACGGAGTGCGCGAGTAAGCCTAACGACGTCTAGCAAATCCCAGCGACTACGGCCATCTTTCCAGCTCCAGGCATAAGGGTCATGGAAATTACGCCAGAAAGTGTGACGCATAAATTCATCATCAAAGCGCACGGAATTATAGCCGATTGCACAGGTGCCTGGCGTAAAAATTTCGTTTTCAATATAATCACAAAATTCAGCTTCAGTTAGTCCGTCCGCTAAAGTCTGCTGCGGAGTAATTTTGGTGACCATAATAGCGCCCGGGCTTGGCAAAGTGTCACTCCCAAGCTTAACTAGGAGATTAACCGGCTCGCCTATGGGCTTAAGATTTTTGTCGGTGCGCTGGCCGGCAAACTGCATAATACGATCTTCACGCGGGCTCAGCCCCGAGGTTTCTAAATCGTAAAAGAAAAAAGTTTCAGGTGTCAATGCTTAATTTCCTTGGGTGCTGTAATATTGATTCAAAAGTTCGCCGTAAATATTCTCTAGTTCATTATTAAGCTCGGTGAGTTTTTGATCTTCAATCGCCATGACGATGAATTTGAGCGGGGAGTTGGTCGTGCCACAGATTTCGCGAGATTCGCCATAGGCCTGCTCACCAGGCATTTGGATTTCACGGACGCCGCCGATTTTCATACCGACGACACCGGCATTCCAGCCAGCAATCAAACCTTGTCCAGCATAAATCGGCTGGAGGAGTTGGGTTGGGTTTGTAGTGTCATTGAACGATGAATCGAAAATTGTCTCATCAGGACAAAAACCAATGTAGTAGGCAAAATATTCAAGATCACCAGTGGCAAGTTCGCGGCCAGTGCCTTCAAGCAAATCGCGAGTACGGACGCCTTCGCTATTGGCGGTGGCAGCGTTATAAGCCTTGACCTCGGAGCGGAATTTGGAGAAAGTGTCAAAATATTGGTCTGATAAGGTTGCAGCGTAGGCGTTCAATTCGGCTTGTTTGTCAGTATACTCGGTCTCAAGTTTTGAAGTAGAAGTATTTTTACTATTACCGTTAGACAAAACAATAGCGGCGTAAGTAGCGATTGTTGAGCCTAGTAAGAGAACTGCAATAATAGCAATAATGACACGTTGTTTAACGCTGGTTTTGAGTGATTTTGGATCCATGTTACCTCCTAAGTTTTATGATTTATATCACTTGAGCTTTCAAACTCTTTCCCACCTGCACTGATATTTCATTCATTATATCAGATATCTCGGCGTTCTCAAGCGTTTTGTCGAGGCTAGAAAAACGGAGGTGGAATGAGATATTTTTAGTGTCCTTTTCGGACTGATAAATCGATGTTGGTTCTATACTAACGATAAGTTTTTTAGCTTTAAAAATGCTTAAAATTGGCTCAATACAAGCTGAAAATTCTATATCGTTTCCGACTTTAATGGTGAGGTCGCGTTCGACGGACGGGAATTTACTGATTTTAGAAACGGTGGCAGATACGGGCGGAATGGCATGAAGAAGCTCATCAAGGTCAAGCTCAAAAGCGGAAACTGGGCTAGAAATTTTGAGACGTTTTGCTACCGAAGCTTTGATTTCGCCAAGAGCAATTCCAGCAATACTAGCAGAGTGGAGAGCTTCAAAATATGCTGAGTCTCCCGAGTATTTTGCAATTTCTGGATTTTTGATGCCAAGTTCGGAAAGAAGTTCTACTAGGACAGTCTTTGCGGCATAATAATCGCCCGTAATAACAAAAGCAAGATGATTCTTCAAAACCGGCACGCCGTCTGCATCTTTGCCAAAGGATTTTTTAGAAACTTGGTTGAGTTCATAAACGGCAAAATTATGGTAGCCAGCTTTTTCATTATCACGAACTTTTTCGAGCAAAGACGGAATGAGGCTCTGGCGGAAGCACTGAAGTTCTGGAGAAATACTATTAATGATTTCATAAGAATCGTCAGTTTTTTCACCAACATTTTCTTGCAATTTTTTACTAACAAAAGAGTAGGTCAGAAGCTCGTGCGCAGCAAAACGGCCAGAAAGTAAGTCGCGGAGTCTAGATTTTAATTCAAGCAGCGGGTTCTTTTCGGCGCCGATGAAGTGGCGAGTTGGGAAGTCAAGTTTGATGTTATCATAGCCCAGCAAACGACCGACTTCTTCGATGACGTCTTCTTTGATGTGAATGTCAGTGCGCCAAGATGGGGCTTCAAAAACAAGCTCCTCTTCGCAACTCGCTTCGCCGCGGCCCGTCGTCACGGGCGCGACTCGCGAAGACGCTCCCGTTGTCGCTAGATGTTGCTCAGAGGACTTGTTTTTGAAGCCCACGTTAGCGAGCGTCGTTACAATCAAATCTTTATCGTAGTCAGTGCCGAGGAGGGAGTTGATTTCTTCGACCGAAATGGTGACCTCGTTAGGATCAGCGTCTTTGCCGGAGATTTCAAAATCGACAATTTTGTCTGGAGAGCTCAGTAGCATAGAGGCACAGCGAGCGAGCGCTGGAACGACGCCTGCGACTGGCTGGCCTTTCGTGAAGCGAGTGATAGCCTCAGAGAAAATACCGTGCGACATTTGGGTTTTGCGTAAATTGTAAAGTGAGAAAGTAGCGGATTCGAGAATAACTTTCTTAGTATCTCCGTCAATTTCGGTCGATTCCCCGCCCATGGCACCAGCAAGGGCAACCGGGATATCGTTAGAGCAAATTACGATGTCAGTTTCATTCAATTCAATCTCACTATCGTCTAGGAGCTTCAATTTTTCGCCAGACCGAGCGGCGCGGACAACGATTTTTGGCTCACCGCCTCCACCAACAGCTTTGAATTTGTCGTAGTCAAAAGCGTGGAGTGGCTGTCCAGTCATGAGCATGGTAATATTGGTAGCATCGACAATTTTACTAATTGAACGCATACCAGCTTTGGCTAGAAAAACTGCATCTTTTGTAAAATAGGTATGCTTATCGAGGGCGTTTTCCATGTCGGCCGCAGAGACAGCAAAAACGGCAGCAGAATATCTTGGGCAAAGTTTTTCGTCTTCGACCGTAATCGAAACACGCTCGGAGTCGGTGACATGTTTGGCAAATTCTTCGGCCGTAAGATTTTGGCTAACTAAGAGACCCCCAAAATCAAGCGATGGCTCGTCAAATTTTACACCAAGAATACCGGCGACTTCGCGAGCGAAGCCAATTATGCCGAAAGTATCCGGACGGTGAGTGAGTGATTTGTTCTCAATATCAAGAATAATGTCATTTAATTCAAATTTTTCAGCAAAACTATCACCCGGCTTGGCAAAATCAGGATCAATTTCAACGATACCGTCATGGTCCTCGCCAAGGGCAAGTTCATCGGCTGCCGCAAGCATGCCGTGGCTGTCAAAACCACGAAGCGGACGGACACTGAGCTTAAAATTCTCGCCACCGTAGGTTTCGGGAACGATGCAACCTGGAGCAATCCAAACTGCAAGCATACCGGCATGGACATTTGGTGCACCGCAGACAACCTGAATCAGATCTTTTTCACCGGCGTCAATTTTGCACAAGTGAAGATGCGTCTCTGGAATAGCTTCACATTCTACGACCTTCACGATTTTAATACCGGCATATTTTGGAGCAAGGTCGATAGTGCCCTCAACCTCAACAAGTCGCGAGCCAATTAATTTTACGAGTTCAGAAGTCTCGACTTTAGCAGCCTCCGGAACAAGTTTTTTGATTTCATTTAGGCTAATAAGCATATTAAAACTCCTTTAAGAATTCAAGTTTGCCTGATTCAAAATTACGGACGTCGGTTAGTCCATATTTCAACATGACGAGACGATCAATACCACCGCCCCATGCAAAGCCTTTGTAGACTTCTGGATCAATGCCGGCCATTTTGAGAACGTTTGGATGAATCATGCCACAGCCAAGCATCTCTAGCCAGCCATCGCCTTTACCACCAAGGGATTTTGGTTTTTCAATTAGAAGCTCGACCGATGGCTCTGTGAATGGGAAGTAGCCTGGCTGAGTTTTAATGTTGAGCTTCTGGCCGTAATAGGTTTCGAAGAAGTTTTTAAGCAGGCCTAACATCTGACCCATAGTAGTGCCTTTACTTACAAAGACACCCTCACATTGATAGAAAGTGTGTTCGTGAGTCGCGTCAACATCTTCGTTCCTAAAGACGCGACCTGGAATCACGACTGCGATTTGGCCGTCTTTTTCAAGCTCAGATTTGTATTTTTTGAGCGCGCGATGCTGCATGGTAGAAGTATGGGCAGGCGGAATAAAACCTTCGGCGGTGCGGAAAGTGTCATAGCCATCGCGAGCGGGGTGGCCTTCTGGAAAGTTGAGCGATTCGAACATGTGGAACTCGTCATCAAGTTGCTGAGCTTCCATCACGTTAAAGCCCATGCGAGAATAAATCTCAAGAACACGATCAAGCTCAGTCATCAAAGGATGACGACTGCCACGAGGGATGTTTGGAAGCGGTTGGTTTGGCGCGGCCGGAGCAGTGATATCGATTGGCTCAATATTTTCCGATTCAGCAGCGTCAAGAGCTTCCTGAAGTTTTTTCTGAAGCTCTTCGCGTTTTTTGTTTAGTTCCTGACCAAAGGACTTACGTTCTTCTGGTGGGATAGTTTTGATTTTGGCATATTCAGCATTAAGCGCCTTTAATTGCCCTTTAATTTCTTCTACACTCAACATGTAGTTATTATAGCATATTTATCAGATTAGAGCGATAACCACCAAAGAGATAATAGCTAGCACAATTAGGACTATCCAAATCCAGGTGTACTTACCGGTCTTTTTCAAATCTTTGGCGTAATCTGAATCCTCTACGAGATCAGGATCTTCCCCCAGAGCAGTTTTATTAGCGCGCTCACGCAAATCCGCCGTAATGCGCTGATTTAACCTGGAGTTCTCGTCGTTATTTTTTGATACAATTATTCCCATTGGTTCATTATAGCATATCCACTTTATTTTCAGAATTTTTTCCAGATATTTATAAGTGTGCTATAATCAGGCTATATACCAATTAAGGAGGAATATGGCTACAACAAAGTCCAAGAAGACTACTAAAAAGTCTTCAAAGCCTGCTTCTAAACCTGCTGCAACGAAAAAGACGAAAGTCGTTGCGAAGGCTGTTGAAGCTCCAGTTGAGGTTCAGACTAGCAAGAATCCTTTCAAAGGTTTTTTCGCTTGCAAGTATGATTCCAACGAAACAATATTAACTATTTTTAAGAGCCCAAAAATCTACGGTGCGATTTTAGGCGAAGTAGTCGGCACGATGCTTCTCACCTTGATTTTGCTCACGCTCGGCGTCTACCAGCCACTTTACGTCATGTTTGGCGTAATCGCTATTTCTGCCGCAGTGTTAGCATTTTCTGGTGCTAACCTCAACCCGCTCGTAACAGTAGGTATGATGGTGACCCGCCGTATGTCCGTGATCCGCGGTGTAGTTTATATGCTTTCTCAGGTACTTGGTGCTTGGTTTGCATATCTCATCTCGAGCGCATTTTTGAGTGCGGCTGGTGATTCTGCAGCAGTTGAGTTGCCAACTATGGCGACGGTTGCTGGTGAGAAATTCTGGGTTGTCACTATGATTGAATTTGTCGCTGCAATCATGATCGCATTCTTCTTCGCAAGAGCTTATGCTTACAAACGCAGCACGCTTACTTTTGCGGTGATTTATGGTACTGGTATTTGTGTATCGTTACTATTCGCGATCGTTGTTTCTTCAAGCTTCCTAGGCTTACAAAACAATTTCATTGTTAACCCTGCAGCTGCATTCATGTATCAAGTTTTGCCAACTGGTGGAGAAAACTTCGGTGCTGTGCTTGGCGACATTTGCCTCGCACTTGCAACCTATGTCGTCTTCCCAATGCTTGGCGGTGTAATCGGATTTGCAATTTCCGATGTTGCTACTAAACTTTCTGGAAACGCAGTTTGTTGCGCTCACGGCGCTAACTGCCCATGCGTTAAGAACGAAAAGAAATAAGCATCGTAATTAAAAAACACCCCCTTTTCTGGGGGTGTTTTTTGTGGCTAGTTTTTAGGGAAGAGCGGAGTAGTTGGCGGAAGGATTTTTTCCGCGGTGAAAACGTCGGAGATTTTTGCAGCAGTATCTGGCAAAAATGGCTCAAGTAGATAGGCGACTTGCAGAAGTTTCGTAGCGAGATTTTCTAGAATAGCTACTAGCTCGTCGTGTTTTTCTGGGAACTTGCCTAGTTCCCAAGGCTTCTTGTCGTCAATTTCTTTGTTCAAATCCTGGACCTTATCCCAGACATAGTCAAAGGCTTTGCTGAAATAGAAAGAGTCCATAATCTCGTCGTATTTTGAGTCGCGTACCGGAGTGAAGTCTAGGCCGCCTAGATTCTGCTTTTTACAGAGATTAGCAAGGCGCTGGACAAGATTACCAAGGTCATTTGCGAGCTCATTATTATAGGCTTTGTCATACTTTTCCCAGGTAAAATCGGAATCTGCAAAGGTATCAATATGGCGCAAGAAATAATAACGAAAGGCTGGCAGACCTCTAGCGT
Source organism: Candidatus Saccharimonadota bacterium (assembly GCA_017941835.1). Classification (GTDB taxonomy): domain Bacteria; phylum Patescibacteriota; class Saccharimonadia; order Saccharimonadales; family Saccharimonadaceae; genus Nanosyncoccus. The sequence goes on from JAGAVP010000033.1 coordinate 7,472, forward strand.
TTAGAACTTCAATCGGGTCGACAACGTTGCCAATAGACTTGCTCATTTTTTGGCCATTAGAAAGAACGTGGCCGTGCGAAGTAATCTTCTTTGGGAGCGGAAGTCCGAGCGCGAGCAACATAGCTGGCCAAATGATGGCATGGAAGCGTAGAATATCCTTGCCGACAAACTGCGCCGTGGCTGGCCAAAAATCGGAAATGTCGTTTTCTGGGTAACCTAGAACCGTAATGTAATTCGAGAGTGCATCTACCCAAACATACATGACCTGAGAATCGTCACCTGGAACTGGCACGCCCCATTTTAGCTGGGAAATAGGGCGAGAAATCGAAAGATCTGGGCTGTCATCCAGGAGGTTGAGGATTTCTTTAGCGCGAAATTCTGGCAAAATCTCCATAGTTTTATTTTCGATAGCAGAGCGAATTTGATCCTTAAAATCAGAAATGCGAAAATAGTAGTTTTCTTCGCTGAGCTTTTCGTAAGGCTTGTTGTGGTCAGGGCAAATGCCGTGATTTTCTTCGTATTCTTTTTCTGTAATATAACGCTCGCAGCCCTCACAGTACCAACCTTCGTAGCTAGCTTTATAAATATGGTTTTCAAGTTTTTTCCAAATTTCCTGAACACGACGAATATGATTTTCATCAGTAGTGCGGACAAAATCAGTATAGGAAACGCCGAGCTTCTTGATGAAATCTTGGAATTTGGCGGAGTTTTCGTCGACGTAAGATTCAATATCGATATTTAGCTCTGCGGCTTTTTTAGCGATTTTATTACCATGCTCATCAGTACCGGCCTGGAAGCGAACTTCGTTCCCTTTACCCTTTTGATAGCGCGCAAAAACGTCGGCCAAAATATAATCACAGGCATGACCAATATGTGGAGCGCCGTTAACATAAGGAATAGCAGTAGTAATATAAATCTTTGACATATTTATATTTTACAATAGTTTTTGCCGGTTGGCAAGAAAGGCTTGTTATTTATTTCTCTACACAAGTGTAGCCGTCAGTCTCGTAGGTATCCTGGAGGGTATCAATGTCAGTGATTGGCTCACCCTTTACGACGTAGAGGTCAAGAATACGTGCATTGCTTGAGGTGATGTCGGCTCCTTCGGCCTGATGGGTGACGGTCAAGGTCGTACCATTGACATCAAAAGCACTAGTGAAGGGATCTTGAGTGAGGCCGGCGTTTCGGATTTTGGCGTTGTAGTTTTCCCTGATAGAAGATTGAGCAGCCTTAGCGCCATCTTCATCGGCGAAGGTAAGGGTTAGAGTTGTACCATAGCTAGAAATGACGTCGTTGGTGTACATGGCAATCATCTGATCTGAACCGGATGAGACGTTGCCGTATGCGCTGAAGTTGGTTGCGCCGTCAAGTGTACAAGTCAGGCTGGTCACAACGTTTGTTGGCTTTGTCTGATTATTGGTATTAGACTGGGTGTTAGACGACTTGTTCGTCCCATTCGCATTACTAATAATGAAGAAGATCACCACCGCAACGACTGCCACGAGCGCGACACCACCGACGATAGCAATGAGGAGTTTGAGGTTCTCTTTTGAGAGCTTTATGTTCATTTTTGGGGCTTTGAATTTGGACGGCTTATTGACTGGTACGGCATGGTCAGGAGCAGTCTCGGAGTAGGCCAATGCACTGCCAATGGAACCTGGAACTGGTTCTGCCGGGACGAGGGGATTTTCTTCTTCGCTAGTGGCAGCTGGGGTCTGCTCTGCATCTTCGGCCACAGGGGTATCACCGACGAAACTGGCTGAAGTACCGTAAGGCGATTCTTCTACTGGGGTCTCAGTTGGAGCTTCTGGGGTAGCTGGGGTCTCTGGGACGGCTGGCGCTTCTGAGGCTGCCGGAGTCTCAGGAATAATTGGAGCTTCTGGAACAACTGGTGACTCCGACGAGACCGGAGTTTCAGGAACTACCGGGGTCTCAGGCACGACAGGGGCCTCCGGAGCGACTGACGCTTCTGGGGCTGGTGTTTCTGGATTGAAAGGAGCTTCTACTGGGGCAATCGATGCAGTATCCGGAGCGGCATCAGTTGTGGTAATAGGAGCTTCTTCTGCTGATGGTGTTTCTACTGGCGTCTCTAGGGCGTCATTCGCGGCAGCGTTCGTCAAATCAGCGGCGACCTGATCGAGGTTTTCCGTGGGGGCGACAGGAGCTTCTGGCTCTGGAGTAACTGGAGGCTCTGGCGAGGCAGGAGCTTCCGAGGCAGCAGGAGTCTCCGGAACGGCCGGAGCTTCTGGCGGCACAGGCACGTCTGGCGCTTGGTTATTGTTGTTTTCGTCCGGATTCATGAAAAACCTCCCTTTTTTTGATATTACTTAGATTATAGCGTTTAAGCTTTATTTTTGCAAGATTTCGTATAATTTCTGCCAAGTTTCGAGCGCGGTGTCAGCTGGGCGTGAATTTGGGTCTAAATCGACCTTTTGTATGGCGGTCTTTAGTTCATCAACAGAGTAGAAAATGCTTAAATTTTTGATGAGTTTCTTGCGCGGTGCGGAAAAAGCCTTTTTGGCGAGGTTTAGCGCCTCATTAGAAATTATAGGCGTTTTCCTTGGGTGCAAAATAATCACTTGGCTGTCAACTTTTGGCGGCGGAGTGAAGAAAACTCTTTTAACGACTGGGCCTGGCGTGACCTCGGCAAGATTCTGGACGGAGAGCGACAAAAAGGTGTGCTTCCCTGGTCCGGCGGCGATTCTTTCGGCGACTTCTTTTTGAATCAGCAGAACAATGTTATCTGCTTTGTTCTCCGTCTCGAGTAATTTCATGATAATTGGAGAGGTGATGTAGTAGGGGATATTTCCGGCAACAACATAAGGTTCTTTGATAGAGTTTAGGTCAAATTTGAGGAAATCTTCGTTTATAACTGTTAAATCTTTTCCCGGGAAGGATTTGGGGAGATTCTTGGCTAAATTTTCATCGAATTCAACAGCTAGAACGCGCGGGAAAATTCGCAGCAGGCTCGACGTAAGCGTGCCTAGACCCGGGCCAATCTCTAGACATAAACGATTCTCCGCGGCTTCTAGGGCGTCATCGGAAACATTGCCAAGGGCAAGTTCGGCGATTTCGTCTAGGATGGCGCGATCTTTGAGCCAATGTTGACCGAGGGATTTGTTATTTTTCATTATTTAGCGTACCTGTTATAAATGTCATAGGCATAATTAATGCGAGTCTCTTCACGGCAGATACCGCAACGCTCAAATTGGTTTTGGAAGGCGCGAGTGGCAGCCTCGATAGAGGTGGAGCTAAGGATAGAGTTCTTAGCGGCAGTATAGCCACCATTCAATTCGACCATGAGATATTGCAATTGGGTATAAATATCATATGGGTTAGCCATGGAAAGAAGATTGTTGCGACGGCCACCAGTCCATTGTGCAATACCAAGACCGCCCGCAGTATCAGAAGTCTGGAAGCGATGTTCTTGCATGAGATTACCCATGATACCGGCAACTTGAATATCGGAGAAACCTTGAGATTTCAAGAAGTCCCAAGTAATGGTCTCGTTTTCGCCAGCAGAGGTACTGCTAGATGTTGTGCCACGCGCGCCCTCGCGCACGATGCGCTTGACCGGCTCTTTGACGATATCATCCGATATTAATTCACGTTTTACTTCGGCGCCGTCTATGAATTCGACTTTATATTTTACGACGCGGAGACCATCTTCGCCGATTTGCTCAGTCTTATTTTCGCCAAGTGGGAGTGTATAATCTTTGACGATTTCTTCTTCGAACGGAATAGCGATTTCTTCCGTAACTGTACGGCCGCCATTACGGGTGATTTCATAGGCGGTGGAGATACCAGCTTCGAGGAAGTTTGTGTTTGCCACCATATTGACTTCGTCCCCATCATAGACGGAAAAGCCAGCATCACGCGCAATAGTAATTGGGTCATAGCTAGCGGTCTCGAGGCGTTTTTTAGTAGTGCCGTCGGAGACAATAACTGGACGAGAGCGATAGATATTGATATGGAAATTACCGTCGTTAATCAGGGTAGTAAGACCTGGCTCGACGATGTCGGTCGTGGCAATTTCAAAATGAGCACGAGAAAGGGCGTCTGCTACGGTAATAGCATCGGTCTTGATGGTTAGCTTTTTTCCCTGGTCGTAAATTGTGACGTAGTGAATATCGCCAGATGGAGCAAGTGAGGCTGCGTTATCAGCGAAAGTATTTGGGGTGATAATTTTGAGAAGTGATGCAAAAACAAGGGCAGAAACGACGACGCCAGAAATAATTAGAGACATTTTCACATGATTTTTGGGAAGTCTCATACCCTTTAATTATAACATAAGTTTGATGGAGATGGAAAAAATGCCAAGGGTATGCTATAATTTTTAAAGTTTCCCCGAGTGGCGGAATTGGTAGACGCGCTAGCTTCAGGTGCTAGTCTAAGCAATTAGGTACAGGTTCAAGTCCTGCCTCGGGGACCATTAATAGTATGTTATAATAGCTCCATGAACCCGTTTGACGTTTTCGTAAGAATTGTGCTGTATTTTACGATTTTTGCAGTGATGGGGTACATTATTGAGGCACTAAATAGTTTAATCCGCGAGAAGAAAATGAGCAACCGCGGTTTTTTGTTTGGCCCGTACTTGCCGATTTATGGCTTTGCGGGGCTACTAATGATTGGGATTTGGCAGTGCATCCCACACAATAATTACGTTTTAACTTTTTTCGTGGCGATGCTGATTGGGGCCGGGCTAGAATATGTTACTAGCTACTTGCTAGAAAAAATTTTCCATCTCAGATGGTGGGATTATTCGAAGTCGGATAAATTCAATATCCACGGGCGTATATGCCTTAGGAATACTTTAGTTTTTGGCGTAGCAGGGTTGTTATTCTGCTACATTCTTTTGCCAGCAGTAGATAACGCGATTATCTTTTTACCGGTCGGCTTGCAAGTTGCGATCGCACTAATTATGGTGGGAATTTATCTGCTTGATTTTATCGCATCGTCTTATGCAAATTCGAAGGTAAAAAACATGGAAGAACTCAGTAAGGTCGTGGGTGACCAAACGCGCGAAATCAAAAAGAATGCTAAAAAAGTCATAAAATCAGTTGTCGGCCAGAGAAGACGTCGTAAATAGTTTAGACTTTGTTGATCACTGGGATTACGATTGGGGTGTGGCCGGTGGCATCATAGAGGATATGGGTAACTTCTTCTTTGATTTCCTCTTTGAGCTCTTTGAGAGCGGCATCAGTAGAAACGGAACGCTCGGTTTTCATGCGTAGATAATGACGAATCTTGCCAATTAGTTCTTCGGAATTATCTAGATAAATGAAGGCACGCGAGACGATGTCTGGAGTCTTGACTAGACGGCCAGTCTTTTTATTGATGGTCAGGACGATTACGAAAATACCTTCGCGAGAAATGTGGATACGGTCCTTAACAACGGCTTCGTGAACTGGTTGGTCAGCATCATCATAAAGCTTGTTGCCGGCGTGGATACGACCAGTTTTCTTGATTTTCTTATCAGCGGTGAACTCTACAATATCGCCATCATCGGAAACGATGATGTTGTCTTTTGGAATACCAATCACGTTTTCCGCCATTTCGGCATTATGCTGAAGCATATAAAATTCGCCGTGGTATGGCATGTAGTTTTTTGGCTGAAGGCGCGTAACAAAATCAACGTGGTCTTCGTAGTAAGCGTGGCCGGAAAGGTGAAGTGGACCAATGTTGGTAAGGTGGGTCTTACCATTTTGGATAACCTGCGCACCTTCGCGGAGAAGACCGTCAACCGTATTGACAACGTGTGGCTCATTACCCGGAATAGGGTTAGAAGAAAAGACAATCGTATCAGTAGATTTGATTTTAATATATTTGTGTGCACCGGTCACCATGCGGTTTAAGACGGCGTTTAGCTCGCCCTGAGAACCAGTACAAACGATGGTAATCTTATCATCAGGAAGCTTGACGATGTCTTCCATTTTCATGATGACGTCTTTTGGTACCTTGATCTGTTTGGTGCGGAGAGCAACTTCGACGTTATTAATCATGGAGAAACCAGCAAAAGCTACTTTCCTGCCACGCTTAGCCGCTTCGCGGAGCGTACTCTCAATACGGGAAACTTGTGAAGAGAAACAGGAGATAATGACACGGCCGTTTGCATAGTGATCCATGACTTTACCAAGATTATCGCCGACGTCATATTCGGAATGTGGATGGTGGCCTGGAGAATCAATGTTAGTAGACTCATTCAGCATTAAATCGATGCCTTCGTTTTTAACAATTTCGTCGATACGTTCATAATCAGTCTGTTTACCATAAGGGCGTTCCTCGTGGCGCCAGTCGCCAGAAACGTAAATCAGACCGTTTGGCGTACGAACAACAATAGCAGTACTGCCAGGAATAGAGTGAAGTACGTGAATAAATTCAACGCTGAGATGCTCAGAAACCTGGATTTTTTCATGTTTAAATGGATCGACGACGTTATAGTTCAAATCTGGCTCGTCTTCAAGCTCGCTCATCTGTTTTTTAATCATACCAATAGTAAAATCAGTACCATAAATCGGAGTCAGAGGATTGAATTTTGGAAGTAGATGGCGACAAGCACCGATATGATCAAGATGGGCATGGGTAAAGAGCAAAGCTTTTACTTTATCCTTGTTATCTTCAAGATATTTGATGTCAGGAATCATGTAGTTGACACCCGGGTAATCGTTGCCAGCAAAAAGCACGCCCATATCGATGACAATCATCTCGTTTTTATACTCAATAATCGTCATGTTTTTACCAATGCCGAACTCACCAACACCGCCAATTGGGATAATGTGGACGGAGTCGTTGCTTGGGCGAGCGTTCTTTAGCTGGGCGTGAGTAACTTGCGCACCATTGTAGCCGTTATAGCGAGATTTGTTCACAGGGATACCAATAATGTGCTGAGTAGCTTGAGCATTAACGTCCTGGGAAAGCATACGCTGATGGTGGACCATTTCCCCTTTTCTGGTCGAAACAGAGAGATTCACCTTGGAACGGTCAGTTTTAGGGGTGGATTTTGGTGCGTTTTTAGCATTTTTAGCGGATTTGGCGTTTTTGGCCGCGTTTTTGGCATTTTTAGGGGATTTTCGCACGAGGTGGGCATCCTTGCCGCCCGCTTTGAAATTGCTGTTAAAATTGCGATTCTGCGCCTCCTCAAACTGTTCTTTGATGGAAGGCAGGCGTTTTTTAGCCGCACTCAGCAATCTAGCACGGCGCTCTTGTTCATTTTGATTCATATAAAAAGTTCCTTTAAATTGTATATTTCATCTCTATTACCTCGATAGAGAAAAGATATAAGTATTATTTAGTGACTTTATTATAGCAAATCTAATCTTTGTCGTCAAGAGATTCAATGCCTGGCATAGGCTCGCCACAGAGAAGCTCCAGGGCGGCGCCGCCACCAGTAGAAACCAAAGAGAAGTGCAAATCTGGCTGTTTTTCTTGCAAATTTTCCACAAAACCGCTTGTATCGCCGCCACAGATGACGCTCACGAGCTTTTCTGTCTCACCTAGGGTGCTAGCAAGCTTTGTACTAGAAGTGGCATATTCTGGTGTCTCAGCGGCTCCAAGCAGTCCATTCCAGAGGACAGTTTTGGCATTTTTGACAAAATTAACGATTTTTTCGGTAGAAACTTCTCCTAGATCCATTTTTTTGTCGTCTGAGAAGTCTTCTGCGACGTAGACGTTTTTTAGAGCCGTGGTATAGCCATCTGCAGCAATCTTGCCTCCTACGATGATCTGGTCGGCTAGAGGGGCAAATTTGTCGATTAAAGGCTGCTTATCTTCGACTTTTGAGCCGCCAATCACGACCACAAACGGATGAGCAGGGGATTCAGAAATCTTGGACAGAGATACAACTTCTTTTTCTAGAAGTAGGCCTGCGACAGATGGTAATTCCTTGGTGATAGCGTCAGTAGAAGCGTGGGCGCGGTGAACAACAGCGAAGCCATCTTGGACGAAGAGATCGGCGTGGGTAGCATCAACGATCTCTTTGGCGAATTCGGCAGAATCTTGTTCTTCCCCTGGGAAGAAACGGAGGTTTTCCAGTAGTAAAATGCCGCCAACAGGGAGAGATTCGACGGCTTCTTCCACCTCTGGGCCAGAAACATCATCTACAAAGAAGACTTTTTTGCCTGGCAGGAGTTCTTTTAGGCGGTCAGCGACTGGCTTTAAGGATAATTCTGGTACCTTCTTCCCTTCTGGGCGACCAAGATGAGAAATCAGGACAATGCGACGAGCACCTTTTTTGGCTAGGAGTTCTAGGGTAGGAAAACTGGCGCGAATACGCAAGTCATCGGTAACTTTTCCATCTTTCATCGGAACATTATAATCAACACGGACTAGTACAGTTTGTCCACGAAGCTTTACATCCTGAATTGTAACTTTATTATCAAACATTTTACCTCCAAAAAATTAGTTAAATTCTGACGATTTTGATAGTATCGGAGCCGCCGATAGTGTCTTTGTGCCCGGAAATAATCACGGCAATCATCTCTTTTTGACCCTCTTCGGCTTGTAGATAGCCAGAGTTTTTGAGTTCTACTGCAAGATCATAACCGTAGTTTTCGGAGTATGGACGGACAAAAGCAGAGTTAGCGTAAGTGAGGGCAAGTTGTCCGGCAACGCGAGCATTACTGGTCACGGTGATAATTGGGAGTTTTGGACGCTGGGCAGCAATAGCAGCAGCCGTAGCGCCACTAGCAGTCTGACAGACGATGACGTCTGCGCCGATTTTTTCGGCAAGCTGGGTCACGCCGCCAGCAATAGCATCATAATTCTTGAATTCGCCGGTAACTTCGTGATTAATCGGCGAGACATGAGTGTGGTTCTGGGTGTAGAGAATGACTTTCTTCATGGCTTTCACGGTTTCGACTGGATATTTACCATTAGCAGTCTCGTCAGAGAGCATGACCGCATCCGCACCTTGAATGACGGCGTTAGCGACGTCGGAAACTTCAGCGCGAGTCGGTTCAGGATTATCCACCATGGAACTCATCATCTGGGTAGCGACGATACAAATCTTACCATGCTCGCGACACATAGCAATCAGTTTTCTCTGGACAATTGGCACGACTTCAGCGCCAGCTTCAACGGCCATATCACCACGAGCAACCATGATACCATCAGCGGCCTTAACGATAGCTTCCATGGCTTCATCTGTTTCGATAGCTTTTTTAGTCTCGATTTTGGCAATAATCTTAGCGGTAGAGCCATGGGAGAGTAAAATCTGGCGAAGTTTATCAATGTCAGCGGCACTCTGCACAAAGGAAAGCGCAACATAATCAAAGTCGCGGGAAGCGCCAAATTCGATGTCAGCCATGTCTTTTTCAGTAATAATGTCACCATCAAAATCGGTATCAGGAAGATTGAGGCCTTTATGAGTCATGATGAAACCATCGTTCTCGATACGGACCTTGATAGCAGTCTTAGAAACGATTTCCGTCACAGTGGATTTGACTTTGCCATCAAACATAGAAAGTGGCTCACCGACTTTGACTTTATCGGCGAGATTATATTGGACAGGAATAATGTTTCCGCCGTCATGTGTCTCGACAGCATGGTCTAGGATTAGCTCATCACCGGTATGGACATCATAATGATTATCCTTAATCTCACCGAGGCGGATTTTAGGACCTTGAAGGTCTTGCAAAATAGCAACGGAACGACCTTTCTTAGTGGCGGCAGCACGAATCCAGGCAATTTGCTGATCGCGCTCGATATAGTTGCCGTGCGAAAAATTGAGACGGACGCCGTTAACGCCGGCCATAATAAGTGATTCGATTTTTTCCTCAGAAAAAGTTGCGGGGCCAATAGTGGCAAGGATTTTGGTGCGTTTAAACAATTTACTCATACTTTTATTATACCAGATGGCAAGAAAAGAAAAAGGTTGTTCTTTTAATAACAATTATGCTAAAATAAGCATATGCGGAGGTATTATTCATACCCTTATAAAGCGGAACCGCTTCATTTTCCGCTCGAGCCGATTGCCCGGAAATTTGTGGCGGCATCGATTTTTGTGTGTATTTTTCTCGTGTTTTTCAATTTGGCTGCACACGCCGCACTTGACCCGAAAAAAATGGCGGAAAACGAGCTGCAAACTTTGGCGAAAGATTATTATGAGAATTATTATTACGACACTTTCACGGAAAATTTGCCGGAAGAGGATTATTTGGTGGCGTTCACGACCTATTCGGAATATGGTTTTCCAAAAGTATATCTAAGGGAGTTATTATTATTTGATGATGCCAAGCACGCAGATTCACGCGCTTACTTTGAGGGGCAGTATCTTTGCAATACGAACAGGACGGGAGTGACGTTCATTCCATACGCGCCGTATGGACGGACTGATTACGAGATGAAATTTACCTACGACTGCGAATGGCAGTAAGGTATTGCGAAAATATAAGAAATCTGATAAAATAGTCTTGCGGTCTCGTAGTATAACGGTTAGTACAACGGGTTTTCATCCCGTCAATAGGAGTTCGACTCTCCTCGAGATCACCAAGTATTGACATTTTCCGTAAAGTGTGATATAATAAAAGAATAGAGCCATTTGGCTCCTTTTTTATTGACATTTAGGAAAGGCCCCGAGAAACTCGGGGCCTAAGTGAGGATGTTTTAGATGGAACGCATTGCGTAAAATACAGGCGCAAGCGTATTTGCAACTGTACTCATCATCTTGATGAAAATATCTAAGGAGACACCAACGACATCTTTTCTAGTGTCGCCAGTGGTATCGCCGATGACGGCGGTCTTATGAGCATCACTGTGCTTCGGATAGCCTTCCAGGCGGCCTTCTTCAATATACTTCTTGGCGTTATCAAAAGCACCGCCAGAATTGCCCATGAATATAGCTCCGACGATGGCCAGAACAGTTGCTCCAAAGAGCATACCGCCGACAAATTCAAAGCCGAGCAGGAAGCATGGAATCGGTACAAGGACGGCGATAAGTGATGGAATGACCATTTTTCTAATCGCGTTAGTAGTACCAATCTGGATGATGGCATTGTAGTCAGGCTTAACCTCATTGGTCAGAATACCTGGATTAGCATCGAGCTGTTTGTTGCCAGCATCGCTCAAATCGTGCGCGTTCTTAATAGTGTCGCGCATCAGGATTGCCATGAAATAAGCAACTAGGCCTGCACCGAATATTCCACCAACAGCAACGTAGGGATTAGCTAAATCCATGCTAAAGCCATTACCAAAATTACCGCTATATGAATAAATCAGCGAAATTGTAGCGTAGGCTGCTGAACCGATAGCAAAACCTTTACCGATAGCCGCAGTAGTATTGCCAGTTGCATCAAGCTGATCAGTGATAATCCTAACCTTTGGATCAAGATGACAAGCTTCAGCAATTCCACCGGCATTATCTGCGATAGGTCCAAAAGCATCAATGGAGACGGTTGCTCCAACGAAGCTAAGCATACCAAGGGCTGCTATAGCGATACCGTAAAGACCACAGGTTGCGTAGGAAATAAGCATGGAACCGCCAATTGTGATAATCGGCAGAAGGCATGAACGATAGCCAAGTGCATCACCAAGCGTAACTAAGAAAGCTGCTCCTTCTGGTGATATTTCTGCCAAAGCTTTAACGAATGGGTAATCTGTACTGGTATATATTTCGGTGATTCTACCGATTAATACGCCAGACAAAATGCCAAGCAGAACTGGGAGCCATGGAGAAATCCAGCCAGCCTTGAATGCTGGATAGAGCTCTTTCCCTGAGAACATTACGTAGGTTGCGATGAGACTTCCAATAACCGCTACTCCGGCTGAAATATAGGTTACAAGATTGAGTTCGCCGGCAGGATTATTGCCCATGTTCTCTTTCCTCAGCATAGCAACACCGATACCAATAACGCAGCCTACAAGTCCGATTGTGGCAACAATGACTGGGAATAGGCAGGTTAAATTATAGAGTTCGGCAAAAGTTGCACCGTTTTGTGCATAAACGATGTTTGCGATTAGAGACGATGCAACTAAAGTTGCAACAAAGCTTTCCAAAAGGTCAGAACAATTTCCGGCAATATCGTTGACATTGTCACCGATAAAGTCTGCAATAACGTTCGGAATCCTTGGATCGTCTTCCGGGAAATCATGACGAAGCTTGTTCAACATATCGGCAGAAATATCTGCGCTCTTAGTGAACTCGCCACCTGCAACTCTGTTGAACATGGCGATGATTGAACAGCCAAGTCCGTAAGTTGTACACCTGATAACGTTAGCATCACAGGTAAAATTCGTAATGAATCCGTGGCCAACTGGGTTCGTACTCTTGAATAGCTCGTATTGGAGAATATAGATTAATACGATACCGAGCATACCAAAGGCCTGCACTGCCAAACCTGAAATGCTACCGCCTTTTAGGGCGGTCCAAACTGTTCGACCGACAGATTCGCTCTTGAATGCTCTACGCGCGACGCGGTAGTTGGCATATACTGCACCATACATACCGAGAAATACGGCAGCGCTACTCATACAAGTTCCAAGTAGGAAGGTCAGCCCGCTAGTCTTTTCTACGAACAACGAAAACAGAACTGCGCCGAAAACGGCTATCGGTATGATTGTCCCGTACTCGGTTTTCATGAAGGTTTTGGCGCCTTCACGAATAATCTTCGAGAGTGCATACATCGCGTCTTCTTCGGTGGTCGTATGTTTCTTTGGCCTTTTGATGTTGAGATAATTTCTCACAGCCATTAACAGTGCAACCATAATAACACAGAGTGTTATTATGTAAACATTCATGTTTACGCTCATACATATTCCTCCTTTTTGTCAATGTGCTTGCCCGAAGGCATCTATACAATAAAAATGAGCGACATCCTCAAGCGCCCACTGAGCGTTATTTTACTACTGTTAGCTGCTTTCAGCAAGCAATAACGCTTTCCGGAGTGTCCGCTTGTAATTTGGGGTGTTTTTGGTTATAATATAGAGAGTGCCCCGGTCGTTCAACGGATAGGACATATCCCCTCTAAGGATACAATGCTGGTTCGATTCCAACCCGGGGTACCAAAATTAAGGAAGGGTGGCCGAGTGGTTGATGGCACTGGTCTTGAAAACCAGAGAGTGAAAGCTCCGCAGGTTCGAATCCTGTCCCTTCCGCCAATCAGAACGAATAGCCGAAATAAGGCTATTTTTCTCTATCTGGAGAATGATTGGACCTTGAATGTTGTGAGAAAATCTAGGGTGAGTTTCGTATAATCTTATGGGAGAAATTGGGATTATTTAATATCCGCAAGCTTCAATCTTGAGATTTCTATAGTAGGCTGTTTTTTGTGATAGGAGTGATTGGTAAGCTGATTCGTAACTATTAGCAGTTTGCTGTTCTTGGGCTCTAGCACTATTACAAGTGTCACGCCATGCTTGAGACATGACTCGATTTCCGCCAGTACAGCCGCTTACCTTTTTTAAGGCTTGGCTCCATTTGTTTTTTGCACCGACAACTTCTGCGTCAGTTTCAGCTAATTCGGCGGCTGTTTTTTCTCCGAATTTTGCTTTGTATTCTTCACACGCCACTTCTTTGGCTACTGTTCTTTTCGCTTCCTCTTCTTGTTTTGCTTTGTTGGACGCTTCCCATTCCGCCCGTTGTTTAGCGTATTCAGCATCGCGGGCCGTTTTTTCTTTATCGTAATTTGCTAGCCATTCTTTATATCTAGCATCGCCATCCGCTTTTTCGGCATCAAGCTTTGCTATGGAGGCAGCATAGTTTCTATTGATTTGCGCAATTGTTCGTTGGTGTTCGGCGTCTATTTCGGCGTATCTTTTCTGTAATTCCTCTTTGGTTAAGTTGCTATTTTGAGATATTGATTCCAATTCAGTTAATTGTGATTGCAATGTTGCTTTCTCGGTTGGATTACTGATTTCTGAGTAGATTTCGTAGCAACTGAGCTGCTCTTTAAGACGCGTAATTATGGATGTTGAATAGTTTGCATCTTCTGGGGCTAATTCTTCTGTGTTAATTGAATTTAAGCAGTCTATAAATTCTTGTGCGAGTTCTTCGTGTAGATCGCCAATTTCAGATGTTTTGGATTGTCGTTGGAAAAAGTTGTCGATGAGCTGTTTGCCGCCGATTATGCTGGACGCGACGATGATTGTAGCGATTGCTATTTTTGGTAGGAAAGAAAGATCTCGGCTCCCTTTACGTTGTTGCTTATGGTAAGCTTTAGTATTATATCCGCGTTCTTCCATAATTCTGCGGACTTCGTCTTCACTACGTTTTTGGGCTTCGCTTGCCTCAGTCATCTTTTGCCTTTCCGTATGTCACTATACCACTGACAATTGCCACTATTCCGCCACCTATTGCTTCGATATAAGATGTTTCTACGCCGTTGTCATAAGTATTGTTTGCATCGGCCACGCATCGCCATCCAGAGCTAATATCAACCGCTATAATGTTATCGCAGAGACGAAGATTATACTTCCATGTAGAGTATCCGGCGTCGGTTGATATGTTATATATACCTAAAGCGCATACGCATAACGAAATCCAGAGAATGACTTTACTCATAATTTTATTATATGTTTAGCCATCCTATGTTGTCAATATTCTGTTGGATTATATCATAATATACACAATACTAAATATGGTGATATTAGCTCATAATTTAATAGAGAACACAAGGAGCAAATTATGAGAGTTAAGCAAACAAAAGAAG
>JAGAVP010000034.1 GCA_017941835.1 Candidatus Saccharimonadota bacterium
AACATCAAGCAACAATACGTCTTTCACGTCGCCCTGCAAGACTCCGCCCTGAATTGCCGCACCAACTGCCACGACCTCATCTGGGTTCACACCCTGCATTGGGTCTTTGCCAAAAATTTCCTTTACTTTCTCTACAACAGCCGGCATACGAGTCATACCGCCGACCATTACTACCTCGTCGATGTCAGAAGCCTTGAGTTTTGCATCTTTCAAGGCCTTCTCAACTGGCCCAGCCAATCTATCAAGTAGTGGAGCAACAAGCTCTTCGAGTTTTGCGCGGGTCAGTGTATGTTCAAAATGCTTTGGACCATCTGCGTCTGCGGTCAAGAATGGCAAGTTAATATCAGTGGACATTGCCGAGGAAAGTTCCTTCTTGGCTTTCTCAGCTTCGTCCTTGATGCGCTGCATTGCTGCTGCGTCGTCACGGATATCGACACCACTTTCTTTCTTGAACTCATCAATCAAATAATTTACGATGATATTATCAAAATCTTCACCTCCTAGGTGAGTATCACCATTGGTAGATTTTACTTCAAATACACCATCACCAAGCTCAAGAATGGAAACGTCGAATGTACCACCACCAAGGTCAAATACTGCAATCTGCTCATCTTTCTTGCTCTCAAGCCCATATGCTAGAGCTGCAGCCGTTGGCTCGTTGATGATACGTTTGACCTCAAGTCCTGCAATTTTACCATCATCCTTAGTAGCTTGACGCTGAGAATCGTCAAAATATGCTGGCACTGTAATAATTGCTTCCGTTACTTTTTCGCCAAGAAATGCTTCCGCATCAGCCTTAATTTTGGAAAGGACCATTGCAGAAATCTCTTCTGGTGTATAAGTTTTACCATCCATTTCTACGGCCGCTTGGCTACCTTTTTTGACAATTTTATATGGCATGATGTCCATATCGTGCTTGACTTCTTTGTCGTCAATTTTGCGACCAATCAAACGCTTGATACCATAAATAGTGTTCTTTGGGTTAGTCACGCGCTGGCGCTGTGCGACTTTTCCGACTAGACGATCACCTTTCTTTGTCACGGCGACTACGGATGGCGTAGTTCTATCGCCTTCCGCATTGGTAATTACTTCAGGTTTTCCGGCGACCATGTACGCAAACGCTGAGTTTGTTGTACCAAGGTCAATTCCGATAATTTTGCTCATTTTTTACTCCTTTCATTTAGCACTCGTATGTGTTGATTGCTAATTCTTATCTCTATTCTAGCAAATTAGCACTCTCGTGTCAAGAGTGCTAATACAGGGGTAGTCGAACAAAAAACGTCTTATTTGTTCCGGGTACTCCGTTTAGGAAACGCCAGCACCGTTCCAATCACTCCGCCAATCAGTGCCACAATCATATCAAACATCGTGTCCGCAATCCCCGGCGCGATTAGCTCTTGCATACTCGTTCCGCCAATCTGGTCGCTCGTAAATTCAAAGCATTCCCAGAGCACCGCCACTAGCGCCACAAATGACATCGAAAACAGCGCCTTAAACCACATTTCATCCGGCTTACCTGAGGCCTGATCTATCAGCTCTCTCGCCCCAAATGCCGTCAAAACCCCAGACAGCGTATGTACAATTTTGTCGAACGGATAAAAAATCTTATAGAAATCAAAATCAATTCCTATCACCATCGCAGGGATAAGGAATAATAAGTAAGCTAGTTCAAAACGTCGCGAGACCTTAATTCCAATCAATCTTAAAACATCCATTACAAAAGGAAGCGCAATCGTTGCGAGGTAGCTCCAAATTTTTGGAAAATTCGTCCCTGGAATAAAATGGATGATGGCAAGCACGGCACCCGTTATTAATATAGCGATTTTTAAGAAGTTAATTAGCCTTTTCATATCTTATATGTTATCATATATTTAATATAATATTAAGGAGTTTTGGCATGGATCGCGCATCTATGAAAGCTCACGCCAAAGAGCAAATCAAAGGTAAGATTCTTACCATTTTGGCAATTACTATTATTATTGGGGCGATTAACTTCGGGGTTAGCTTTATCCTTGGCCCAGTTGGTTCGATTGCAACCTTCATTATTAGCGGTGCGTTCACCCTAGCAGAAGCCTTCATTTTTCTCGGTATTACCAAAAAATCTCGTATGCCAAAGATTGAAGATATCTTTATGGGCTTCAAAGGTGACAACTTCTTACGCTCGCTCGTTGCCTATCTTCGCTACACCATCTTCACCTTCCTTTGGGGTCTCCTCTTCGTGATTCCAGGCATCATCAAGAGCATCGCTTACTCTCAGATGTTCTACCTTCTTGCCGAAGATGACAAGCTTGAAGCCGGTGACGCTCAAAGAAAATCCATGGAAATGATGGAAGGGCACAAAATGGATTACTTTGTCCTCGGCCTTTCCTTTATCCCTTGGTATCTGCTTTGCCTAATCACTCTTGGTATTGCTAGCATCTACGTTGCGCCATATATCCAGACCACTATGGCAGAATTTCACGTTCGTCTTCTGAAAGAAAACGAGCCAAAAACTACGAAACCAGCAGCTAAAGAAGCAAAAACCGTTGCTACTAAAAAACCTGCTGCTAAAAAATCCACCAAGAAAACTACCAAGAAATAATTGCAAGTGTTTCACGGCGCTGTAATTTCGGCGCCGTTTTTTGTGCCGCAGAAGTAGACGCAGATAATTTCGCGAGCCATTCATCCACTGCCCGCGAAGCTCCCGGCAATTGCGGATTGTTGTAATCGTGCACTAAGATTGCCCCATGCTTATTCATTCTCGGGGTTACAAGTTCCAAACTCGTCTTGATCGATTGATACAAATCGCCGTCCAAAAAAGCAAAAGCGATTTCAGAAGGCAAATCGTCTGTGCTTAAATTCTCAAAAAACCCTTTGCGAATTCGCGGCACATGTAGCCCTGCCTTCTTGAATCGCTCCACGACCTCGCGTTTTGTCACGAGCAACTCGCCTTGCTTGAAACTGTCGCCCGCCACCGACGCATCCTCGCGCGTCCTGGCTGGTAGCCCCTCGAACGAGTCATAAATCCAAAGCCGAGACGAAGAATCTGGGAATTCTCGTTCCAACATTTTCTGCATCAAAAGTGAAGTATCGCCACGATAACAACCAAATTCCACTACGTCGCCAGAAACTTCGTGCGACAGAATCTCCCGGAGCTCCGACAAAATTACAGCGGTCTCGTTGTCCGAGACCTGCTGTAAATAATCTGTCTTTTTGAGTTTAGACAAGTTGCTTACTTCCTATTTTTCTCAGCAGCATCAGCCAGCTCTTCGCTACTGACGTCGCCATCGTTATTAGTGTCAAGGATTGCACCGGCGCGGCGAATCATTTCTTCACTTTCATCCGTACGGATTACCCACACTGGCTTGCTACCTTCCGCCGCAATATTAGTGTGCCTTTCTGGCATTTCTGCGACATTCTTCTTTTCATCAATTGCAAAGCCAAGATAATTAAGCTTTTGAGAAACGGTGCGACGAATTTCATCCGAACGCTCACCAATCGTTGCGGTAAAGACAATCGCGTCCACACCGCCTAAGCTTGCCGCCATCTGACCAATCAAGCTCTGGACTTTATAGACGTACATTGCGTGCGCAAACGTTCCGCGCTTGTCGCCTTCATCGCGAAGTCTCAAAATCTCGCGCATATCGTCGGTCTGCCCAGAAACACCCTTAAGTCCAGCCTCTTTGTTGAGGTATTTTTCAATCGACTCATCGCTCTCAAATTTCAAATAGTGCTTAATCGCGAGCGCTGCAGCTGGGTCGATGTTTCCGCATCTCGTTGCCATCATTAGACCTTCAAGTGGGGAATAACCCATCGTCGTATCAAGCGATTTGCCCTCAAACACTGCCGTGATAGAAGAGCCAGAGCCAAGATGACAAACAATCAATTTCTGTGGCAAGATATCTTGCTTCTTCATATATTGTACGATCGCACCGACGGAAAGCCCGTGATAACCAAAACGTTTAACGTCGGCTTTGTCAGCAAGCTCAGTATCAAATGCATAATATTTCATGAGGTCCGGACGATCCGCGTGGAACGAGGAGTCAGAAATCGCAATAACTGGCGTACCCTTGAAGCTCTTTACCAGATGCTCGATTTCCGCTGCGACCACAGGAACGTGCAAAGGTGCACGCTTCTTTGCCTTATCAAGTGCCTTGAGATATGCTTCGTCCACCACATGGTCCTGCGTAAAGAATTCACCAGGGCAAGCTACGCGCGCAAGAATTGCATCAATCTTCGTCATCCCGCCAAGGATTCCTTCCTCAGTTAGAATACGATTGATGTTTGCCACGGTAGAAGTTAGTTCCTTGAAATCCTGTTTTAGAACCTTCTTCTTTCCATCAGCCTTCTTCACTGTACAGATAACATCTTTGCCTTCGTATTCAAAATGCAGACTGCAGATTTCTTCCGTGCCCTTGTAGAGCGCATATTTACGACTTGAACTTCCTGGGTTGGTAATCAGAATTAATTTATTTTCCATCAAAAACTCCTTATTTGTTAGTATTATAACATGAAAAAGCCGAGCAGAAAATGCCCGGCTTTCAAAGAGTGTAAACTAAAAAGTGTAATAGATAATAAATAGTGTATTATTTCAAAATAATAGTAGGTGTTTTTCTAGGTTTTCTAGAATATTCAACGGTGTTATTCTTTGCAATTACCGCGTGTCCATGGCGGACTCCACTTTTTCCGCCATAATAAATATCTACCTTCCCATCGACTCTGCGTTCCATTTTGCTAGAATCCCAGTTTTCTTCTGGAACTTCTGCTAATTTTAGCAGGTCTTTATCAAGTTCCATCGCCTTCGGGCGGGAACTAAAATCGTCTACATCCTGTTTTGTGTCAGGATTCTTCGCGCCTTCATATTTTGCTCTTGCGCGATCGTAGCTAGCTTTCTTGAGGTTGAACTCGTTTTTTGCTTCATGGTAAGCCTCGAGGATATCATCTTGCTCTGCGCGTAAATTTTTTAACTTTTCGCGCATCTCTTTGAGCATCGACATATCAGGACTCACCATTTGGCGTTTTTTTGCAATCAAGTCGTCGCGCTCTAACATCTTCTCAGCTGCTAATTTTGAGAAAAACCTTGCCGCTTCGTCGTAGACTGCTTTTGTTTCTGCATGGTCAGTTTCTGTTGCTAACTTTTTGAAACTTTCCTCCTGCGTATTGCAGGCATTAATCGCTTCAATTATGTCGCCGATTTTCGCTTTTGCCTTGGCAATCTCTTCAGAAAAAATATCCCACTCTGAGTCCTTGGCTTCTTTTAGCTTATCGTGCTGAGCCTGCATGTCGCCGATTTCATTATAAATCTCGGCCGCCCTGCGTTGACCATCCTGCATTTTTTGCTGAGCATCTAGCATATTCTGTCTTGCAACCTGCATGGCATGATACGCTCGCTTCAAGTCAAAGCTACTACTAGTACTACTATCACTATTTTTCATAGTTTTTCCTCCTTGGGAATGAACCACGGGATGCCCCGTACAAATATAATTATACCACAATTATTTTCATAAGTAAATAGGCCGAGCATCCTGCTCGACCCTAAAAGAGTTAGGAAAGCTTGACATCTGAACCTGCGTAGTGGTAATGCCGATAAGAGTCATAATGTTTTGTTCATGATAATTACTTAGGCTTCTGGGCTGGGCTGATGTGCTAAATCGTAACTTCGGCCGGCTCTTATTACATTCTTTCGTCCACATAACGGACAGGTAAGAAAGGCCTGGCTTGTTATTATGCCTGTTGAGCTGTTATGACTAAGCACCTCTCCTTCTTGCTGCCAGTTGGTGTGGTCATAGATGTATCCGCAATAGTAGCACTTGCATAATTTCTGACAAAAAACGCCACACCCACAACGCACTTCGCCACCCACTGCGAAATAATGATGATATGTATTTTCCCCAGTCTCGCATCCATCACGCCACGATAGGCAATAATCTCTCCAAGCAATACTATCCGGATCAAATCTACATGCTTCCACTTCCTTGCCACAATTGAAACATCTAGCAGCATCGTCATGGAAGGGTGAATTTTGTAATCTCGCTGGCTGCTCCCAATTCTCGTAATCAAAGACATAGCCACACTTTCGACACTTGTACAAGTTCGGAATCATTTTCTTTGTCTTATCGTATTTGATTCGAGCGTTTTTGCTAGGCGCCGCCCCCATATAACATCGTGAACCATTTTCCTTTTTACGAATAAAATCCCCAATTACCATAGGTACTCTCCTTGAAAGAACCACGGGATGCCCCGTACAAGAAAAATTATACCACAAAAAGGCTAGAAAACAAGTCTAGCCCTATTAAGTTTTAGATTTCTTCTAGTTCGTATTCGCGACTTCCTAGCCCCAAACTTTCCGCATATGGTAAAATCTCACGCCCGAGTCTAGAATCAATTCTCTCCATCAAAGCCTTCACACCCTCATGCTCCGGGTTTTCCTCCGCGAATTTCCAGACCATATCGATAAATGCCTGGTCATTTGCTACCGGATCTAGACTTGCTACAATTCCAAGGTCTGGCATTACCGGATCATCCTGCTTCGAATCGCAATCACACGACGTAGAAATCGCATTCATCACAGTGATATAAACAATCTGCTTACCTTGCTCTTTCACGTAATCTGCCACCGCCGTTGCTGCTTCCGCCATCGATTCAATAAAATCAATTTGTTCATGTTTATCATTCCAGCAAAGTAGCGGACTCTTCGTGTGGCCTGCAGAATGGATATACGCCTTACCGTGTCGCGACGCAATTCCAATGGATTGATTCTTAAGGTTTGCACCAAACCCGCCCATCATATGACCTTTAGCGTGTGCAAGATTTATGTAGGAATCATAATTATCCCAGTGCTTACCAATCAAATCAAATTTAAGATGCTTGCCGTGATGTACTGGAATCTCCATGTCTCCATCTTCGTCCATAATATCGACTCCCGCAAAACTCGTGAAACCATGCTCTTCTGCCACTTTTCGGTGCGCCTTCGTTGAAGTTCTTTCACCAGGATAGGCAGTATTACATTCCAAGATCGTGCCATTCAAACTTTTGACAAAAGGCCCAATTAAATCTGCCTTCAAATAATTTTTTGCGCCCTGCTCGCCCGTCGAAACCTTTACACCAATTTTTCCAGGTAGCTCCACTCCGAGTGCTTGATAAACCTTAGCTAAGCTTTCGGGTGATATTTCTTTTGTAAAATAGACTTTTGACATTTGTCCTCCTTATTTTTCTAGCCAAAAATACCGTGTTTTTTAACATTTTTGAATTGCTCAAGCAGCTCTCTTTGTTTGCGCGAAAGATTCTTTGGTGTCTCCACGATAATCGTCACGATATGTGGACCTCTGTCGCCATCCGCACGGAAGGGAACGCCATGTCCGGAAAGTTTGAAAGGCGTGCCGCTTTGTGTGCCAGCTGGAACTTTCATCGTTACTGGTCCATCGACGGTTTCAACATCGATTTCACAACCCAGTGCTGCGTCCACCATGCTGATTTTTTCTTCTGACAGAATCAAAGTGCCTTCGCGCGTCAGCGTCTTGTGTGGCTTTACGCGTACCACGACATAAAGATCCCCTTTCTCTGCGCCTGGAACATTTTCTGGTGCTGGACCGCCCCGCCCTTTCAAGCGGATACTCATACCATCATCAATCCCGGCTGGGACTTTAATCTTTAGACTTTTGCCTTCAACGTTTATCGACTTAGTCGTTCCAAAAATTGCGTCCTTAAAATCAATCGTCACTTGCGTGCGATAATCTGCACCGCGCCTTTGTCGGCGCGAAGCCCCACCAAACCCAAACAGATTTCCTAAAATATCATCAAGCCCGCCTCCACCAAAATCAAAGTGAAATTCCTGTCCATTGAAATTGAAATTTCCACCCTGACCAAACGGATTGCCTCCGCCAAACGGATTACCATAAGCCCCGCCAGCTGCACCATTTACGCCGGCATGCCCGAATTGGTCGTAGCGTGCACGTTTTTGCTTATCAGACAATACTTCATGTGCCTCAGAAACTTCCTTAAATTTTTCCTCAGCTTCTTTATCCCCAGGATTTTTGTCTGGGTGATATTTGATGGCTAGCTTGCGGTAAGCTTTTTTAATTTCGTCATCAGATGCGTTTTTTGATACGCCTAAAACTTCATAATAATCTCGTTTTGCCATATATATAATTATATATAATTAGCACTCAAAATGCAAGAGTGCTAATTCAACTAATCCGACCGAAAAGAGATATGATATAATATATCCATGCCGTCGTAGCTCAGTGGATTAGAGCACTTGTCTTCGGAACAAGGGGTCGTGGGTTCGAGTCCCTCCGACGGTACCAAGGCCAAATTGGCCTATTTTTTATCCCAGTTCTTTTTCAATCATTTCACGTGAAATACTAATTACCTCACCATTTCCGATCTGGCCAGCTAGCATTGATTTTGCCACAATATTTTCTACTGATTTCTGCACAATTCGCTTCATTGGCCGAGCACCCATTTTTGCATCATAGCCACGTTCTACCAATAGCTCTTTAGCCTTTTGATCTAGCTCCACGCTAATTTTCTGCGGCGCCAAAGTCTTATTTACTCCCGCGATAATCAAATCAAGCACCGCCAAACAATCTGCCGGACTCAGCGGCTTGAATTTGCAAATTTCGTCAAACCGGTTTAGAAATTCTGGTTTAAATTCGTCTATACTGGCAGCGTTCGTTGTCGCAATCACGATTGTGTCGCGGAAAGAAACCTCGCGCCCTTTCACATCGCGTAAAATTCCTTCGTCTAGCATCTGTAGTAAAGTCGTCAGAACATGTGGATGTGCCTTTTCGATTTCGTCGAGCAGTACCACAGAAAATGGCTGTTTCATAACCTGCGCTGTTAGGCTCATGCTATCTTCCGCACCATCAGCAATTAATCTCGACACGTCCTCTGCACTCACGAATTCATTCAAATCAACACGGACAATATTTTTCTCGCCATCAAAGTAGACCTCCGACACTGCTTTCGCAAGCTCCGTTTTGCCTACGCCGGTTGGTCCCATGAACAGGAAAGTGCCAATTGGTCGTTTTTCGTTTCTCACCCCAGCAGCCGAGCGACGCAGTGCATCAGCCACAGTCTTTACGGCCTCAGATTGATCCACCATGCGATTATGAATTAACTCTTCCATATTTAGAAGCTTCGACCTATCGTCCGAGCTTGTCGCCTGCTGGACTTTTACACCTGCTGTCTTTTCGATTGCCTGCTGCACGCTTTCCGCCGTTACCATTTTGTATTGGTTGGCATAATCGCCAGCCGAATCCAGTAGGCTAAGCGCTCGTCCCGGCATTTCCAAATCATGAACATAGCGCTCACTCAAACGGTACGCTTCCTTGAGTGCCCAAATTGTGTAAGAAACCTTGTGATTAAATTCCAAAAGTGGCACTTGGTCTTGCAGGACCTTCATTGTTTCTTTTTCGTTAGCTGGCTTGACCATAATTCTATTCAAGGCATTCGCAAGCGCCGGTTTTCTCGTAGCTATTTCCAAAAACTTCTGCTGGTCCAGCGTCAAAATTATGCGTAGTTTTCCAGCTTCGAGCACCGGCAATAGTACGTTGGACAAATCAACGCTTCCAGTTCCATCCTCGAAAAATAATTCCGCATTTTGTAGCCACAAAATAATATTTTTTGCGACGTAAGCTTCGTTCATAATAGCCATCACGAGCCTTTCAGTCTGTCCACGCTCCGCTGCGGCACTAAGAATTGCTGCAGCATCAAGTTTGAAGACCTGACGGTACCTTAGATTTTCTGGCAGCTTTGCATCAGCATCCATTAAATACTCAGAAAAAGCATTTACAATTGTTGCGCGTCCACTCCCGTCCGGTCCAACTAATGCCACATTTTGTCGGCCCTGATTACTAAAAATATTTGTCATTTGTGCCATGATTTCTCGGTGATCTGCTAGATGCAAATGCGTTCGCATTGCACCTCGCCCCACAATGGAAATGTTTTGTCCAAATCTTGAGAGCGTTGGGATGTAGCCAAAAGAAAGGTCGCGGCCGATTCCACCGTTATGTCTGCGTACGTTGATATTTTTTACCAGTCCATTTAGATAGTTAAACCAAACAATTCCATCCAGGACATCTGCCAAGTCAAGTTTCATTCGCTTCAGTAAATCTTCATGACCTGGGTAGCTCACGATTATTGCTGCAGCCAAAATCGCTCCGTGTATTTCTTCAGAATTTGTCCCTTCCTGGATTTTCATCGCCGTCTGAAAAATTGGTCCGACTTCAGCTGGCAAGACACTCGCAATTTCTTCTAGCAGCTGCGGAGATAAACCGTATCGCACATACATAAATTTGCCACTCGTTGTTTTTGTGATCAGCGCCGCAATATCTTTTGCATTCGGGTTTCTTGGCATTGCTGCCAGTACATCATTTGACAGCAGCCCATTGAGTCCGGCCGCTGGATTTACTGGGACCAGGACCAGCTCTTTTTTCGTCCAGAAAATAAGCATCAATGGTATTGCCGTGAAGCCCACACAAATCCAACCGACGGCTAGCCGCATTACTAGTAGGGAAATACCACTAGCAATTAATACAATTACCATTAGCGCTAAGATAATTAGCATTATCGGTTTTCCAAAAAACTTACCGAGCCGTGCATTTCGAGCGCGTAGGGAATTATAATTAAAGCTCATCTTTTCCATCAGAATACCACTCCCATTACCGATAAAATTATTCCCGCAACGGGCAAAAGTGGTACTATCGGCCAGACTATTACGAGTGCGATTCCGCAAAAAACTTCTAGTATTAATACAAAACAACCAGCGATTAAAATTACCACTCTTGCAAAGAATCCTACCATCCGCGATATTAACCTATCTAAAGCACCACCTAATATCGTTTCAGAAGCCCCCGCCGCAATTTGACGGTAGGGTTTGAATAGTGTCAGAATCATATCTTTCATTGAAAAGAAGTCTACCGTATCTACTAAGCGCTTCTTAAAATCTTCAAAAAACACTCCCCATCCACGGAAGTACCACCATGAAAATAGGTCGACCAAAAACATAAACTTATTATATCATATACTGCTTATCTTTGACATGTTCCCGACGCGTATGTATAATACAGGCACAATCAATACGGGACACATCATGGCACGATTGCGCAAAAACTGTACTGATATCCGTTTCCTAAAAGTTCAAGAACGTTTCTTTGATGTCCTAGGGAAGACTCTGCATGAAGGGACGCTCGCAAAAACTGGCGTCGCAGGTCTTGCGGGCAAAGCAAAAGTTTGGGACACCACTTTCTATGATCACTTTCGCAATCTAGATGATGCGATTAAACAATATGACCATCGCCATGACGAAGAGATTAAGAACTTGCGCGATGACATTCTTTGCACTTGTCCCACCATGGAATATACTTTTACAAAAATTCTTGTTTTTATCAAAAGTAACAAAAAATATTACAAAGCCCACCTAGAGCGCCAGAATCCGGCGCCTTTCTTTTCTATTACTAAAATCTTCCGACCGATTTTGGCGCGTAGTTGGAGCTTTTATGGTCGCGACCAGTTTGATCTTTGCTTCAGAATGTTTAGTGGAGAATTTTATGGCATTATTCACTTTTGGGGCGAGTCCGAAAAGTTCAACGAATCTAAAATTAATGGTCACGTTGCACGCCTTATCCGCCTCGCTCAGAATGCCACGCAACGATTGTACTAAATTACCATAAGTGTTATAATAATCGCAGAATGGACGAACAAGAAATCCAGAGAAAGCGTCGCGAAAACGAAGAGAGCGCTGCGGCTAGCCGTGCGCGTATTCTTGGCTTGCCCTATCTCGACACACGTGGTTTCGAAAACAATCTTCCTTTGACTCAAGGCGTTCTCACTAAGAAAGAAATGCATGAAAATTTTGTGCTTCCTCTTCAGAAAGGTGGCGACGGCGAGCACTACCAATTCATGGTCACGAGCCAGACTCCACGCTCCGTTATCGAACGCATGCGCAAAGATTTCAACGACCGTGGCGAGCGTGCTGATTTCTTCCTGATTACCGATTCTGCCTACAAAGTCTTCATGCTTCGC
Source organism: Candidatus Saccharimonadota bacterium (assembly GCA_017941835.1). Taxonomy (GTDB): domain Bacteria; phylum Patescibacteriota; class Saccharimonadia; order Saccharimonadales; family Saccharimonadaceae; genus Nanosyncoccus. The sequence goes on from JAGAVP010000034.1 coordinate 12,007, forward strand.
TATGATCCGCCACAAGAAACTCATTATGACGATATTACCATTGCTGGCGAAGGCGATAGCGAAACCCTAGCTTCCGTTAGCAAGGTTCTAAATGAAGTTGCGACCGATCGCGTTTTTGACTATCTTCTCGACCAGGCAGATCGCCTTGGCGCTTCCGACATCCATATTGAAAACCTTCGCGATAGCATCCGCATCCGTATGCGTGTTGATGGCTTGCTTCATCCAGTCGCCACTATTAACCGGGACCGCTACCGTGTATTCATGGGTGAACTTTCTTCTCGCGCCAATATTTCTACGGCCTCACGCGAGCCGCAGTCCGGTCATATGCAAACTGACATTTATCGTGATGGCAGCACCCATCTTCTCAATATCCGTGTCGAAATGATTCCAACTATGTATGGACAGGATGCCGTACTTCGTCTCTTCAATTTTGATGAAACCTTGCTAAATCTTGATTTGCTCGGTCTCGGCGAAGACGAAAGGGCTGAAATCAATGAAGTCATCTCCCACCCACGTGGCCTTGTTCTCATGGTCGGTCCTACCGGCTCAGGTAAATCTACCACGCTTTATTCTATTATCAATGCCCTCAATACTACCGATCGCAAGATTATTACACTTGAGGATCCGATTGAATATGGTATTACTGGTATCTCTCAAATCCCTATCAACACTACCGAAGGCGGTAGTTTTGCCGATGGGCTCCGTTCCGTCCTTCGTCTCGATCCAGACGTTGTCATGGTTGGTGAGATTCGCGATGCCGATACTGCCCGCACTGCCATCCAGGCTTCTATTACGGGTCATCTCGTCCTTTCTTCCTTCCACGCCAACTCCACTTCCGCTGCCTTTTCTCGTATGATTGATATGATCGGCACCAATCCTATTTTTTCCAGCTCCGTTCGTCTCGTGATTGCACAGCGACTCGTTCGCAAACTTGCTGATAATAAAGAATCATATCAACCGGACGAAGCAACTATCAAATATATTCATCGGGTATTCGAAGGCGTTTCTCCAGAAGTTCTCAAAAAACATAATGTAGATTTGGACAACATCACACTTTATAAACCTGTCCCGACTCAAGATATCCCGTTTGGCTATAAAGGCCGTAGTGTCATCATGGAACAACTCATAGTAGATGACGAGATTCAATCTTTCATTCGCGGAGATGTGGAGGATATTAATACGAAAGCTATTGAAAAAGTTGCCAAGAAAAATGGTATGCTCACCCTCGAGCAAAAAGGTGTAATAGCTGCCCTCCGTGGCGAAACAACCTTGGAAGAAGTTTCACGCGTTATCTAACAAAGTGCTTATGCCTTGACAAAAAGCCATCTCTGTGCTAAAATACAAAACATGAACCTCTTCAGTGAAGCGGATTTAATTTCTTTTGGCCAGAAACTTGGCGAAAAACTTGATGCACCAGCCGTCATCGAGCTTATTGGCGATGTCGGAAGTGGAAAAACTACTTTAACTCGTGGCATTGCTAGAGGCTTAGGTGTAAAAGAGCCTATCTCTTCGCCTAGCTTCACCATCTCCAAGCATTACGCCTATGCTAAAAATAAGCATGAGTACAATCTAGTTCACTATGATTTTTACCGTTTGCCCGACCCAGGCTTAATGGCGGAAGATTTAGCTGAATCTCTCTCTGATCAAAATACCATAACAATTATTGAATGGGCGGACACAGTCGCAGATCTTTTACCAGAAAAACGCCTCACGATTAAAATTTCCCTAAATGATGATGGCTCTCGCAGTATTGAAATGATAGATCGCATGAAAGGCGCAAAATGAAACTCTATTTAGATACTTCCACTCCAAACTGTATCCTCAAACTTGATGACAAAATTTATGAGGCTGAACTTGGTCGCGACATGGCCGAAAAATTACTTGCCTTTATAGAAGAAAAGTTGCAAGAGAACCAGAAAACCTGGCAAGACATTTCGGAGATCACCTATATGTCTGGTCCAGGTAGTTTCACAGGTCTCCGTATTGGTGCTGCAGTCGTTAACACTCTAGCAGACCAGCTCCAAATTCCGCTCTACGATCATCACGGCAAGCTTCGTCCGCTTATCTTGCCAGACTATGGTCGCGAGGCTAACATCTCCACGCCTAAAAAATAACCATAAGCGTCATATCCATGCTATAATGGAGACATAAATGAGGACTTTTTAATGGATAATAATATGCAACCTTTTAATCCGCAGCCAAGTAGCCGCCCGATTGATCCCGAGCTCCCGCCGGCCATGGACAATAACACTGGACAGCCAAGCCAAAACCAAGGCCCTAACCCAGCTCAGACCGCTCCCATTGTTGAAGGTCCAGCCCTCCACAACACTGGCGTTCCTCTTGGCTCGCCTATTCTTGGCCCGACCCACTTTGACGGTATGCAGAATCCAAACCTCCAGCCACAGCCAGTTCCTTCGTCTCCTAGCCAGACCACTCCAGAACAAAAGGCTAAAACTTATATGATTCTCTCTATCGTTTTTGGCGCTTTCGCTTTTATTGGTATTATTCTTGGTATTTGGAGTCTCGTCGCAAACATTTCCACCTCTAACAAACTAGCTTCTGCCGATACCGCCTTGAGCAATGCTAATGCTATCATCGCTAAAGTTGAAGAAGATACAGGCGTGAAAATTACCTCGCCATCCAACGTCCCAGCTTACGCTCCGGTTTCTGGAAATATTTATATTACAGAATGGGGTATCAAATTCAAAATCCCAGACGATCTTGAAAACGTCTCCTACATTCTCGACCAAAAATATCGTCCTCAGATTTGCTTCACAGGCAACAAAATTGGCATCAAATACTTCCCAGCCTTCGCTGATATCGATCAAAATACCGGCGGGCTTGGCTGTGCTACTCGTGTTGCCACCTCCGAAGGTGATACCGACAAAGACACTGGCAATAGCTTCGGCCAGAAAGTCTTTACCTACGGCGAATATAATTACTTTTACACTGGCCCAAGCACCCACTTCTCTCAGGATGCTGCTGAGCAGGGCCTAGAAGATACCGCCGTTCAAATCATCAAAAACATGATTTCGAACAACATTTCCCATTACGAATAGGGGAAAATATGATATAATTAAATCGGAACTATCAATTTAAATTATTTTATTTATTTGTTAACCCGCTGATATCAGGAAAATATCGGCAAATGAGAAAGGTAAAGTTATGGAAATTGCCATAATTGTAGTTGCAGCTCTCCTTGGCATTGGGGCCGGGGCAGGGTCTGTCTATGCATATAACAAAAAGAACGAAAAAGGTGGCAAAACTAAAGCCGAGGATTTAGTTAGAAAGGCTAAAAACGAGGCTCAGGACATTGTTTCTAATGCCAGAAAAGAAGCGGCCGACATCGCTGAAAAATCCAAAAATGAAGAGAATGATCGCCGCAAAGAATGGAAGCGTACAGAAAATCGTCTTGCTGAGCGCGAAACAACCCTAGACAACAAGCTCGATCAAATCGAAAAGAAATCCGAGCGTCTAGTCAAGCAAGAAAAAGAAATTGAATCTCTTAAGAACGAGATCCGTGATATTCGTGAAAAACAACATGCTAAGCTAGAAAAAATCGCTGGCCTCTCCAAACAAGAAGCCAAAGACAAGCTCATGCAGATGACCCAAAACGACATCAAACAAGATCTCGTCAATCTCGTTACAAAAGAGCAAAAGGAAATCAAGCACGATGTTGATGAAACTGCGCAGTCAATTCTCCTTACCGCCATGGAGCGCATGAGCTCTGAGGTTACTGCCGATCGTACCATCACTGCACTCAAACTTCCAGATGACGAAATGAAAGGTCGCATCATCGGCAAAGAAGGTCGCAATATCCAGGCATTACAGCGCGCAACCGGTGTAGATATCATGGTCGACGATACTCCAGGGATGGTCGTATTGTCTAGCTTTGACCCGATTCGCCGTCAAGTCGCTCGCTATGCCTTGGAGCGCTTAATGAAAGACGGCCGTATCAATCCGTCCTCCATCGAAGAAGCCGTCGCTAAGGGCGAAAAGGAAATCGAAAAAGAAGTTGTTCGTGCCGGTGAAGATGCCGTCCGTGAAGTTGGCCTTGTTGGCATTCCACGCGAGCTAGTCCACTTGCTTGGCGAGCTCAAATTCCGCACCAGCTATGGTCAAAACGTCCTTCTCCATTCTGTTGAAATGGCCCACATGGCCGGCATGATTGCCGAAGAAATCGGCGCCGACAAACGTATCGCCAAGACCGCGACTTTAATGCATGATATGGGCAAAGCTGTTACGCACAAAATTGAAGGCAAGCATGCTGACATCGGTGCTGAACTTGCTAAAAAATACGGCATGAGTGATGAAATTGTTCACGCTATTGCTGCTCATCATGATGACATCGAGCCAACTACTCCAGAAGCTATCATCGTCAAAATCTGTGATGCCATCTCTGCCGCTCGCCCAGGCGCTCGCAACATTTCCGCCGAGAATTTTGCTGAACGTATGCGCGATCTCGAAAACATCGCCACGAGCTTCCCTGGCATCAACAAAGCCTATGCTATTTCTGCCGGCCGTGAAGTCCGTGTCATTGTCGAACCAAAGCAGATTGACGACCTCACTGCTCTGAAGCTTGCCCGCGATATTGCTAACAAAATCGAAGCGACTATGAGCTATCCTGGCGTCATCAAAGTCAACGTGATTCGTGAAACTCGTGCCGTTGAATACGCAAAGTAATATATAATATATACATATATGGGTCGGCAAATCTTCAAGCAAAAAATCAGTACAAAACTCAAAGTCGAAATCGCACTTGTATTACTTGTTTTCATCGCAGTTTGTGCTTACGTGGCTTGGGATGTGCTTTCCGGCGGACCGCTCACTAAGCTCTTCAACAACCGTGAGGAACTCATCGAAATCGTTGGCAGCCTTGGTCCACTCGGCCCGCTCGCTTATATTGCCCTGCAAATTCTTCAAACTGTCGTTGCTCCAATTCCGGGCAACGTGGTCGGCGCCATTGGCGGTCTGCTTTTTGGCTGGTGGGGAATCCTTTGGACTACTATCGGCGCTACCATCGGTGCGGGTCTAGTCTTCTGGGTCTCACGCAAATTTGGCCGCACTCTTGTTGAGAAAATTGTCAAAAAAGAATCACTCGATAAGTTTGATTTTGTGATTGGCAAACGTGCTAGTTTTATTCTATTTCTAATCTTTCTTATTCCTGGCCTTCCGGACGATATTGTCTGCTACATTGCAGGTCTCACCGATGTCCCAATTAAAAAATTGCTAATCATTTTTGCTCTTGGCCGTCTCCCAGCCGTGGTCGGGAATAATGTGATTGGTACTGGCCTTAGTAGCGGCGACATCGGTCTCGTTATTACGCTCGTCGTAGTGGGTGTTATCATTTTTGCAATTCTCTATACGCAGCAGGAAAGAATCATGCATCTCCTCGATCGGCAATCTCACCTGGAAAAAGAGAACAAACACTTGAGGCACGACCTAGAAGATTATGCAGACGATGGCAAGCTTAATAACTCTATTGCTAAAAAAACTAAAAAGTCATAAAATGAGGGTATCATGAGTAATCGAAAAACAGCAGTTGCAAGCGTAGTTGCGGTTCTTACGTTTGTGGCTTTTGCAGGGGTTACCGCGTTTTCAGTATCAAATGTTTCCGACTTAATTAGTCGGTTTTCTTTTTCTGGAAAGGATGGCGTCCCAACGGCTTGGACTGGTACAACCTATTCCTCGCCAGTCTCCACTAACACCGAAGTGAAAAACGCTGGCGATCATCTAGCCTACCTTGCTACCATCGAAAACAAAGAATCAAACGAAGTCTTCCTGACCGACATTGCTTCGCTTATTTCTGACAATCAACATACCGGATTTATCACCTTTAACCCCTCTAGTATTGAATATTCTTATTCCAAGAACAGTGCTACCTGGAACACCCTTAGCGGCGTCAACCTAGATGGTGTCTACAGGCTAAACGATGCTATCCGTATCGGCGCGGCCGGGACCAGTAGCAATAGAGTTTATCTTCGTTACAACTTGTCTCCAGATTATGGCAACGTAACTGACAAGATTTCCTTCCGCGTCAAAGATATTAATGACAATTATAGTGTCGCTGTCAGCGATTCATCTATCGCCTATGAGGAAACTGTTAATGAAGTTGTTGCTGCTTCTAGTAGCCGCACTAATCTAGATAGCAGTAGCAGCGAGTCGGCCTTTACTGAACCGCTTGGCGCCTTCTCTGAAGATTCAGACCTTTCTACCATCTCCACCACTACCGCTGCTATTGCTGCCATCTCTCCAGAAAGCACCACCGCCAGTATCATTATCGTTATCGCTATTCTCGGTCTCTTTGTGGGCAGCTTGATTGCCTTCCTAGTCATCAAAAACCACAATCAGAAAACATCCAAATCTACAAAGAAATAACTAACCTAAGTTTGTATGTACGGCGGTTACATCATCAAGATCGTCAATCGCATCGAGCAATTTTTCTGCCTTCTCCAAATCGTCGCCGTCGAGTTCGATTGTAGCGTTAGAAATATATTTTAGTTCTGCGCTCGTTACGTTCATGCCAGCATCGACTAGTGCTTGACGTACCTTCATCAAGTCAGAAGAAGAGGTGACAATCTCCGTGCCATCATCTTCCTCTACGACATCTTCTGCACCAGCATCAAGCGCGGTCATCATTACTTCGTCACCCTTATCAGTTACAAAAATCATACCTTTTCTTTCGAACTGGAACATCACGCTTCCAGGGTCAGCCATGCGACCACCATTTTTCGAAAGTGCATTTCTCACTTCTGGCATCGTACGGTTTTTATTGTCCGTAGCAACCTCGATAATAATGCCGATTCCGCCAGGGCCATAAGCCTCGTATGTCTCTTCGACAAGTGCGGCGCCCTCTTTAGACTGAACCCGTGCAATCGCACGCTCGATATTTGCCTTTGGCATATTGGCAAGACGAGCTTTTTCAAGCACCATCGCAAGGCTTGGGTTCATTGCAGGATCTGTGCCAGCTCTTGCCGCAATTGCGATTTGGTTTCCAATCTTCGTAAACAGCGCACCACGCTTTGCATCAACTACTGCCTTTTGGCGCTTAGTTGTAGCCCACTTACTATGTCCTGACATCTTATCTCCTTGAACTTATTTTTCTAATACAATTTCTATCATTATAACAGATTTTGCCACTTTTTACCAGTTTATGTATAATAGTTTTTATGAGTATATTTATTGCAATCATTTTAGGCTTAGTCCAAGGTTTAACCGAATTTATCCCTGTATCTTCATCGGGACACCTCGAAATTGTCCAGCAGCTAATTGGCGGACGTGCCGACAATTTCCATCTTTTCCTGGAGCTAATTAATTTCGGCACCTTGCTCGCGCTAATTATTTACTATCGCAAACGTATTTGGGAAATATTAAAAGACATTTTTGGCAAAAATCACAACTTTAAACTTGCTATCAATGTAATTATTACTTGTATCCCTGCCGGTGTCGCTGGCCTGCTCCTTTCTAAATTCATCGAAGAAAACTCCTTTTTTTCATCTCTAATTACTATCTCAATCGCCATGGCCGTCGTAGGCGTACTCATGATTATTGTTGATAAACTCCCAAAACTATCTAGCCTAAAAGATGAAAATTACCTCACCAAACCTCGCGCCCTCACCATCGGTATCGCCCAGGTTTTCGCTCTTATTCCGGGCGTTTCACGTTCTGGTAGTACCATTGTCGCCGGCCGTCTGATGGGTCTAAGCGCTAAATCATCCGCTGATTATTCCTTCCTAGTTTCAATTCCGCTCATGACGGCAGTTTGTGCGAAGACTTTACTCTCCTCATCTACTCGCGCCTACCTTGTTGACAATCTGCCTACGCTTATCCTTTCTAACGCTATTGCTTTTATCGCTGGCCTTGCCGCCATTACCTTCTGTCTTAAATATCTCAAAAAGTCTAATTCTCTAAAAGCTTTTGGTATTTATCGCGTCATCGTTGCGACGCTTGTGCTAATCATAGTTCTAGTAAGATAAAGCCTCTGCTTAAAACCCTTGCATTTTTTCGTATTTTTTGATATCATAGAAAAGTCGTTCTTTCCAAATTGTCGTTGAACGATAAAACTAAACAGGAGTACGTCAGTACCTATGCGTATCGGACTTAAACGGGATAACTCCCGCAAAAAGTCGCAAGAATCTCTCGCCCTCGGGCTTGAGTTCATCGAAACGAAAATTGTTTAGAAGTTTCGCTGGTAAAACGCGCAAAAGCCCTTAGTCAAAAACTAAGGGCTTTTTTAGTTCTCTTTGGGCTTTCTATTTTAGCTCGCGTTTCATAATTGCCGCGATAGAAGTGTCATCATCAAAATCATCGTGCGGCACATAGCCAATCAAAAACGAGATGAGCATTTGATAAGTTAAAAGTCCCACAATCTGTCCGCTTTTATTCACTACTAAGAAAAAGAAGCAATTCGTTCTAAGAAATGCTGCCATGGCTTGTTCCAGAGTATAATCAGCCCTAAGATAATAAACTTTTTTGTCCAGATATTTTGTTGCGCGGTCGGTATTTTTTATTTCGAGGGAATTGAGCTGGTCAGTATGGATTAGCCCCACCACTTGGTGTCCATCTGAAGATAAAACCGGAAAATGCGACAACCCAGATTGGTACAATTTATCTAGCATCAATGGCCCCAAAAAATCATGCTCGTACACAAAAGTAATTTCTGAGCGCGGCATCATTATTTCCGAAACCTCTAGTTCTGAAAAACTCATACAGGCCGCAATCAGTGCGCGCTGCTTCCCAGAAAGAACTTCCTTTGGCGCGCGTTTCAAAACGCCAATCAAGTCAGCCAAATCTTTTACGACGTAAGGAGGCAATTCCTCTGGCTTTTTCGGTTCGCGATACTTTTCTAGAAGTGGATCCACCCATTTTGTAAGTTTTTTCATGAAATTACTCATGGTCATCGTCCAGTTAATATGTTAATATATATTATATCATAAAGAAGTAAGTTTTTCTATCGTAAGGAGGAGAATGAATAAGAAGGGAAATATCGGCGCAATTGTAGCCATCCTTGCCATCATTGCACTATTTGTAGGCGTAGCTATCTGGCGAGTGATTGACAAGTCGAGAATCGCTGATTATGACGTGAACTCCGTGATTAGCGCGAACGCAGATAACGGTGAAATTGCCGACCATGTCAAAGGCGATCTCGAAACTGCCAAGGCTGTCATCTTTGAGTATGCCGATTTTCAGTGTGAAGCTTGCGCCTTGCACAATCCGCGCGTCAACAAACTCATTGATGAGTATAATGGCGATTTGGCCGTTGTCTATCGCAACTATCTTTTGCCATATCACAAGAATGGTACCGCTGCCGCTTCCGCTGCTGAAGCTGCTGGTCTTCAAGGTTATTGGAAAGAGTACGCTGATAAACTCTTCACCAACCAATCAGTCTGGTATAGCGCATCCGGTGATGAACGCACTCAGCTCTTTGTCGACTTCTTTAACTCCGTCACCAATGGTCAAGGCGATGAAGCCAAGTTTAGAAGTGATATGACTAGCGAGGCTGTAAAGAAGAAGCTTAACTTCGACGCCGAACTGGGTAATCATGTAGACATTACTGGTACGCCAACTTTCTATCTAAACGGTGAAAAAATCGACTTTAGTGGCGCAAAAGGCGAAGACGGTTTCCTAGCAGTCTTTCGTGAGAAAATTGACGAAGCAATTAAATAATGATAGAATATATCTGTTATGAGAATTCTATCAACAGATTTGAAGTCAAAATTAGGTGAAGTAGTTACTGTCTCTGGCTGGGTTAACTCCCGCCGCGACCACGGTGGATTGATTTTTATTGATCTGCGCGACCACAAGGGAATTATTCAGCTCGTCATCACTCCTGATACCAAAGAAGCTTTTGCGCTTGCGGAATCCCTGCGCGATGAATACGTTATTACTGCTACCGGCAAGATGCGCGAACGCGCCCCAGAGCTTAAAAATCCAAACATCGAAACTGGCGACATTGAACTAGTTGTAGAATCTCTCGAGCTCTTGAACCGTTCTGAACCTCTCCCGGTTAATACCCACGATGACGGCCCAGAATCATCTGAAGATTTACGCCTCAAATATCGTTTCCTTGACCTCCGTCGCCCTAGTATGCAGAATCGACTTCGTCGTCGCTCCGAGTACTACCAAGTACTTAGAAAATACATGATTCAGCATGATTTCGTTGAGGTCACCACGCCAATCCTTGCCAACTCTTCTCCTGAAGGTGCCCGCGATTTTCTCGTTCCGTCACGTCTCCATCCGGGCAAATTCTATGCTCTTCCACAAGCCCCACAGCAGTTTAAACAACTTTTAATGGTTGGTGGTGTTCCACGTTATTTCCAAATTGCTCCATGTTTCCGTGATGAAGACCCTCGCGCCGATCGTCTCTACGGCGACTTTTACCAGCTCGACCTCGAGATGGCCTTTGTTGATGATGGCGAAACCGTCCGCCAAGAAATGGAGCCGCTAATTAAAAGCCTCGTCACTGATTTCGCCAGCAAAAAGCTACTTAGCGAAGACATTCCACGTATCTCCTATCGTGAGGCGATGGATACCTACGGCACAGACAAGCCAGACCTCCGTTATGATATGCCACTGATTGATTTGACTGACGTTTTCAAAAACACCGACTTCAAGGTCTTCAAATCTCCATGTGTAAAGGCTCTTTGCGTAAAAGGCGGTGCTTCGCTCTCTCGTTCCCAGATTGATAACTTCACCGACCTCGCCCGTAAAAACGGCGCCGGTGGTCTAGCCTATATTCTTTATGAAAACGGCGAAGCCAAATCTCCAATTGCTAAGTTCTTAACTAAAGAAGAATTAGACGGAGTAAAAAATGCCACCAAAGCCGAAGATGGTGATGCGGTTTTCTTTGGTGCTGATACTCGGGAAAAAGTTAACAAAGTCCTTGGCATCTTACGTATCGCCTTTGCTGACCATTTCAATTTGAAAGATGACAATGTTGTTGCACTTTGTTGGATTGTTGATTTTCCATTTTACGAATGGAATGATGGTGAAGAAAAACTCGACTTTGGACACAACCCATTCTCCATGCCAAAGGGTGGCATCAAAGCTCTAGAAAACGCTAAAACTGATGAAGAAAAACTTGCTATTACTGCCGACCAATACGATATGGTCATGAACGGCTACGAAATTTGTTCAGGTGCTGTCAGAAATCACAATCCTGAAATCATGTACAAAGTATTCGAGCTTCTCGGCTACGACCATAAGTATGTCGAAGAACGTTTTGGCGGCATGCTTTCTGCCTTCAAATTTGGCGCTCCTCCACATGCCGGCTGCGCTTTCGGTCTAGAGAGAATCTTCATGGTTCTAACGAACACGAAGAATATTCGCGATATTGTTGCCTTCCCGAAGAATGGCTCTGGAGTTGATTTAATGATGAATTCTCCTTCCCCAGTAGATAAGTATCAGCTAGAAGACGCCTCCATCCAAATTATCGAACCAGAAGACGATTAATTTCTCAAAATCTGAATTTTTAAGCTTTTAAGGTTTTTAAGCTTTCTTTAAGCTACCCCTGTTATAATCCTAGGCATCAGAACCTTCAGGGTTTTGGTAGAAAGGATTAACATATATGGCTCAACAAATATTCAGAAGAACTGAAATCAAATACGTTCTTTCTGAAAACCAGGTCAAATCTCTTTTATGGCTAATCGAGCCATATCTGAAGAAAGACAAATATTTCAAAGGCACGAACTGCAGCATCTATTTCGACAATGATAGTAGATATCTCGCAATTCACTCTTTGGAAAAGCCCCTATATAAGGAAAAAGTTCGCGTTCGAAGCTACGGCGTACCAAAACTGGATGACACAGTTTTCTTAGAAATTAAGAAAAAGTTCAAAGGCATTGGTAGCAAACGTCGTATTCCTATTAAACTTTCCGATTTTTACGAGTACCAGAAAACTGGTAGGCTAGATAGCGATTCGGAAGTTATCAAAGCGGAACTCGATAATTGCTTCAAACGCTACAATTTAAGACCGACAATGTTTTTGGCTTATGACCGCACGTCTTATTGCGACAAAGATGACCCAACTTTTCGGCTCACTTTCGATCGCAACGTCAGAAGTCGCAACGATAATCTAAGATTAGAAAAAGGCGACTCTGGCAAAAAGTTCTTTAAGCATGGCGAAGTTGTGATGGAAGTAAAAGCTTTGGAGCGCTTTCCATTCTACTTTGTCCACGCTTTATCAAAGTTAAAAATCTATCCGTCTTCGTTCTCAAAATATGGACGCGTAACTGAAAAAGAAATCTTTAAAGGAAAGGAAATTCAATATGTTTAATAGTATTTTAGGCTCTACGCTTACTCCGCTGACATTTTTCTCATGTCTCGGTGTAGCGCTTGTGCTAGGTCTGATTGTGGCCATCGTCCACAAAAAGACTGCTCGCTCTTCTAGTAATTTTATTACCACTTTAGCTATTCTGCCTATGCTAGTTGCTATGGCGATTATGCTTGTGAACGGCAATCTCGGCGCAGGTGTCGCCACAGTCGGTGTCTTCTCACTCGTGCGTTTCCGTTCTATTGCTGGTAACTCTCGTAGTATTTTATCCGTGTTCTTTGCGATGGCAATCGGCCTTGCCGTTGGTACTGGCTATATTACCTTTGCGGCATTGTTCACGGTTGTAGTTGCCGCGATTATCGCCTTCTTGAAATACATCAAGTTCGGCGAAGCGTCAAATATCGACAAGAAACTTACAATTCTTGTTCCTGAAGACCTTGACTATACTGAAATGTTTGATGACGTTTTTGCTAAATATACTAGCAGCCATCTTTTGGAAAAAGCCAAAACCACTAACATGGGTAGCATGTTTGAACTAACTTATCGTATCAATACTAAGAAGAATATTAATGAAAAAGAATTTATCGACAAAATTCGTGTTAAAAACGGAAACCTCAAAGTTTCCTTATCACATCCACTAATTGAGGAGGAATTATAATATGAAAAAGCAAACTTTAGCCGCAATTATCGGGGGAGTAGTTTTAGCGATCGGCGTGGCCGGTGCTGGAACCTATCTCATCATTAAGAATAATACCGCAGAACAAACTACGATCGTCTCTAGTGATTCTAGCTCGTCTTCCGGCTCTACAACTTTAGCAGAAGGCAAGAATAAAATCACGTCTGGTGGCACCTATACTTTTACGGGTAGTATTTCAAGCGGTAAAATTACCGTCGATACAACCGAAGCCGTTACTATCATTTTAGACAACGTCTCTATCTCCAGTAGCGATGGCGCAGCCATTAAGTGTCAGGCGGATAGTAACGTCACGATTAAACTAGTTGGCGATAATAAAATTACCGCCACCAACGAAAATGATGGCATTAATTCCGAGGGCGACCTCACTATCACAGGCGATGGTTCACTCACGATTAGTGCAGCTGACGACGGCATTCACGCCGATGGCAAACTTACCATCGAAAGTGGTAATATCACTATCACCGGCGCCGAGGGCCTAGAGGCTACCTACGTCAAAATTGACGGTGGTACTATTAATATCACAGCCTCAGACGATGGCATCAACGCTGCCGCAAAATCAGATAAGTATTCCGTTCTCGTTGAAATTAATGGTGGCGATATTACAATTAACATGGGCCAGGGTGATACTGACGCCATCGACTCCAATGATAATATTATTATTAATGGTGGCACAGTTAATATTACCGGCCAGTCAGCCTTTGACTATGATGGCACCGCAACCTTGAATGGTGGCAAACTCATCGTTAATGGCACCGAAACAACGTCCATCACCAACCAGTTTATGGGCGGTGGTATGATGGGTGGCATGATGGGCGGTGGCCAGATGCCAACAGAAGGCACAACACCGACGGAAGGTACTGCACCTTCTGGGGAAACTGCCCCTTCAGGCACTGCTCCAAGTAACGGCTCGACTTCTGGGCAGCAAAGACAGAATCGTACTCGCACCACAACTACTCAGTAACGTAGTATAATGGTGGTATGTCAAATATCATCGATTACGTTAAAGTCCATGGTGGATATAAGATAAACCGCACAGCACCGTTTTGCGAACTTGATGCAATCGTGCTGTCGCGGTTTTCTTATTTGCCTTTTCACAAAATTAAATTAGAAGAAAAAGAAACCGTCGCTAGTGTTGCCGAGAAAATGCGCAAGTTAAAATCCAAAGATTTTGGCTGGCCAGAAGATGCTGAATATATCGAGGCGATGGGTTTTTCGAAACGCTTTTCTACCCTCAAAGTTACCGACTATTGCAGCAAAAATAGCAAAAAAATCACTGAACAATTCCAGGCCATTTCCATCCACGTTAATTCCTTCAAAGTCTTCGTTTCTTATAATGGCACTGACAGCTCATTACATGGCTGGCGCGAAGATTTGAATCTCGCCCTGCTTGACGAAATCCCCGCACAGCTTTCTGGTGCAAAATATTTCAAACAAATAGCCAACCGCTATCCATGGAAAAAGCTTTATCTTGGCGGCCATTCTAAAGGCGGCAACGTCGCCATGTATTCTGCCATTACTGCTCCAGACCTCTACCAGAATCGTATCATCAAAGTCTACGCCGAGGATGCTCCCGGTATGTCTAAAAAAGTAGTCGAAAAAGATACCGGCGTTTCCGTCTTGCCGCGCATCATTCACTACATTCCTCAGGATTCCGTAGTTGGGCGCTTATTGAATCACTCCGAAAAATTTGAAGTCATAAAAAGTAATGCCAAGAATTTCTGGCAACACAATATTTATTCATGGGAAGTTGATCTTGCCACCAAAAAACTCGTTCGTTCCAAGGTCACTAAGAAAAGCGATTTTGTCGACAAGACCCTGGACCGTTGGCTACAAGACGCAGACGAGACACAAAAAAAGGAATTTGCCAATTTGCTTTTCAAAGTCTTAGAGGACAGCAAAATCGGCACGCCAGTTGATGTTGGCGCTGCCGGAATCCACGCCATCCCACCACTTTTCAAATCATTTCGCTCGCTTCCGCGCGCAGACCGTGGAGTCATTATTAGCTTCGTCAAAAAATTGCTAATCACGGCCTACGAAGTTACTCGCGAGAACAAGTCATGATTATTTATTGCATTCGCCACGGCGAAACGCCGAGCAATATCACCGGCATTGTTGCCGGTCGTTCTAACGAAAGTCTGACCGAAAAGGGAATTGAGCAAGCTGAGGAACTGAATAAAAAAATTGGCACCAAACATTTTGATGCCGTTTTTGTTTCGCCGATGCGTCGCACTATGCAGACTGCTGAAATCATCATTCCCGAAGCGGATTTCATTGTCGATAAACGTATTGCCGAGCGCGATCTCGGCAAACTCAAAGATTATACAATCGATGAGCTCTGGCAGATGCCGGATTGGAATTCGCTTGTCAAATTAAAAACTGACGAGGAGGCGGAAACTTTTGCCTCGGGCTTGCTACGCGTGCGCGATTTTTTATCCGATCTAAAAAAGAAATTTCCGGACGACGCGGAAATTTTACTCATTACTCACAGCTTTGTCTCGCGCTGTATTTGGGCCATTGTCAATGGCTATGACGAGAATACTGACTATTCCAAATTCCACCATAAAAACGACGAAATCGTAAAATATATCATTTGATGGTCAGGGTGAGCAGACTTGAACTGCCGACCTCTACTTCCCGAAAGTAGCGCGCTACCAACTGCGCCACACCCTGATCGTTTTATATTTTACCAGAAAACTGCTAGAATATCTATATGCTAAGACCCCCTTTCACGAAACGTCGTCGCATCATACTCATTGCGCTCATTGCCACGGTCGCCGGGATTATTAATGCCGCAGTTATTCTTTATCTTACTCACCAGCCCGATTACGTGTCGGAAGCTATATCTGTCGTTAATGCCATGTCGCCATCCGACAAAACTATCGTCGTAGAAAATGATTCCGCCAAGGAATCCTTTTTGAATCACGCCGGAGATTATGTAATCTATACAGAAGCAGAACTTCCTGACAGCCTTGAGGCATTTTGGTATATACTTTCGCCCGATAGCCCAAAACTAAAAAGCTCTTCAGACATCATCAAAGGCTACCATGCAATTTCTGAAATTATCAACGACCACTATGCTGCCTTCGAACTTGAAAAACTCTAGACTTAGTGCTATAATGTAAGAGTTCGGGGCGTAGCGCAGTTGGTAGCGCACGCGGTTTGGGACCGTGAGGTCGCAGGTTCGAGCCCTGTCGCCCCGACCACTTATATGTCACTTCTGGCATATTTTTTTGTCTCCGTGCTATAATTAATCTAATGAAAAAGTTTTTCTGTATTTCGCTTTCTGTCGTCTTCCTGCTTGGTATTTTCCTGCCTCTGCCTGTTTCTGCCCTCTCTCCAGAGCAATCTAGTGACCTCGTTCAAAATTGCGCCACTATTAAACAATCTCTTCGCACGCTTCAGCGAGCCGATGCTCGCTCGCGCTCCTATCTTGGCTCCGCGTATGAGACGATTCTCTCAAAATTTATCACTCCACTCAACCTCCGCCTGATTAACATTAACCAGCCTAATGCCAATCTTACTACTATCCATTCTAACATTATCGAGACCCGTAAAAACTTCATCTCCGAGTACACGACCTACAGCCAGGCGCTTGAAGATTTAATCGCCTCCGATTGCTATAATCACCCCGAAGAATTTTACACCAAGCTCCAAGACACTCGCAGGAAGCGTGCCAATCTCTCCTCTACCACCACAACTCTACGCAACCTCTTTTCGGAATATCTTACTGGCGTTCGCAAATTAAAAAATACTCTAGGAGCAGACGATGGAAAAGACTGAACCCGCTAATCGTAACCTCCTTATCCTCGGTATTTTGTCTGTTGGCGTAGCTGTCATTACTACCGTAATTAGCCTCATTCTTTACCATAATTCCGGAGATATCTATCTTGATCGTTCTCGGCCGGGTTTTCTTCCGAGTGAGGATGAGGTTCAAGAATTGCCAGAAAAAGACTACGCCTTTCAGTCATCTGGCATCTTGACCGAGCAAGACCTCGATGAATATATCAAGAACTTCCAAGAGGTAATCGATTATATTGATGATCTAGAGAGTCCATTCTCTGAAGCGCCCCTTTCTGATAATTCACTTGGCATCCCACCGGAGCCAAGCCCTGCAGAATAAGCTTTACTTTTCATCACCTCCGCACTATACTTAAAAATAACAAAAAGTGGAGGTAAAAATGTCATACGTTATTCGTGATGCTTCGGGTTGGGCGACACATCGCATAGAGACTGCCGCCAACGGAGTTGATTCTGTCATCGTCAACCTCCAAACTGGCTGGGTCGAAGGCCGCATCGAAGGCGGCGCACTCTAAAGCTCTCAAGACTAGCACAAGCACATTGACTTTTTTGTTGTTTTGTGCTAGAATTAGAGAGAACCATGTAAATGGATTGATTTTCTATGAAAGACGAGAAACTACCAATTCTAGGATCTAACACCCTTGTTTCGATTTGTGGCCGCGAGAATGTCCCAGCCAAGATCGATACCGGTGCTGATTCCTCTTCAATATGGGTCTCCCATCTTCGTATCGATGAGGATGGTATCCTAAAATTTCGCCTTTTTGGCGAGGGGAGCCCATTTTATAATGGCAAAGTTATTAAACGCAAAGATTACAAAGTCGCCATAGTTCGCAGCGCCACTGGTGAAGAGCAAATACGTTATCGTACCCATCTCACCATTAGAATCGCCGGCAAAAAAATCAATGCGCTTTTCAATCTTTCTGACCGTAGTCGTAACAATTTTCCAATCCTGATTGGGCGCCGTAGCATTTCTGGTAAATTCCTCGTCGACGTTTCAAAAGCCGAAATCCCCCGCCCTCCCAAGAACCAGAAAACGGGGCCACTGACCAGAGAATTAAAAAATAACCCACGAGAATTTTACAAAAAATACTCAAAGAAAGGAGAGAAATAATGAAAATTGCAATCTTAAGTAACGGCAATGCCAACTATTCTACTAAGCGTCTTGTCGAAGAAGCTGAAGCCCGTGGTCATGAAGTCAAAGTCATTAAGTATAAAAACTGCTATCTCTCCATGGATGAAAAACACCCAGATGTCTACTACCATGGCAAAAAGCTTTCCGGTTTCGATGCAATTATCCCACGTATTTCTAACGGCATGACCCGCTATGGCTGTGCCGTCGTCCGCCAGTTTGAGATGCAAGGCATGTGGACCGCTTCTAGCTCTATCGCTATTACTCGTTCTCGCGATAAACTCCGCTCTGCTCAGATTCTCACTAAATACGGTGTCGATACGCCAAAAACTCTTGTTTCTAGAAACAGCGCCGACATTGACGACCTTCTTGATCACATCGGTCTTCCAGTCATCATCAAGCTCGCTACCGGTACCCACGGTAACGGCGTCGTTCTTGCTGAGACCAAGAAGGCTGCCAAATCCGCCCTCCAGGCTTTCTACCTCTATAATGAGGACGGCACTAACATTCTCCTCCAGGAATACATTGAAGAATCTGCCGGCACCGACATCCGTGCCTTTGTCGTTGGTTCTCGTGTTGTTGCCAGTATGCAGAGAAAATCCCTGGACGATGATTTCCGCTCCAACCTTCACAAAGGCGGCGAGGGAACTATCATTAAGCTTACCGACGAAGAGAAAAAACTCGCTATTAATGCCGCTAAAGCCATGGGTCTACACATTGCCGGCGTCGACCTCATGCGCTCCGCTCGTGGACCACTTGTCCTAGAAGTCAATTCTTCCCCAGGATTCGGCATCGAAAAAATCACCGGTAGAAACGTCGCCGCCAAAATCATTGAATACGTTGAGCACAACGCTGCCCGCAAAAACTCCAAAGACAAAGTTGGTGCTTAAGGTTATGTTATAATTAAAGCATGATTCTGATTGCTTTACTTGTTGGTCTCTTCGTCTTATTCTTTTTCATCCGCCATCATACCGGACCGGCGCATCTTGCAATGATTGCTGGCCTTTCCGTCTACCAAATGTTTGGCACGGACTTCGCCGGCTGGATTCATAAGGCCATTTCCGGCTTTCCACTTGAGATTATTCAGTCTGGCGTCTTCATTACGCTGATTCTAGTTTTTCCACTCTTGCTCTATCTTCGCTCTTCGCGCGGCGGCATGTTCGGCATCCTTCGCATTGGCGAAGCGGCGGTTTTTGCTGCGCTCCTTACCGCGCTTCTCTCCACCACTGTCTCGCAATATATCGGCTTCGATCAAATTTCCGTCCAAATCGCGGGTTTCATCAAATCCATTGAAGGTCCACTTGTCCTAGTCGGTGTCCTCACCGCCTATTTTGACCTATTGATGTATCATGACTAATTCCATCATGCTCACGCTTGCCGTTAGCAGTACGTTCGTGTTATGTTGGACATGTGACGCAGTGGGAAGGTCTTATAATATTGATGCTGATTTCGGCTGGTAATCAGCTGAGGGTGTGGAGAGTATCAATAAAAAATTACTGTTCCGAGTAGTAATAGGTGCTCTTAGGAAGGAGAAAGCTATGAGGAAAACTCTAACGATTTCCGTTTTGTTTGGGCTAATCACGATTAGAACGACAAAAACTAAGAGATCCGCCTAAAGGCGAATCTCACACGTAACACAAGAACGATATTTACTCGGAGTATCGTTCGACGGCTCTATTGTATCATGCTTATGGAAAAATAGCAAGTACCACTATGCAAAAACTTCACCCCTCATACATCGTCATTGGCTTCGCTCTCGGCATCCTCGCCGGCGCGATTTTGGTTGCGGTGATTCACACCGCTTTTTTCATATCCTTCTTGTGGCTATTTTTAGCACTAGCACTTTTTATTATCGCCCTTATTACTTCTCGCAAAATTAGTATCATCCTTGCCCTTATCGCCGGCATTATTCTGATTTTCTTTCGCGCTGCCCCATCCTATGTTTCTGAAAATTATATCAATCAAATCATTGGCCAGGCCGTGACCATTTCTGGCACCATTTCCAAAGACCCCGACGAATCTAACGGCAAATATAATCTCAAACTCGTAAATCTACTTTTGGAAACTCCAAGCGGCCCTCAAAATATCGAGGGCACACTTTTTACGCAGGTCACGAATAAGGACCTTCAACGCTCAGACAGAATTACGATAAGTGGGGAATTATCGTCCGGCTTCGGCTCTTTCGTTGCCACCATTTATCGCCCAGAAATCAAGGAAGTTAGTCGTCCCGAGCCCGGCGACGTTTTCCTAAAATTACGTAATTTCTTTGCTGAAAAGATCAAAGCACATATCCCCGAGCCAGAAAGCGGTCTTGCACTCGGCTACCTACTTGGCCAAAAAACTGGCGTCGACAAGTCCTTCCAGGAGACCTTACAGCTCATCGGCCTAACCCATATCATAGTTGCTTCCGGCGCCCATCTTTCCACACTCACGGGCTTTGCCAGAAAAATCTTTGGAAAACTTTCGCGTTTTGCTAGCTTCCTTGTCGCTATTTCCGCCACACTTTTCTTCATCGGCATTACCGGGCTCTCTGCTAGCATGCTTCGGGCTGGACTCGTTACGGGTCTTTCGCTCCTTTTGTGGTATTTTGGCCGGGAAATCCATCCACTTCGTCTCATTATCCTGATCGCTGCAGTGACGATTATTTACAATCCCTTTTATGTTTCTGACCTCGCCTGGCTACTCTCGTTTCTGTCCTTTTCCGCTATCCTGGTCCTCGCTCCTACTATCGTCAAATTTCTCTACGGCAAAGACAAAACTCCAAATTTTGTTTTCAGCACGCTCATTTCGTCTCTTGCTGCCGCGCTTCTCACCTTGCCAGTTCTACTCTACTATTTTGGCCAGATTTCTTTTATTTCCGTTTTTGCTAATCTCATGATTCTCCCTACCGTCTCCATCGTCATGGGTATGACTTTTCTAACTGGCGCTTTTGCCCTTTTTCTTCCGCCGCTTGCGGGTTTGTTTGGACACCTCACGACGATAATCATAGATTATCAGATGAACGTCGCCAAGTTTTTTGCCGAGCAAAAAAGTTTTCTCCTCCAAACCGAGCCAAATAACCCGCTGATGTTTCTACTCTATCTTCCAATTATTGTTGTAATTTTTACAACACTTATTCTAAAGCATATTAAAGGCCGAAAAACCGCTGAAATCGTCGCTAAATAAAACGCCTATGCTTGCACTCCAAAGCTCATGCATGCTAGTCTAAGACTAGCTTCGCCATTCATGTAGATGTCTGGCCGGAATCTCTTATGATTTTGTCCGTGGAGCAAAAAGTAAGATATAATATATATCAAAGGAGCAAAATCATGGCAAAAAAATCTGAAAAAAACGAAGAAAAACCAGTAAGTGGCAAAAGTCAGGCCTTAAGTCTCGCCATCGCCCAAATCACTAAACAATTTGGTGATGGCTCCATTATGAAACTCGGAGAAGCC
This sequence comes from Candidatus Saccharimonadota bacterium, assembly GCA_017941835.1. Taxonomy (GTDB): domain Bacteria; phylum Patescibacteriota; class Saccharimonadia; order Saccharimonadales; family Saccharimonadaceae; genus Nanosyncoccus. Next base: position 33,336 of record JAGAVP010000034.1, read on the forward strand.
AGAAAAATTGATGTTGAATTACTTCCGTCGGGTTCTCTCTCGCTTGATCTCGCCTTGGGTGGCGGTTATCCAAAAGGCCGTATTATCGAAATTTACGGCCCAGAATCATCGGGTAAAACTACCTTAGCTCTCCACGCGATTGCGGAGATACAAAAGCAAGGTGGTCAGGCTGCCTTCATTGATGCTGAGCACGCCCTAGACCCAGCCTACGCCAAACGAATTGGCGTCAATACTGCCGATTTGCTAATCTCTCAGCCAGACAACGGTGAACAGGCTCTCGAAATCTGTGAGACCCTCGTCCGTTCTGGCGCGGTTGATTTAATCGTGGTGGACTCCGTCGCTGCTCTCGTGCCGCAGGCCGAAATTGATGGCGACATGGGCGATGCTCAGATGGGTCTCCAAGCTCGTCTCATGAGCCAGGCGATGAGAAAACTCACGGGTATCATTAGCAAGTCCAAAGCCACTGTGATTTTCATTAACCAGATTCGTATGAAAATCGGTGTCATGTTTGGCAACCCAGAAACAACTACCGGCGGTAATGCTCTCAAATTCTACGCATCCGTCCGTATGGATATTCGTCGCATTGGCCAGATTAAAGACGGTGATAACATTTCCGGCAACCGTACCAAGGTCAAGATTGTCAAGAACAAGATTGCCGCCCCATTCCGCACGGCGGAATTTGACATCATGTACAATGAAGGCATTTCCAAGACTGGCGACATTCTCGACCTTGCTATTGAATACGGCATCCTAGAAAAATCTGGCGCCTTCGTGAAGTATAACGGCGAAACTCTCGGCCAAGGCCGCGAAGCTGTGAAAAAGCTTTTCAAAGAAAATCCAAAATTAATGTCTGAGATAGAAGCCAAAGTCCGCGCCGCCGCTTTGCCGAAGGTTGATTAGTGGAATATGGAAATAGTTAAGCTCACGTCGTCTCGTGAGGAGCTTGATGTCACGCACCCGTACCTAGTCACCGCCATTAAACCAGCCGTACGCGTCGAAAACCGTGTCAATATTTTCATTAACGACAAATATGATTTTTCGCTAGACATCGCCCAGGTCGTCGACCTCCATTTGAAAGTTGGCAAACGTCTCACGACGCGCGAGCTAAACGATTGTCGTCATGCTTCTGAATTTGGCAAGCTCTACCAGCATACCTTGGAGTATGTTTTGACGCGTCCACACTCTGTTAAGGAAACTTATGACCATTTAAAGCAGCGTCTTAAAAAACGCGAGCTCACTAACCGTCAAGCCGTCAACAACCGTAAGCGTCCAAAAGAAGATAGGGAAAGATTCAAACTCCGCACGCGTGAGCTTCCGCTCTATACTGACCAAGACATTGACGCCGTAATTTCTCGCTTGCAGGAAAAAGGCTATCTAGACGACCAAAAATTTGCCAACTATTATGTCGAAAATCGCTACTACAAAAAAGGTATCAGCAAAAAACGCTTGCGAAACGAGCTTCAGAAAAAAGGCATTAGCTCCGACATTATAGAAAGCACTTTTAACGCGTCAACACGCTCTGATGCCGAAGAAATCCAAAAAATCATTCAGAAAAAGCAACATAAATATACTGCCGAAAAACTTATTGCTTACTTGCTTCGTCAAGGCTTTGACTATCAGCAGGCGAAAGACGCGGTTCTCGAAACGGATTCACAAAATTCGGCACAAAATCTTCTTTAGTCGCACGTTCTCGTATTTTTGATTCTTCATCCTTCACAATGATTTTATCGTCCGTAATTTTGATGACTTCATTCTTGGAAATCACAAGCTCTGGATCCATAAAGGATTTGAAGAATGGCCTCCTGACGACCAACTGTTGCACAAAAAATCCATCCGTGTCTACCATAAAACTACTGACTTTGCCAAGGTTGCTGCCTTTTTTGCTCTCCACCTTCATCCCCTCAAGCGCAAAATTAAGGTCTATGATTTCTTGGAGCTTTATAACCTCATTAGCATTTACAAAATCATCGCTTGAATCCACCACCATCCCGACACTAGAGAATTCCCGGACGTCTTCCGCCTTGAGATAGTCTCCAGACTGTGTTCCAACTTCTGGACCGTAGAGTCTAAAAGCTGCAATTTTCAAATCATTCGGGTCGACAATCAGCTCACTTGTTTTTGCAATCATCCCAGCCATATGTAAGGATAGAATCGGATAATTGATGAGTCTACTAGATTCGATTATCATATTTTTATTATAGCACGAGCGACAAGGAATTAAACTTTCATGTTATAATTATGCAATATGAAGAAGATTTTGGCAATTTCTGGCGGTATCGATTCGATGTGCTTGCTGGATATGTTCAAGAATGACCCTGAGGCGATCGTTGCGCATTTTAATCATGGCACTCGTCCATCCAGCGACGACGATCAGCTCTTTGTTGCTTCATTTGCCAAAAAATATCAACTGCCATTCTACACAAAAAAATCTATTCTTGGGCCCGACGTTTCCGAAGCCGATGCTAGGGCTGCCCGCTATGATTTCTTGAATGAACTAGCCGAAGAACTGAATGGAAAAATCTATACCGCGCATCACTTGAATGATTTGTTTGAATCAATTGCAATTAATATTGCTCGCGGTACCGGCTGGCGTGGACTGACTCCGTTTAATAACAGTACTATTGAGCACCCTCTGCTTCATTTTTCTAAAGCGGAAATTTATTGCTACGCTTATGCAAATGGAATTGTTTATAGACAAGACCCCACCAATACGGATAGTAGTTATTTGCGGAACCGTCTACGTCCAGCAATTGCTGCTATGATTATTGAACAACCAGACCTTGCCGAAAAACTCCATAGTCTCTATCTCAAGCAGACCGAAATTCGTCAAGAAATTGAAACACTTTCCGAAGCACTCCTACCTAGAGCCGGTACTTATCCACGCGCAGCTTTCACGGCGCTTGACGATGCCACGGCTATAGAATTGTTACGCCAAGTCTTGGCATCGCACCAGATTTCAGTCACACGTCCTAAACTGCATGATTTTTTGGACGCAATTCGCACCTACCGTCCTGGTAAGCAATTTAACCTGCCAAAAGATCGCCTAGTTAGGTTTAATAAAACCAGTTTTATGTTATAATATAAACAATGAACACCGACAAAATCAGAAATTTTTGTATTATTGCCCATATTGATCACGGTAAGTCTACGTTAGCTGACCGCATGATGGAAATCACGCATACCGTAGAAAAACGCGAAATGAAAGCGCAGCTTTTAGACTCGATGGAGCTCGAGCGCGAAAAGGGTATCACTATTAAGCTCACGCCCGTGCAAATGCACTACAAAGGCTATGAACTAAATTTGATTGATACACCAGGTCACGTCGATTTTTCTTATGAAGTTAGCCGTTCCTTGCAAGCCGTCGAGACCGCAATCTTAGTTGTCGATGCGACTCAGGGTATCCAAGCCCAAACCTTAGCCAATGTCTACCTGGCATTAGAGCAAGATCTGTATATTATTCCTGTCATTAATAAAATTGACTTACCAGCCGCCGACGTCGCAAAAGTCCAGGACCAAATCATCAACTTACTTGGCTGTGACCGCTCCGACATCATCGGTGTTTCCGCTAAAACCGGCCTCAACGTCGAGAAGGTGTTAGATGCTATTGTAAAAGCGCCGAGCGCAAATAGTCCTTCTCGGAACATAAGCGACGCCACGAGGAGCGCCAGAGCGAGCGATACCCCTGTGACGACAGGGGTAGCGCGTGGCGTTTCCGAGAAGGAACTATTGCGCTCGGTGCCTCTGCGAGCATTGATTTTTGATAGCTATTTTGACGACTACCGTGGTGTAGTTTTGTACGTCCGTATTTTCGACGGCACCTTGCCAAAAAACAGCGAAATCAAAATGATGGCCGCAGGCACCAAAGGTCAAGCTCTCGAAGTCGGCATTTTAAAACCCGAAATGTCAGAAAAAACGGAGCTAACTGAAGGCGAAATCGGCTACATCGTCACGAACCTCAAAACCACTCGCGAAGCTAAAGTCGGCGATACTGTTACACTTGCCAAAAGCCCGGCGACAGAACCTTTGCCAGGCTACAAGAACGTCCAGCCATTTGTCTATGCAGGATTCTTCCCAGTATCAAACGAAGACTACAAGACGTTGAAAGAAGCCATCGAGAAGCTAGCGCTTTCCGACTCTGCCTTACAGTTTGAGCCAGAAAACTCGCCCGTGCTCGGTTTTGGTCTACGCATCGGCTTTCTAGGATTGCTCCATATGGATATTATTCGTGAGCGTCTAGAACGTGAGTTCAACCTAGATTTAGTTGTCACCAATCCATCAACTAATTACCAAGTCACCTTAAACTCTGGCGAAGAAATTGAGATTAAATCTGCTGCCGATTTGCCGGATATGGCTGAAGTACTAGAGATTCGCGAGCCATGGGTGAAGGGCGAAATCATCGTGCCAAAGTCCATGATTGGCAATGTCCTAAATCTCATCGTCGAGAAACGTGGCCGTCAAACCAACTTATCCTATATCGAGGACCGCGCTGTGATTGACTTTGAGGCGCCGATGGCAAATCTTCTGACCGACTTTTACGACCAACTAAAATCCACCACTTCCGGCTACGCTTCCTTTAATTACGAGCTAGCGGACTATCGGTCAGAAGATTTAGTGCGAGTCGATTTTCTGGTCGGTGGCCAGAAAATCGACGCACTGGCTTGCATGTGCCACCGTTCCGAAGCTGACGCTCTCGGCCGCGAGGTCACTAAAAAGCTTAAAGAAGTCATTCCGCGCCAGAACTTCGAGGTGGCACTGCAAGCCGCCATCGGCGCACGAATCATCGCCCGCGAAACTATCGGCGCCTACAGAAAAGACGTTACTGTCAAAATCCATACCGGCGACCGCGACCGCAAAGCTAAACTACTCGAAAAACAAAAGCGTGGCAAAGCCCGCATGAAGCGCTTCGGTAAAATCGACATTCCATCTGAAGCCTTCACGGTCATGCTAAAACGCGACAATTAGCACTCTTGCATTTTAAGTGCTAATTGACTATAATAGTAGTATGAATTTAACGCAGCGACAAAAAGAAATTCTCTTTGCAATTATTGAAGAATATGCCGAGATGGCAGCCCCAGTCGGCTCCATCACGCTGGCAAAACTTTTTGGTGTTTCTAGCGCCACCATTCGTTCCGAAATGGCCCGCCTTGAGGAAGCTGGCTACCTAGTCCAGCCTCATACTTCTGCTGGCCGCGTCCCAACCGATTCTGGCTACCGTCTCTACGTCAATTCGCTTACTGACGAGATGATTAACGAAAAATCTCGCGAGACCAATCCTGCCCGCCTTCTTCCTGGGAAAGAAGATCGCGGCACTCGCGCTATTGAGCTCCGCATTAGTTCTGGCAATCGTGCTGATTTTGCCATTCGCAGCGCCGTTGACTCGCTCGTTGAGCTCACCGGTAATCTTGGTCTCGCCACCATTGGCGATCAGCTCTACCTTGCCGGCATTTCTCGTCTCTTCACTCAGCCCGAGTTCATGGATACTGCTCGTGTCCAAAGTGTCGCTAAGCTACTCGATAATCTCGAGCCTTGGCTTCGTGAAGCTGCCCCAGGCGAGCCGCTCAATATCTTTATCGGCCAGGAAAATCCAATTGGAAAAACCTCAGAAGTCTCCCTCATTATTAGCAAATTCCGCTCACCATACTCGGATAATAGCTATATCGGCGTACTTGGTCCAACCCGTCAAAATTATAGTCGCGTGATGTCGCTCGTTCGTCGTGCCGGAAATATGTTAGAGGAGGTATGCAATGCTTAAAAAACCTACAGAACCTAAACAGCAGAATACTCAAAACCCTGAATCTAGCCCGAAAACCGCGCCAAAATCTGACGACATGAGCGCTAAAAATGCCGAGTTGCTGGCCGATCTCCAGCGCACCCGCGCCGACTTTGAGAACTACCGTAAGCAGATGGACGCCCAAAAAGCTCAGGCTGTCGAATTCGCAAAATATGAAACCATCAAAAAAGTTTTGCCTTTGCTTGACGATATTGATCGTGCTATCGCCGCTACGCCAGAGCTAAAACCTCTCGAAAAAAATCTCGAAAAAACTTTGACAGAACTAAAACTCCAAAAGATTGATTCTGCACCAGACACCGAGTTTAATCCTGACTTCCACGATGCTGTCATGATGGAAGACTCAGACGGAGACAAAGAAGTTGTCGCTGAGACTTTGCGCGCTGGATATACTTATAATGGCGCAGTAATTAGACCTGCAATGGTGAAAGTAAAACATATTTAAGGAGGGAATCATGGAACAAAAACTTGCATACATTAAAGAATGGCTCGGCACTGGTTCGATTGATATTTTCGGTCTGCCAATGAGCGGCAAAGATACTGTCGGCATTAAACTCGCCGAAAGCCTAGGTGCCCGTTTCTTATCTTCCGGTATGATTATTCGCGCCATGGAACAGGAGAAAAACGAGCATTATACTGAAGGTGGCGCGCTTGCTCCGACTGATGTTTTCTACGAATGGGTCTTACCATATTTTGGACGCGAAGATCTCAAAGATTCTGGGCTTATCCTTTCGTCTGTCGGCCGTTGGAGTGGTGAGGAAAACGAGGTCATGAATGCTGCTGCCGAAGCCGGCCATCCCATCCGGGCTGCCGTGCTTCTTAATATCTCCGAAGCCGATGTTGAAGAACGTTGGGAGGTAGTCCGTGATGCTGGCGTACGAGAGACTGGGCAAGAGGCTACCAAACGTGAAGACGACAAGAGTCGCGGTGTGTTCAAGACTCGCATCAAAGAATTCATCGAGAAAACCATGCCGGTCATTCAGCATTATCAATCTCTCGGTCTTCTCGTTCAAGTTCGCGCTGACAAAACTCGCGAAGAAGTTTTCGCCGAACTCGTCGACCAGCTTTATGACTTTGCTCAAAAGAACCGTTAGCTAGACCCAGCTTATAAAACTACAGTGCTTATGCTATAATATAAGTATATGTATGGGCTGGGCATCAATCCAGAATCTATTACACGTCGCGTGCGCGCCTGCGACTATCTTTCTGCTGCACAGTTATATTTGCAGAAAAATTTCTTACTAGAAAAACCACTTTCTGCGGATGACATCAAACCTCGCCTACTTGGCCATTGGGGAACCTGCCACGGTATTAATCTTGCTTATGCTAATCTTAAATACGCTTATGCTAAAGACCCAAATTTTTCCTTCATTTTAGGTCCCGGACACGGTTTCCCAGCCCTTCAAGCCAACCTTTTCATCGATGGTGACCTTGAAAAAGTTGATGAAAAAGCCACACTTGATGAAAATGGTATTGCTTACATTTGCCGCAATTTTTCCTGGCCAGGCGGCTTCCCGTCCCATGCTAGCCCTATCACTCCCGGTGTAATATGCGAGGGCGGTGAACTCGGCTACGCGCTGGCGACCGGTTACGGTGTCGCACTAGGCCATCCCGAAAAAACCATTGCCGTCCTGATTGGTGACGGCGAATTCGAAACTGCTACTGCTCTTGCCTCATTGAATCTTAGCAAGCTTTTCGGCACAGATTCAAACGGCCACGTCCTCCCAATCCTCCATCTAAACGGCTATAAAATTTCTGGCCCAACCATTGCCGCCAGGAAATCCGAGCGCGAGCTCTCTGAGCTACTCCGCGGCTTTGGCTATCTGCCAATCTTCGTTGACGGCGAAGATTCTAACGCTTTCCAAGACGCCATCGAAAGGTCCGAGTCTATTACGAATCCGTTCATTGTCATGAAAAGCGAAAAGGGTAAAACCGGCCCAAGCTTCCTCGGCACCGAGAAAATCGCCGGTAATTATCTCGCCCACCAAATCCCACTAAAGAATCCTAAAACTGACCCAGCTGAGCTGAAAATGCTTGAAGATTGGCTAAAAAGTTATCATTTTGAGGAGTTATTTAAGCGCCAGGAGGGCTTTATCTTATGAACCATACAAAATCTCTACATCTGCCTGACGATCTCCTTGGCCCTGCCGAAATCAAAGCCCCAGGCACAGAATTTCATTCTTCCGCCGAAAAGTTTGGCGAACTCATCAAATATACCATCAAAAACGACCCTAGCTTTTACCTTTTTTCTCCCGATGAGACCACTAGTAACAAGCTGACTGCCGCCTATAACGTTAGCGCTCGCGCTTGGGCGCTGCCTAGGAAATCTTGGGATTTACCAGAATCCGAGTCTGGTCGCATTATTGAACTCCTTTCCGAAAACGTCCTCTTTGCTGTTCTTGTTGGGCATAATCTATCCGGCGGACATGGCTTGATGGCAAGCTACGAGTCTTTCTTTTCTATTATTACCTCTCAAATTTTCCAATATCTCAAATTCCTTCAGCAATCCGAAGAGACTCCATGGCGTGAGCCAGTTCCCGGCCTTAACCTTCTTTCTACCAGCACTTGTTGGCGCCAAGACCACAACGGTTTTTCTCACCAGTCGCCAGCCCTCATCTCCGCCCTACTCGCCCAGCCCTCTAACCACGCTAATGTACTATTCCCATGTGACGATGTTGCCGCCGCCGCCTGTTTTGATTTTATCTCCGAGTCTAAGAATGTCGTCAACCTTGTCACGCTAAACAAAACAGAAGAACCGCGTTGGATTGACAAAAATCATGCTGCCTTTCAGTACCAATATGGTGCTAGCGTCTTTGGCTTTGCCTCGGACGATAATCCAGATTATATTTTCACTGCTGCCGGCGATATTATGACTCGCGAAGCAATCTACGCTCTGAATATTCTCCGCAAAGACCTTCCAGGTCGTCGCTTCCGCTTTGTCGGCATTAATGCTCTCTCCTACGGTGCGATCGGCACTGTTAAGTCCAAAATGTCTCAGCAAATTTTTGATGATTATTTTACGAGCGATAAACCCATCATCGCCAACTTCCACGGTTATCCAGAGGCTCTCAAAAATATTCTTGCGAATTACGGCGCGGGCTATCGACTCTCCGTGCACGGTTTTAACGAGCTTGGCTCTACCACGACACCGTTTGAAATGCTGCGCCTAAATGGTGCTTCACGCTATGACCTCTGTCTCGATATCGCCTACCGCGAAAACCGCCCAGATCTCATCGAGAAATATCAAAACATCCTCCGAGAAAACGCTGAGCACGCCGCCGCCACTGGCGAAGATTCAATAAATATGGTATAATATAATAATGGAAATTTTAATCCTAGTTGTCGTCCTAATTCTTCTCGCGGAGACTACGATCGTCTTGGTCAAAAATCTCAAAAAAGAAGCCAAGAAATCCGGCCGCCGCAAGATTTTTGTTGATACTTCCGCGCTAATTGATGGTCGCATCCTCGCTGTTGCCCAGACTGGCTTTATTGGTGACGACCTTCTTATTCCTCGCAGTGTCATTCGCGAGCTCCAACTCTTGGCCGACGGTAAAGATAGCGAAAAGCGCGCTCTCGCCCGTCGTGGCATGGATATCGCCAGGGAATTAGAGCGCGTAGTCTACTGCAACACGGAAATCTATGAGGATGAGCTTGACCATACTCCAGTCGATGAGCGCCTAATTGCCCTTGCTAAAGAAAACCACGGCTTGATTTGTACTAATGATTTTAACCTCAATAAAGTTGCCGCCACTGAGCATATCGACGTTTTGAACGTCAATGACCTTGCGCTTACCCTGCTCGGAAAAACCACTCCAGGTACTAAGCTTCGCCTTAAACTCGTGGAAAAAGGAAGTAACCGTGGCCAGGCTGTTGGACATCTAGACGATGGTACTATGGTCGTAGTCGAGCGTGCTTCAAAATACATCGGCAAAGAAATAAGCGCGGAGGTTATCCGCGCTCACCAGACTTCTGCTGGTCGCATCATCTTCGCTAAGAAGATTTAGCGACCACCATCAAAGCTAGCTACATTTCTTTACGCCATTACTGTCTTGTGTAATCGTACAACTCTTGCTTGCTTCGGCACCATTAGCATCCTTGACAGTGAGTTTCAGGACTCTGCCTTTAATACTGCCACTGACATCGTAAGTACTGCTTGGGATTGTTAGTGTCGTACTGGAGGTTGTTCCACTTTTCACGGCCGTGCCGTCTTCGGATAGAGTCCAGCTGAGAGAGCCAGAAGAACCCAGTGTTAGCACTGCTTTTAGCCCGCCATCTGCCGAATAGAACGCTCCCACGCTAGGTAGCGTATATGAACAGTCATCCGTCGCATCACGGTTATATCCGTCTGGTACACTCCAGACTTCGTTCTTCGTGATTGGGTCAATCGTCTTAGTCGCCTCAACCTGAATCTTCTGATTTTCCGGCGTACAAGCCGCAGCTAGCTTCTTGGTGTACTTGTTGAAGGTCAAAGTTTCTTTTGTTACGCCAGAAGTCTTAGAGTTATACCAGCTTGGCCAGATATCCGTCTGTCCGTTCACAGTTAGTCTCTGAATGCCAGCTGGTTGTGGAATCGCTTGATTGGCTGTCCACTTACCCTCAGCCGCGTACAATTCCGTGTGAACTGGTCCCATGTAATCATTCACAACTCTTCTTACGAGCGTGTTATCAGAAGTTGCGAGACCAGAGCCGTCGTGATTACCATTCCAAATCGTTGTCGCGACTACAGGCGAGTAGCTTGCAATCCAAGAATCCTTTGCCACTGATGCGAGTGCGGTAGTAGATGTACCAGTCTTAGTAGCCGTCCAAACGTTCGGAATTACGAAACCAAACGCATAGGCTTGTGAGCCAAAGGTGATTGTTCTAGCATTCGCGTCAGAAAGAATCGAGGAGAGCATATAGGCCACCTGCTCGTCATAAACTCTTGTACCTTCCGTATCCTGCCAGGATTCAATTACATCGCCAGCCGAATTTTTCATCTCAAGCACATAAGTCAGTGGCTTATAAACACCACCACGCGCGATAGACGCATAAGCGTTGGCGTGCTCAATTGGCGTCACTGTACAACCTGAGCCAATTGCTGTAGAAAGACCACCGGTCACACCTTCACCAGCACAGTAGGAAACATCACCAAGCTTTCTTGCAACGTCTAGGCTATTCTCAATACCATTAATGTACATGGCCTTAACAGCCGGAATATTGAGAGAACCAGCCAGTGCTCGACGAATCGTTACGTTACCGTACCAAGTACCGGTATAGTTTCTTAGAGCACAAGAACCACCAGTATAACCGCCACAATAGATAGAGTCGATGTTTTCGTCTTTTAGCACTGAGCCAGGACCATAGTTTTGACCTTCGCGTTGCATAAAGAGCGGACCATAGTCAACAATCGGCTTGATAGAAGAACCAGGTTCTAGCTGGGACGTCGCGGCGTTTAGCTCACCGTAACCAGCCGCATTCCAGTCTGCCGAACCCACCATTGCAATCACCTGCGCCGTACTAACATCCACAGATGCGAGCGCAATATTATCGCTACCATTTCTGCTCATCAATGCAGCACCAGTAGCAACAGCCGCCTCAGCCATCTGTTGCGCACGATAATCAAGCGAAGTCTTAATGGTGAAGCCGCCGGCGCGCATCGTCTTCACGCCATACTTTTCTTCCAGCATCTCCTTTACGGTTAACACGAAATGTGGTGCTTTAATGTTGTCGTACTGATTAGTATCAGGTTTGATTTGGTCAAGAATCGGAACCTTCTTAGCTTCTTCAGCTTCCTCTTTTGTAATATAACCAAGTTCCGCCATCACATCGAGCGTATATTGCTGACGCCAAATCAATGCCTCGTGTCCATATTCATTGTATGGGTTTAAGACCGCCGGGTTGTTTGGAATCGCCGCTAGCAGTGCTGACTCGGCTAGTGTCAAATCCTTAGCACTCTTTCCGAAATAAGCCTGCGCGCCAGATTCCACACCATTACGACGACCACCATAAGGTGATTCGTTAAGGTACATCGTAATAATCTGCTCCTTGGAGTACATCTTCTCGATTTCGAGCGCCAAAATCGCTTCCTTGATTTTACGTGGAATACCAGTCAGACCACGGTCTTTCGCTTCATCCGAGAAATAAACCTGCTTAATCAACTGCTGCGTCAAAGTAGAGCCACCTTGGACGCTCTTACCAGTCAGGGTAGAGAATGCTGCACGCACCAAGGACCAGAAATCAATACCGTTGTGATTGTAGAAGTTTCTATCCTCGATTGCGACGGTCGCTTGACGCATATAGGTAGAAATCTGATCTCCATCAACCACCAAGCGGTAATCACCATCGCCCTTATCTTCCCAGAGCACTTCACCGTTGCGGTCCAGATAAACGTTCACCGTCTCGGAGACCTTCAGCTCATCTAGCTGGATTTCATCCAAATCTTTTTTGTAGTATAGGAAAAGACCACCAATGCCGATAATCGTCAAAAGAATCAGCGCAGCCACAATTTTGAGGAACATTTTTAGCCCACGCATCGAGAACCAGTAATGGAAAACACGTTTTGGATGGAGATGCGCAAAGAATCTCTTTACTGGCTGCTTTGGTAGAGTCGCTAAATCTTCCGCCCTCTGCTTAGCTTTCTTATCTTTTTTGACTTTCTTTCTATGCACTAAGCTAGAATAAGTACTAAGACTCTTATTCTTAGTCCGCTTTAAAAGACTGCGTTTTGGTGCTTTTGCAGCCTTCTGTTTTTTTGGCTTTTCTTGTTTTTTAGACGTCTTTTCCATAAACTCTTTTATTATACCAAAAAAGCATCATTTTGTCATCAAAAACGCTTACGTAACTAGCTTTCTAGAATCTATTTTGCGACTGCAAATCTATTCTTGCCGCGCTTCAAAATCGCCGGCGCATTCAAAACTTTATTCTCATCTGTAATTTTGACGCCATTCACTGAAACAGCACCAGCCTTAATGAACTGACGAGCTTCTTTTTTAGAGCTGGCAAGCCCTGTGCAAACCAGGTCTTCTACTAGTGTCGCCGAAAGTAGTCTGACTGGAAGGATTTTTGCTGCATCCTCAATGTCTTTTTCTGAATAGCTAGTCTCCTTTGCAAACAACTTTTCCGACAATCTCTCTACTGCGTTTGCTGCATCCTCGCCATGCACCACGCTCGTTGCCCCATGCGCCAAAGCTCTCTGTGCCACGCGTTTTTCTGGATGCTCGGCATGCTCGGCCAAAATCTTTTCAATCTCTTCCTTCTCATAGGTGGTGTAGATTTTTAGTAGATATTCCACCGCGTTATCCGCTTGATTTAACCAGAACTGATAAAAATCAAATATCGTTGTGAAATTCCCCTGCCCGTTATCGGACGAAGCAAGCCACACCGCATTACCCTCAGATTTGCCAAATTTCCTCCCCGTCACCGGGTCTATAACAAGCGGCGTAGACCAGACATTTGCTTCGGCGTTTTCTAATTTGCGGATTAGGGAAATACCAGTCGCGCAGTTGCCGTATTGGTCAGCGCCACAAAGTTGTAGCTGTATTCCATATTGCTTGTATAGATGATAAAAATCGTAACCCTGAATCAGCGTGTAAGAAAATTCTGCGTAAGAAATACCACTTCCGCCCTCGCCGATTCGGTTTTGGATAAACTTGCGATCGAGGAGCTGTGTCATTGAGAATTGTTTGCCGACTGTTCTTAAGAAATCAATGTAGTTGATATTTTTAAACCAATCATAATTGTCGACCATCGTCACGTCGTTAGACTTGATTACGCGCTGGATTTGTTCGCCGATACACTTTTTGTTATGCTCGACTTCTTCGAGCGGCTTTAATTCGCGTTCGCCGTTCTCTTTTGGATCACCAATCTGACCCGTCGCGCCACCTACCAGAAGATAAGGCTTATAGCCATGTCGCACAAAACAGGCACACATCATTAGTGCTGCCAAATTCCCAATCGTCAGGGAATCGGCCGATGGGTCTGCACCCCAATAAAAAGTCTTATTCTCCATCGTGTCCAGCATCGCAGGATCTTTAATGGTAGTTTCCGCGCTAAACCCGCGCCAAAGTAACTCTTCTGATAGTTTCATAATACCCCAAGTATAACATATTCCTACCAGATATGAAAAGCTTAAGTAGTATTGACTTTTTGACGTATCTGTGCTATAATAGAAAGACGATACCACATTGTAGTAAACAATAGTTCTTTTAGAAAAGGAGATTTCAGATATGACAGAGATGAATGTTTTAAGTAACTGGCAGTTTTATTTTAAGAAGAGCGACGGGCTTGACAACATAAGCAATGCTCTAAGTTCATTTTCCACTTTCTGGAACGAATTTAGTCTGCCACTTCTTATTACTAATGACAAATTTATTATTGGTGGAGAAATCCCCGGCAAAGATGACATCTTCTACACGCCATCAATCATCTGCATAGAGCGTGTCAGCCATGGATTCAAAGGCGATAACGCACACGATTTAATGCGTGCAGTTACCGCCTCAGGCGAACAGTTTTTCTTCTATTCCGATGAACATACACCAACGATGCGTGCCGCCATTGGCGACATGCTTCAGTTCCACAGGTTTGTTAGACCCATTAGCCCCAAGATGCTTATTCCAACAGCCTAATACCCTAGGCAATTACTTTATCGCGAAACCCTTTTCGAGACGCTTTCTAGCGCCGCCCTCTCTGGGCAAATAGCACCGCACTCCCGGTGCTATTTTTCTCACCTATTGACATTTGCCAAAAAGAGTGTATAATAAAAACAGGCTTTGGGTGGGTGTAGTTTTAGATAAAGGGAAGGTGGGTGATATCTGTGTTTGACTATTTCAATTCAGCTATTAACACGGCCGTCTTTGGCCTGTTGGGGGCACTACTTCTGACATTTATGGGAATCCTATATAATTTGCTAAATGGTCTAGTAGATGTTACGAGTAAAACAATATGGGAAAACGGCGACAAAACAAAGGCATATGAAGTAATTGCTACATTTAGCATGTCGGTAGCATTTCTTGTGGCTATTCTCTGTCTTCTCGAGGGCATTTGGCTCTGGCAAATGGGCGACGGAATGTGTCTTATTTCATTCCTCACATGCTTCGTGGCCTTAATAGACATAACCGTCTGCTTTCTTCTATTGCAGAGGAAGCGCAAGAGTAATAAGGAATTAGACGATCAATTGAACCAGTAGCTAAAACAGAAACGCCCAACAAACCTACATTATCCCCTCGTCCGCGAGGGGATTTTTTATGACCTTCTTGCCTCGCCCAAATATGCTAAAATATCACTATGGAAACCTATAATCACGCACTAGGCAATGAATCTTCCAAGCAGACAAACCAATCCGAGGCTTTACCTGGCTCAAACAACTCAGAAATTTCCCACGATCTCAGGGAATTTTTCCCATCTAAATTTGCTCGCATTCTTGGTCGCCAGGCCGTGAAGCTTATCCAAAATGGCCATGTCGCAAACAATGAAGATCTCTCCCTCGCGCCTGAGTTTCGCGCCGACCTAGAAAATTTTAATGACCCCGAGATTCATAAAAACGCTGAAAGAGATCGACTAAATCAGAACGTCATTTTTACTCATTTCGTGAAGCATAGCGGCGAAAAAGGCAGGGAAATACTTCAGCTGATTTCCCCAGAAGAAGAATATCTTAAGTTCACTAATAGCGAAATTGACGAATTTGCCGAACATTATGATGATTTTAAAGGCACAGAGTCCTACTATGATTTTATCTCCGCGTTGACAGCTAAAGATGAGTCTGGAGAATATCGGGTCTCAGACGAAAAGCTCAACAAATTCACCGGCTGGTATCTTTCCGAGGCTAACAAACTCGAAAAGAAGTTTAACGAGAATATCCCAGAGATAGAAAAATACTACGCTGGCGCCATGAAACGTGCCACTGAAAACGGTTACCTTCCAGATATCTGTAACGTACTCGCGGAGCGTCTTAATGCTACTCCCTCTCTCCATCAAGACATCGAATACACACTGTTTGATCGTACCCACACCACAAATAATGGCGCCTCTCCGAACGGTGCGACCTCAAAGCTGAAGAATAGTGACACTTTTCTTATTTCTATTGCAATCGACGAATTCTACTCTCATCCCACTCAGCATCTAGGCGATTCCAAGGGTAAAGCTGCCTTTTACGTTATTAACCACGAACTTACTCACGCTTTAGAAGAGCTTCGCCCGATGCGCTTCAAGAGTGATGATGCTAATCTCTTTTTGGGAGCTTCCGAATCGACTATCACGAGCGCTAATCGCATCTTCAAGGAGGCTATTACCGAGGACATTGGCGGTATTATTAGCAATGTCCATGATAATGCTACTCCAAGTAGCATTAAACCTTTTTGTGAAAATGGTCGCAGTTATCCTAGCGAACGCGAGACTTTGCGTTTTCTCCAGTCTGGTGGTCAGGCAGAAATATCGCCCGACCTCTTCTACGAGGCCTATGTCGATTCTCGAGTTTCGTGGTCCAAGCTCAAGAGAGAGCTAAAAGCATCTTTCCCAGAGTGCAAAACTGATAGCGATTTAGCAGATTTTATCGTTAATAACTATAATAAAATTAAGGAGAAAAACTCATGAAAAAAGTCCTAGCCTTTGATATTGACCAGACTCTAAACGTCGCCAAGACCCCGATTCCGGATGAGATTGCCGACTTACTTATTGAATGTCTTAATTATTACGCAATCTGCCCTATCTCTGGCCAGAAATTTGATCAGTTTTTAATCCAGATTGTTAACCGTCTCGTTGAGCGCGGTGTGACTTCAGAACAGCTCGAGAATCTCCATCTCTTTGTCGCTCAGGGAACCCAGTATTATCGCTACGTTCCAGGCAAAACCACTAAACACGGCAACAAACTTTTCTCCGTAGAGACTTCGATTTCCTCTGGCAAAGAGCCGTATTCCGAGGAGAAATGGGAACAGGTCTATAGCTATCCTTTGACAGATGAACAGGTTGAGAAAATTACGAACGCTATTGAAATCGCCGCAAAAGAATTAGGCTACTGGGAGGAGGACAAGCTAAAAGACGGTGACGAAATTATTGAAAACCGCCTCTCCCAGGTCACTTTCTCCGCCCTCGGCCAAAAGGCTGGCACCGAGGAAAAATATGCCTGGGATCCAGACTGCAAAAAACGTGAAAAAATCGTTGCTCGCGCTAAAGAAATCGCCCCAGAATTCGATTACGAAATCGGCGGCACCACTTCTATTAATGCCATCACTCCAGGTATGAACAAAGAATTTGGCATGACGCATCTCTTAAAAGAGCTAGACGTGGAAAAAGACGAAATTCTCTACTTCGGCGATATGACTCAGCCGGGCGGGAATGATTATCCAGTCGTAAAGATGGGTATTGACACTATTACGGTACGGAGCCATGAAGATACCGCCTACGCCCTCCGCGGCATTCTTGGCGTCACCGAAAAATAAGGCAAAAAAGCATGAAAAATGCCCTCGTAAATGGGGGCATTTTTGTTAGTTATGCATTTCGGGATCGTATGAAGCTTCCGTCTGAACGTAATATTTTTCATCTTGTGAATGGTCTTCGCCGTCAGAATGGTTATCGATACGTCTTTTAATGGAGATAGCAGCAAAGTAAATCATTCCTACGGAAAGGATAGTTATAAGGACTTCGAGGAAAACTATCTCTTTCTTCAGACTCTTGATAACTTCGTCTTGCAAGTTAATCCTCCTGTGCTGATTATCAATAGTTTCCTGTCTAAGCTCGTTAAGCCAATATAGTTCGAGGTACGCTCCGTAAATGTTTATGTCCTCGTCGCTTTCCGTACGACTGTCGCCCAGGTCGGGCATCTGTGGTCCTAGTTCAAAATCGTCGTTCGCACCTCCGCCCACATTGGCATTATCCCAAGAAGCAGGGTCACTGCTTGGATTCTTGGGGGTTGGCTCCGGCGGTGTTGGCGGATCTATTTGAGGCTCTGGTGTCGGCGGTCCCGGATTCGGAATCGGTAGTGATTCCTGTATCTCGGTTGTCTCATCGGCCGCAAAACTAGCCACGCTCGGACAGATAGATAAAACTACAACTAACATAAAAATAATTATTTTCTTCATAATATCACCCCTATTCTGAGAAAATGATTGATAAGCTACGATGCACCCCTTCGATTAGTACATAATTACATTATATCACACTTATGCTAAAAAGTCAATACTGCCTATGCTAATTACCCAGTCTGCTTCGCGATTAGCCCCAGGCGCGCTGCCATCTTGACTTTTCCACAGGTTTTTGATACAATGTAAGCATAGATGTGCAACAAGTGTGTACGTCAGAGCGTTACGGTAGGACGGCTGTGTTGGATAGCAACCGCCTGCCAGCTCAAGAAGGGTTTCGGCATTTACCTCAAGCCAACTAGGGATAATCTCCTGAAAGAAAAATGCCGGTTTCTAGTATATCCTGTGATCTTGGGATTTTTTTATGCCAAAAAGGAGGTATCATGGCAGAAGAAGACATCATCACGGGTGGGGTTGAAGCCTTTAAGCGGCTACTTGATTTTGAATACAAGATTACTCTTGGCAGAAAGGGCCAGCTTAAGACTATTACTCTTAGCTTCTCAAAGAGTAATTTTCATCATTTAGCAGGTTTACACTATCTAAAAGATAGGCCGATGTTGAATGGCAAAAGCGAAAAAGTCTTTAATAAAATTGACGCTAGAGAGATAAAGCCGGAAAAAATTATGAGCTCCGCATATTTTACTGACATATCCTCTCGGTTATTAGTTCTTGCAAACCTGGAAAGAATCTTGGATGGAGATTTTTATTTTTATGACTACGACCAGAGGCGAAACCGTTTTTCGAACATCAAAGCAAATTATGTAATAAAAGCTTTTACAGAATATGGTGAAATCTATTTCTTTCTCGCTGATGATGCGGATAAACACTTAAATTCAACAGTCTCTGGCTGCTCAATTATACTAAATAGCAGTATGGACTACACACTAAACCAGTCCCGCTATGCCGTTTTGTCTGTATCAAAAATTATGGCTGTAAGAAACCGTGCTATAATAAAATCATGAAAACTTATATCGTGGGCAACTGGAAGATGAACTTTACCATCGGTGAATCTTCTATCTATCTTCATAAACT
>JAGAVP010000035.1 GCA_017941835.1 Candidatus Saccharimonadota bacterium
GTTGCCTTACCACTTGGCGACGGTCCAACACACGTCTTATTCTACCACAATCTTAAGTATTCGTCTACTTCGTATCTTTTCCAACCACTTTTAGTAGCTGTGACCTCATATCGATAATCGTTCCGTCAGTTTTTTGTACCATCGTTGTTTCGATTGTTTCACCATTAACTGTTTCTTGAACACGATAGAACTTCACCGCATCAGATATATCGTCGAATTCGCCCACGATATTGAAACTATATTTTTCCAAGCTCTCTCTGAGCGGCATATACTGCACTTTTCCGTTTGCCAGCAAAAGCAGTAGCACGTCATCCTTTACATCATTTGTCGCGCGCCCCACGGCCATGTCTGCCACAACTTCATTCGTCATCACCTTGAACGATTCCTGGTCTACGCGCGAAGAATTGACACTGTAATATGGTGCTACAAATTCCCAGTTTACGTCAATCGTAAAACCACTCCCAGAGTTATTCGCAAATACTGCCACAACCTGGTGGCCATCAGCGTTTCGGACGATAGCTCCAAATTTATAATTTGCATCGCTTATTGGGTCAGAAATTTTATTCGTTGAAAACATCAAGGTGGACGCAGCCGGAACCTCCGCTGACGAAGAGCTCGAGCTTTCCACCATCATCGAACCGCTGCTGGGCTTTTTCACCGCAAGCGCAATCGTAGAAACCAAAAAAATTAGTGCCAAAAAACCAAAAATCACGGTCAAAACCGGCAAAATCTGTTCTTTCCTAAGAGATGTAAATACTTTCTCCCTCTCTAGCTCCGGAGTAGCACTTCCAAATCCTCCTGGCTGTGCTTGAGGTTGTGATTGCGTCTGAGGCTGAGCCTGCGAATCAGTTTTCGCCTGAGCTTTTACTCCAAATTGTGGCATCATATCATTCTGCATAAGCCTCCTAGTTAGCCTAATTATACCATAAACAGTATATTAAGATATGAAAAAACGCCCTAAAACTAGGGCGTTTTTGCTATTGGTATACACTGTGTGTTTCAAGAGTAATATCCGTAGATACAAAATCTATACTCTTGTTCAGATTAAACGAGCCTGATGTCAATATATCCATACTATACTCAGCAGGATAGGGCAATCTTCCACAATCAATTTCAGATGAATTGCAGAGATAATTTAAAGTTGCCGACACGCCCTTTAGATATCGCACTGTTGCTCGCCCCATAGGTGTTCCGTCATGTAAGTATTGCGATTGAAAATACACCTTATCATCGTTAGATGAATTATAATCGGTTCCAAGCAGGACAATCCTTAACGGGTTAGCACCATTGTCTAGATATACGAACAGTTGTTTATCTGTGGTAAAAGCGGCAACCATCTTTAAGTTTCCAGCCTGCCTCCAATAGACATTATAGTTTCGACTACTATTTCCACTATATGTGCCGACATACTCAAAGCCGAAGCCGTCCATCAATCCATCAATGTCTACCTCGAAGAGCCCGAGATTATCAGGCTGACAAAATTTCTGATAAGCCTTGCAATCCTTCAGATACTCGTCCAGCTGTTCCTCTGTCCATTCTTCACCTTTTGCACCTACTGGTAAAGTGTATAAACTACCCGTAAAGTTCTGCACAGGTTCAGGTTCAGAAACAACTTCCGTCGTCTCTATTGTAGTTTCAGAAGAAACAGTGTCGTCGTTCACCGCAGTGTTTGAAACACCCTGCGATAAAGCTGGCGAATTCTCTGTTGCTGGCGTAGAATCGTTATTACTATTAGCATTTTCGCTACTAGCACTAGCATTTCCACATCCCATAACACTTATGCTAAGAATAAGCATAAGCAAAAAACTTGAAATCCTTCTCATCATAACTGTATACCTCCTTCTTAAGATACAATATGGTTAAAGCTTACGCTTTTTCACATCCTATACTCACATTATACCACAGATAGCCAAAAAAGTCAAGGTATGGTATAATATTTACACTTATGGAAAAGATTATCGAGGTAAAAAACCTAACTAAAGTCTATGGGAAGCGGTCAGCCGCATTCACTGCCCTTAAAAACATTAATCTAAGCATCGAAAAAGGCGAGTCTGTTGCTATCGTCGGAAAATCCGGCTCCGGCAAATCCACCCTGATGCATCTTCTTGCTCTTCTTGATAAGCCTACCAAAGGCCAAGTTGAGATAAACGGCATCAATTCTACCAAACTTCGCGGCAAAAGCCTCAACAAGCTCAGGAATCAAGAGTTCGGCTTCGTTTTCCAGCAATTCTTTATGAACAGTAATGACAGCGTCTTAGAAAACGTCCTTTTACCTCTAAAAATTGCCAAAATCAGCCGTTTCAAGAGAAAAAAGATGGCCATGGAAGCACTAAAAACTGTTGATCTTGAAGATAAGGCTAGAAACAAAGCCAGCGACCTATCTGGTGGACAAAAACAGCGCGTTTGTATCGCCCGTGCCATTGTCAATAACCCTGATATTATCTTCGCCGATGAGCCAACCGGCAACCTTGACTCTGCCACAGGCGACAAAATTACCGATTTACTTTTCAAACTCAATAAAGAAAAAGGTGTCACCCTTATTATTGTCACCCACGACGAAGACCTCGCTAAGCTCTGCTCACGCATCGTCCGCATTTCCGATGGCAATATCATCTCCGATCAGACCGTCCGAAAAGATCTTCAGAAGAAATCTAGCGATCGCCGCGAAAAAGAAGCCGCCCGCGTTAAAAAAGCTAACGAAAGAAAGGGGAACTAATGAAATTCTCTGATTTAATCATCACCGCTAACCACAATTTGTTCAGAAACAAAACTCGTACTTTTCTGACTATTCTTGCCATTTTTATCGGTAGCTTTACAATTATTCTTAGTAACGCAATCAATACTGGCGTCAATGACTTCATTGATAAACAGGTTGAAGGCATCGGTGGTGACGGCTATATTGAAGTTATGCCAAAAAACGTTAGCGACCAACTAGAATCTATTATGTCGGGTGATTCTTCCGTTCGCGAATATGACCCAAACAAAGGTAGCCTTGAGACCTCCTATATTACCGCCCAAGACCTAGAAACAATTCGCGCCGTTGATGGTGTCGAAAAAATGAACGCTTATCACATGGCTTCCACAGAGTATATTACCAGCTCCAAAACCTCCAAAAATTACAATATTACTGTCAGTCTCTCTCCGGATAATTCCTTAAACGTCGATATGTCCGCCGGAAGAAAAGTTGATGCCGATAGTTCAAAAAAAGAAATCATGCTAACTGAGGATTATGTGAAAGCTCTAGGCTACGAAAGCAATGAAGCCATCCTCGGGCAAACCGTCACGCTCGCCGTCAAACAAAACGCCAAATGCCTCATGGTCGCAAATCCAACGGATTGTCTCGCAACGGTCGATGCTACCGTCACAGGTATTCAGGCTCCAGGTGTCCTCTCTTTCGGCGGTGGAGCAAGAGTAAATCTCGCTCTAAATAACGCTCTGTATGATCTGGCAATGGAAGGCATGCCAAAATCTACTGCCGACCGCACCTATTTTGCTATCGGTCGCGTCGATCCAGAAAAAGTTGAACAAATTCGAACCGAGTTAGACAAACTCGGCTACACTATTACCACGGTTGACGATACTGCCGGCATGATTCGTACCTTCTTTGACGTCATCCTCGTCGTCTTTAATATCTTTGGTGGTATTGCTTTGCTTGCTGCAGCTATTGGTATCATTAATACGCTCTTTATGTCCGTTGCCGAACGTACTCGCGAAATCGGCCTCATGAAGGCCATGGGCATGAGCGATCGGAAGATTTTTACTGCATTCTCACTTGAAGCAATCCTACTTGGCTTCTGGGGCTCCGTTATTGGTATCCTTATCTCAATGCTTATCGGCTACGGCGTGAACTCACTCGCACACGAAACCTTCCTCACCGAATTCCCAACTTTCCAGCTTGTTATCTTTAATCCAATCAATATGCTAATCATTACTGGCGTAATTATGCTTATTGCTTTTATCGCCGGCACTGCTCCAGCTTACCGCGCCAGCAAACAAAACCCAATTGATTCTCTCCGCTACGAATAATATGAATATCACGATTGAAAAACTTGTTCCGGGTGGGCAGGGAATAGGTGTTGATGAAAATGGCAAAAAAGTCTTTTTCTGGAACGCCCTTCCTAGCGAAATCGTCACAAAATATCGCATCACCAAAAACAAATCGCATTATTTTGAGGCTATCGCCGAAGAAATAGAAAATCCTTCCGCTCACAGAGTCATGCCGAAGGACTCTTGCTACCTCTCTACCTCCCCCTGGCAAATCATGGATTACGATTTTGAACTCGCCCAGAAAGCCGAACTGCTAAAAGAGCAATTCAAGCAAGTCGGAATCAGTTTGGAACAAAACACTGTCCAAACCGATTCTAACGATTACAACTACCGTAACAAAATGGAATACTCTCTCTACTGGGACAACGAAAAGCAAAAGATTTTTCTTGCCTTCCACGAGCGCGGTTCACATCGCAAACTCCCTATCACTAGCTCTTCTATTGAACGCCCTGAGATTTATGAAAAAGCTCAAGCTATAATTGATAATCTTAATGCTAATCACGAAGAAGCGAGAAAATATCAATCGCTGCTCTTGCGTTGCAATCAAAAAGGCGAAGTTTCTGGTGGTCTTTATGAGAACAAAAAGCCACACGAAGTCTTCCCAAATCTAACAGACGATATTTTGGGCTATGCTTATTCCTATTCTCCTAATGGTTTTTTCCAAATCAATCTACCAGTCTACGAAATGGCACTTTTAGAAATCAAAAAGCATATCAAAACTAAAAAAGTCCTCGATCTTTACGCCGGCGTCGGCACAATTGGCCTCTCCGTCGCGCGCGGCCACGAGCTTACGCTCGTGGAGTGCAACAAATTCGCTTACACAGAGTTAGAGAAAAACTGCGCGAAACAAGACACTGTTCGCGCAATTCTACGAAATTCTGAAGATGCCCTCGAATTTGTTGCACCGGATCAAACGGTCATCGTTGATCCGCCGCGCGCGGGCTGCGACAAAAAGCTCTTAGACAAATTCATCAACGTCCAACCCGAAACTATCATTTATCTTTCTTGCAACCCTGCCACCCAGGCTCGTGACGTTAAAATTCTACTAGACTCTGGAAAATATCAAATCTCCTCTGTAACTCCATTTAATTTCTTTCCTCACACGCCGCACCTAGAAAATTTAGTTGTGCTCCGTGCTATAATGAAAGAATGAAAATTACGTTTTTAGGTGCAGGTGTTTTCGGCTCCGCCCTCGCAAAAATCGCCGAGGAGAATGGCCACGAAATCCGTTTTTACGACCCATACAAATATCCAGATATTACTCTAAGTGACGCCA
>JAGAVP010000036.1 GCA_017941835.1 Candidatus Saccharimonadota bacterium
AAAGATTATCAAATTGCTACTTGTGAACCAGTTATTCAATCACGTAGACCAAATAATCGAATAGATAAAGTACGCCATATGTTTAATAAAAAAGAAAATTAAGTTACTATTCGCTAAATTACAATTTGTATAGTTGAGATAATAGGAGTCGAAAGGCTCTTATTTTTGTGCCTTTAAATCCTATTCACTTACAAAACTTTTCTTATTATATAAGTTATATCGTGTTCACTCTAAAAGGTTTGTTGTATTAAGAATGGTGTCGTGATAGAACAAGCTCTATTTCCAGAACATAATAATACATACCCACCTTCATTAATAACCTTGAAAGAATGGCGCACACACGTTGATGTAAATAAAAACCTAGACCATTGGAAAAGAAGATTAAATGATAAAAACCTCTGATCCCTGCGAAGACCTTTTATGAAACTACAAGGTACGCACCCTTTTCAAAATAATCAATTGCGGCAATCCTCGCAGGGTTGATTTATTTAACCTTACTTATGCATGTTTTACAACCCATAACCAAAGATCCATGCTATAATAAAACTAGCTTCGAGTTTAGAGATGCTCTCGAAGCCCAAGTAATGCGGCAGAAAATGCTCGCATTTTTTGTTTCACGCACAAGCTATTAAATTGCGGAATACCTTGTGTCAACCTCGAAAGCCATTTCACATGGCTACGCAAGGAGCACCTTATGGACGAAGAAAAGAAAGAAACGTCCGCGGCTATCGCTGGATTACTCAGTCTTCTAAAAAGCATTGAAGTTACACCGGAGCGTATCGCTCAGAATCAATGGAAGTCGGTAAACAAAAATGGCGAAGTCGAATTTTACTATTAAAACAAACCAATCTCCGGCTAGATCATAATCGCGACCGGAGATTTTTTATGGGCCAGTGCAGCCAAGCTACCTCTTTTTACAGATATATGATATAATAATTCCTATGAAAAGCAAGTCTGTATTGGGAACAAACGGCGAAGAAAAACCATTATTCCGCTATGTGTTATATGCTCGTAAATCATCTGAGGATGTTGGCGCGCAGGCTAAGTCTCTTCCCGATCAGATTAAAGACTGCTTAGACTATGCCGAGAATAAAGGCATTGTAGTTGTAGACACGCTTAAAGAGTCGCATTCCGCAAAGATATCCGGAAGGCGACCTGTTTTTGCTAAGATGCTAAAAGATCTAGAAGCTGGCAAATACGATGGCATTCTAGCTTGGCACCCGGACCGCCTAGCAAGAAACTCCTTAGAGGCTGGAATGATTGTTGATATGGTAGACAGCGGCAAGATTAAAGACCTTAAATTCCCAACGCTCGAATTCACAAACGATTCTAGTGGCAAGCTACTTCTTAACATCATGTTTGCAATGTCCAAACAATACTCTGAGCATTTGTCAGAGAGCGTACAACGCGGCGTCGATTCTAACCTTGCACAAGGTAAATCTGGCGGTATTCCAAAATGGGGATATAACCGTAGCGAAATAACTGGCTATTACGAGCCAGACGATAACTTTGAATATACCAAACATGGCTTTGAGATGTATCTTGAGGGCCATTCTCAGCGAGAAATCATAGATTACTGGCGCCAGAACAACGTTCACCGCATGACGAAGCTAACGCGCAAGAATAAGAACATAAAGCGCATTAACGTCTACGATAGCGATTCTACGATTGGCGCAATCCTTAGCGATCCGTTCTACTACGGTATCCTCGTACAAGCTGGCCAACAGGTAGACTTACGCAAGATCCTACCGAACTTCAAGCCAATGCTAACCGAAGAACAATTCGGCGAAGTCCAGGCGAAGCGCGGTAACTTGAAGAAAGTTATCTCGGCGTCTGTTAAGGCGATAGATGATAAGACCTTCATTCCATTCCGCCAGCTCATGAGATGCGGAGAATGTGGCAATTTTATGCACGTAGCGCGTTCTAAATCACGCACTGGCAAGAAATACCTATACTTCCGTTGCGGTAATACAGAATGTAAGCGCGAGCAAAAGAGCGTCCGCGCGCAAGTCTTCCTAGACTACTTCTATAACACGCTAGAAGCGCTACATTTTGGCAAGAAAGAGATAGACGAACTCCGCAATAACTTAAATGACTATATTAACGTCCGCCATAACGAGCTACTTGAAGAAAAGCTACGCGTTAATGCCGCTATTAAGGCCAAGAAGCGCACTCAGGGCGAGTTAGCGCAGGCTTTCATAGATCTAGGCAAAGATGCGCCAGAAGAAGCCAAGAAACTCGTCAAAGAGCAAATGAATGAATGCCGCGACGCGATAGCCGCTTTGCAAGCTGAACGCGACGATATCAGCGCCAAAATCTACGATCCTGACCAAGTTCGAGAAATTTTGGAAGAACTTACGAACCAGCTAGATTCCCTCGCTGACAAGATGAAAAGTGCCGACTCATGGCAAAAGGACCAGTTAGTACGAAAATTGGTTACGAACCTAGAAATTAACAACAAAAATGAGGTCTCCTTCAGATGGAAGAAACCTCTTGAAAACGTCTTTAACCAGGCTCTTAAGAACAGAACTAGGTTTGGTGCGCGCGACTGGACTTGAACCAGCACAGCTCTAAAATGGCCACTACCACCTCAAGGTAGCGTGTCTACCAATTCCACCACGCGCGCAAAAGAACACATACATATATTAGCACAGAATCGATAAAAATGCAAAGTCTATGGAGTGCGGTTCTTGGAAGTTTTTTCGGTCGCCCACATATTGACGTCTTCAAAACGATCCGTGGCGGTGACTAAGCGGTTCTCCGAAGAAAAGCTGCGCACATTTTTATTCATGAAATATGCCAAGTTGACCTGGTAAATACCAATGGCCGGAACATCGTCCACCCAAGCTTTCAAGAAAGTAACATATTTAGTATTCCTAACACTTGGGTCGACAGTGCGGCGAGCAGCTAGTAGCGCATCAGAGGCAATAGTACTATTATAATTAGAAAGGTTGAGGCCGTTCTCTCTCACCTGCGAAGAGTGGTAATAAGCAAACAAATCTGGATCGGAGCCAAGCTCAATCTCGTAAAGTAAAATGTCATAGTTGCGCGGACGGATGATGTTAACGAGAAAATCTTGACCTGGATTCATAATATTAGTCTCGGCCTTGAAGCCTAGGTTCTCTAGTTGGAATTTTAGGTTCTCGGCAAGAGCTGGAAAATAGCCAGTATTGATGGCAACAATATTTATCGGGGTCTCTTTGTTGAAATCAGCGTTTCTGATAGTTTCCTTAGCGGCGTCCGGATTATATTCTGGTAGACTTGGATAATCTGTAATGTCTACCTGGGTGCTAAGCAAAGGATAATCTAGATCCGACTCATCGCCGACAGGAGCACGTAGTGAACGCATATCGATTCCCTGTTGTACGGCCTTTCTGAGATCTTTGGATGAGAAGACTGAGCTAGTAGTATTGAAGAAAAGGAAAACACCGGAGTTCAAAGCGGTCTCTTTCTCATAGATACTGGAGGAAGTGATTTTATCGGCATCAGTTGGCAAAAGCTCTGCGGTGGCGGTGACTGAACCGGTGTTGAGAGCCGTAATAATATCCTCCGTAGAAGTGTAAGCATGAATAGCAAAGCTATCGAGCAAAGGCGCACCTTCATAGTAAGACTTATTTGGCGAGAGATAGACGATTTTTTCACCAAGCGAGCCAATAGACTGAGAAGCTTTAAAGGTAAAGGCGCCAGAAGTAACTGGAGTAGTAGAAAAGTTATCTTCTAGCAAGAGATTCGGTGAGACGTCGCCGAGAATGTGGGAAGGTAAAATTGGAAAATCGAGTGCAGTGGAGAAGTTGGAATAAGGCGTAGTAAGTTTAAAGACTAGTTCTTCGCCGGACTCCTCGACCGTGACGCCAGACATATTGGAAGAGTACGAGGAAATAACGGAAGGAGACTGCAACATTTTTACGGTATAGAGCACATCGGCATTAGTAATTGGCTCGCCATCAGACCAAGTCAGGCCATCGCGGAGTTTTACCGTCCAGGTCGTACCAGTATCATCAGTCTTGATAGAGTCGGCCAAGCCGAGGCCAATGTGACCAGAATAATCGACCGAGGATAAAGTTAGAAACATTAGACGACTGAGGGCTTTTTCACTATTCGTCGTGGCAAAAAGCGGGTTGAGTGAATTAACGCGACCAAGTGTCGCTTCAGAATAAGTACCGCCCGAGGTGAAAGTCGTGACCGCGTAAGATTCCGCATAGAGAAAAGCCTGGGTGATAGAAAGCATGATAATTGCTAGAACAAGTAGAGCCCACTCAAGAATTAAAAGCCGAACGTTTTTGACGTGAGAAATGCGATCGATGAAGTTCTCGCGAATATGCTCGCGACCTTCAGCTCCGGCACGTTTGGAAAAACGCGAAAAGCGCTTAACTATCTTGTGCCCACTTTTTTTGATATCTTGTTCCATAATTTTATGCTGGAATAATTAGTAGTCCGATAATGGCTCCGACAAAGATGACTGCAAAAACTACAGTGGCATTAAAAAGAGATTTATCGAGACCACGACGAGTAGTATAGAGCTCCCCAGAAGCACCGAACCCAGCGCCAAGCGAAGCACCGCGCTGTTGGACTAGAATCAAAAGGATAGTCAGGACGGCTGAGATAATGATGATAGTCTGTAAAAAACTTCCAATTTGCATATTGATTCTATTATAAGGCGCGGAGTAGTTTTTGGCAAGGTTTTGAGAAGATTTATGAAGTTATTTAAAGAGGGCTTTCTTCTTGAGAAGGCGATGATAAGTGATAGCAAAACGATGAGACTCATCGTCGATACGAGCAATGAGCTTAGCGACGTGAGAATCGGAAGAGAAAATAACTGAACGAAAGCCAGAAGGCTCTTTTGCGTCGGGAATGACAATGTGGACAGGAGCGTTTTTAGTATGGTCGCCGGATTTATCGCGACCAATGACTGGAATACCGGCGGCAGACAAGAGATCTTTTACGGCGTTGACTTGACCTTCGGCGCCGTCGAGAATAACTAGATTAGGATAATCCCATTCCTTGTGTTTTAGGCGTCGCTCAATAGTTTCACGCATATTGCCGGTATCGTCATTTTTTTGATGGCGCATCTTGAATTTGCGATACTCAGAGCGATCAGAGACACCATTAACAAAAACTACCATACTGGCGACGACATTCGTTCCCTGTTCATGAGAAATATCATAGCCTTCAATCCGGCGAGGCGGCTCAGGTAAGTCTAGCATTTTTTGCAACTGCTTCAGGGCTTGGTCGGAAGAAATATTGAGAAATTCTTTATCAGAAAAGACGATTTTCTTCTTTAAGCCTTTTAGGCCAAAATATTGATTGCGAAGCTCGGCGGCGCGCTCATAATGCTCTAATTTAGCCTCAATCTTCATTTCTTTCTCAATTTCCTTGATAAGCTTCTCGCGCTCGCCCTCAAGGTAGCGAATGAGCTTTCTCAAAGTTTTTTTGTACTCGCTCGGAGTAGTCTTCCCTACTTCGATACCTGGGGTAAGGCCGAGGTCGGTGTTCAGGGTTTTTTTGCCATCATAGGGTTTGTCATAGTAGGGGAAAACTTTGCGGAGAATCCGCAGGGCGGTGGCTACGGTGGTTTTGGCATAAAATGGGCCAATGTAAGTAGCTTTATCATCTAGAGGCTGACGCGTCATCGAAACATAGGGCACGGGAGATTTCATATCAATACGGACATAAGATACGGTTTTGTCATCACGAAGTAAGATATTCCATTTTGGCATATAGCGCTTAATCATTTCGGATTCAAGGAAGAGAGCGTCCATCTCCGTATCTACTACAATCCAATCCGTATCATAGATTTCCGCGACGAGAGCAGCAGTTTTGGGATCTTTCTCAGTGTTCTGGAAATATTGGCGGACACGGTTTTTAAGAACGGCAGCTTTGCCTACGTAAATAATCTCACCCTGTTTGTTTTTATGGAAATAAACTCCGGGAGCGGAAGGGAGAGTTTTCAGCTTGGCTTTCAGAGCATCTGTCATATCTTAAATTATAACATCAAGGCTCCTGATTTGGTAATGCTTATGCTATAATAACAGTATGAGCAAACTTACAATTTCTGATATTAAAGCTAGACAAATACTAGATAGTCGTGGGAATCCGACTGTGGAAGCAGACGTGATTCTGTCAAACGGCGTAATGGGACGGGCAGCCGTACCTTCTGGAGCTTCTACGGGAGCCGGCGAGGCGCTTGAATTAAGAGACGGCGACGAATACTATTTCTGCGGTAAGGGCGTGCTGAAGGCGGTCTGGAATGTGAACAATCGAATTCGTGATGTACTGGTAGGAAACACTGCCAGCCAAAAGACGGTTGACCAGTTGATGCTAGACATTGATGGTACAGATAACAAATCTAGCCTCGGGGCAAATGCTATCCTGGCTGTCTCCCTAGCTAACGCTAAGGCTGTGGCAGAAGCAAAGGGCCAAAAGTTCTATGAACATATTGCAGAATTATCCGGAACGGCCGCAGAGATATCTTTGCCTATGCCAATGATGAATGTGATGAATGGCGGGGCGCACGCGGATTGGAGCACGGATTTCCAGGAATATATGATTATGCCAATCGGGGCTGCCACAATGAACGAAGCAGTGCAAATCGGCGCAGAAGTCTTCCATAATCTCAAAGAAGTCTTAAAGGAACGTGGCTATGTCACGACGGTGGGCGATGAAGGTGGCTATGCTCCACGAGTCCGCGAGGGCAACAACGAGCCATTAGAGTGCATCCGCCAAGCGATTGAACGTGCGAAATATGTACCAGGCCAAGATGTAGCTATCGCGATGGATATCGCGGCCTCTGAATTTTACGATACAGATCATTACGTATTAAAAACTAATGGTGATTGGAAGAGCTCAGATGATTTGATCAACTGGTACACTTGGATTTTGGATAATTATCCACTAGTCTCGATTGAAGATGGTTTGTCGGAAAACGACTGGGATGGTTGGAAAGACATGACTAATCGCTTGGGCGAGCGTTGCCAGCTTGTCGGTGACGATTTGTTCGTGACTAATACCAAGCTCTTAAAACGCGGAATTAAAGAAAAAGTGGGTAATGCGATTTTAATTAAGCCAAATCAAATCGGCACGCTCACAGAGACAATTAGCGCAGTACTGATGGCTAAAGAAGCTGGATATAAAACAATTATTTCTCATCGTTCTGGCGAGACGGAAGATACTTCGATTGCACACCTAGCGGTAGGATTAGGGGCTGGACAGATTAAGACTGGCTCGATGTCTAGAACTGACAGGGTAGCAAAATATAATGAGTTAATGAGAATCGCTGAAGGCGATCCAACACTAAGACTTAGCCACGTTATATAAGCTTTAGAAAATCTGCTTCAGATAAGGTCGGAATGCCTAGCTTTTCGGCCTTTTCTAATTTACTTTTCCCTGGTTTCTCGCCAAGAATGAGAGCAGTAGTGTTCTTTGTGACGGAGCTGGTGACGGTGGCGCCGCGTGCGCGTAACAAATCTTCGGCTTCTTCACGGCCATAGCCCGCAAGCGTACCGGAAATAATATAGCTTTTGCCGGCGAGCGGGAGCGTAGAGGTATCTTGGAAAGTCGGGCTGACGCCTAGCTCTTTTAGCTCGGCGAGCATTTTGAGGTTATCCTCATCGGCAAAGTAGGCCAAGATTGATTCGGCGACGATTTTGCCGATGTCAGGAATACTCAATAGATCTTCTTCCTCGGCGGCAGCAAGGTTGTCAAGCGAATGAAACTTATTAGCAAGACTAATGGCAGTTTGGGCGCCGACGTGGCGAATGCCAAGAGCAGTAATAAATTTTGGAAGAGGAGCGGTTTTGGAGTTCTCGATTGCGGTGACGAGGTTCTGAGCAGAAAGTTCGGCAAAACGCTCGAGGCTTGCAACTTTTGGGACAGTGAGGCGATAGAGGTCAGGAATGTTTTGGACGAGCTTACTATCTACAAGTGCGACGACGTTCTTTTCGCCAAGACCTTCAATGTTGAGGGCAGGCTTGCTGGCAAAGTATTCAAGTGAGCGTTTCAGGATGAGATCGGAGGTCTCACCTTTGACGCGATAGACAACTTCGTTCTTAGGACGTTCAAATTCTAGCTCGGGGTATTGTTCTTTCAAGGCAGTTTGATAGTCAAAAGGCTTAGTATCATCTGGGCGGAGAGTCAAAAGGACTTCTTTGACCTGAGGGATAATATCGCCGGCCTTGTAAATAATAACTGTATCGCCGATGCGAACGTCAAGCCGAGCAATCTCATCGGCGTTATGGAGTGAAGCGTGTTTAACGGTACTGCCGGCTACTACAACTGGATCTAGAATAGCTACTGGTGTAGCGGCACCGGTGCGACCAATCGAAATGACGATGTCGCGGACCTTGGTGGTAGATTCTTCGGCTGGATATTTAAAGGCAACAGCGGCGCGAGGGGTTTTGCCAACGATACCGAGCTGATCATAGATGGCGCGGTCATTGATTTTAATAACCATGCCATCAGTATTGAAGGGCAAGTTTTGTCTAGTTTCGCCGAGGTGTTTTATCTCCTGAAATACTTTTGACAGCGTGTCAAATACATTATCTTGCATAGACGTCTGGAAACCGAAGGCGCGGAGTTGTTCGTAAGCAGCGTGATGCGTAGCGAGGTTTGGCTCTACTAAGTCATAGGCCATGAATTTGAGTGGGCGAGAGGCGGCGATTTTTGGATCGAGCTGGCGAATACTGCCAGCAGCGAGATTACGTGGGTTGGCGAAAGGTTTTTCGCCCATACGCTTTTGCTTTTCGTTTAGCTTGTCGAAATCTTTCTTAAAAATGATAATTTCGCCACGAGCTTCAACTTTTTCCGGAATGTTATCGCCGCGAAGTCTTAGTGGGATATTCTCGATGGTGCGGACGTTCATAGTGACGTCTTCACCGACGAGACCGTCGCCACGCGTGACGGCTTTTACTAGGACGCCGTTTTCATAATGCAAGGCACAGGCAAGACCATCCATCTTAATATCGGTGAAAAATTCGAATTTTCTGCCGGGGACGAGCTTTTCGTTCCTGGTACACCATTCCCTGACTTCATCCTCGGAAAAAACGTCGGCGAGAGAAATCATGCGCTTCTTGTGGTGGACTTTTTCGAATTTATCGAGCGGACGGCCAGCAACGCGCTGAGTCGGGGAGTCAGGAGTAATAAGATCTGGGTAAGCTTCTTCGAGCTGGGAAAGCTCGTGTTTTAATGAGTCGGCGGCAGATTCCGACATGATGGACTCGTCTAAGACATGATAGTGATAGCGGTAATCATTAATAATATCACGAAGCTTAAGTACGCGCGTGGCGGCTTCGTCGTGGGATAATTTAGTCGTCATAATCTAGCAACCTCCGATAGAATAAATATAGATAAATTGTAGCATAAACCGCGGAGAAACAGGTGAGAAGAAGCATCTCAAAGGAAACAAATGGGATGCCTTGGATGGCTGGCCAGGCCTGTTTCAGGACGAGGTCGAGAGCGATGAGGGGGAGCATGATAAGAACCCAGACCACGACTAGGACAAAAAAGAGATAGACTACGCGCAAGATGAATTTAATGCGACGGCCGGCGAGCAAATCATGTGCGGTATTAACGGCTACGAGTGGATACAGACCTGGAGCGGAGACTGCAATGAGAGCGATAAGCGAGCTCGAGATAAGATAAATCGAAAGAAGGAGCATGAGCGCGGCAAAAATGAAATAGACGAGAGCATAGAATGGCGTGGAAAGAAAATCAGTCGCAACGGCGGCAGAATAAGTAATAATCACAATCATGGCCGGAATCGCCTCGATAAAGATAACAGCGGCGACAATCAAAGTGGAAATGAAGGGCGCAAGCGCGTTATAGAGACCGTCGCGGAGCTTGACTTTGTTTTTTGCTAGAATCTGGCGGACGAGGTAAATTGTCACGAGCCAGGTAATCAGAAAGAGGATAATGGCGGAGAGTTGTTGCGACTCAGTCATGCCCTGGGAGAGACCGCCGGTAGTAATAGTGGAAATCAGAAGTAGACCAGAGCGAGCAAAAGTGCCAAGCTCGCCAGCTTTGATATCCTGAGCGGTCTGATCAAGAGAATCCTGGAAGGTGACGTAGGTCTCCTCGCTCATTAGGCCGACGAGAAGGATGTTCATGATGGCGATAATCAGAATGAGCGGCAAAAAGAGACGCCAGTTCTTGAAGAGAATTTTGAAAGAGTCTACGGCGTGGGCAAGTAAGCCCGGTGCTTCAAAGGGGCGCTGGTAATCCTCGCGGTAGGAACGGCGGAAGGAGCGGTGGAGAGGGTCGGTGAAATATTTTTTGAAGAATCGGGGGGTTTTGGGTTTGCGGGATTTGGTGGGCTTTTTAGAAGGTGTTTTTGCCATTTTCAAGCCTTTCTATGCGCTTTTCAATTGGCGGGTGGGTGCTAAATAAATTCGTAAAGGAATTTTTGCGGAGCGGATTGTTGATGTAGAGCGCCTCCGTGGCGGCGTTCTGGCGACGCATCGGGCGGCTATGCTCATCGAGCTTTTTTAGGGCGGAAATCATGCCTTCTGGGTAGCGCGTGAGGTTGACGGACGATGCGTCTGCCAGATACTCGCGCTCGCGCGAGACCGCTAGCTGCGCTAGCGACGCCGCCAGCGGCGCCAAGATGGCAACAACTACCATGATAACCGCACCAACCGGACTCCTGTCATCATCATCGCTGTGATAGAGCATGCGAAGTCCAAGATCGGAAACGAAGCCAACTACACAAACAAGCCCAAAAGTAATCATGGAGACACGAATATCATAGTTCTTGATATGGGAAATTTCGTGACCAATCACGGCTTCAAGCTCGTTTTTATCCATGATGTCGAGCAGGCCGGTGGTCGCGGCGACAACGGCGTGCTTCGGGTCGCGGCCCGTCGCAAAAGCGTTTGGAGCAGGATCATCTATAATGTAGACCTTCGGCATCGGTAGACCAGCGGTTTGAGTTAAATTCTCAACAGCATTATAGAGCTTAGGATTATCTTTCTTTTCGATTTCCTTAGCCCCGGTCATAGCTACTGCTATGGAGCTGGCCATAAAATATTGGAAAACTGCATAGATAATAGCTACGATAAGAATATATAATTCTATCCACCAATCTTTATAGACATAGGCAAAAATGCCGCCAATCGCACCAATTAGGACTATGAAAAATATCATAATGAGAACGGTGTTTCTTTTGTTGGCGGCAATTTGCTTGTACATATTAGAATTTTACTTCTGGAGCGTTATTAATTTTAGCTCTTTCAGAGTCTTCTACTTCGTAATATTCACGCTGCTTGAAGCCGAAACCTTTGAAAAGGTTGATTGGGAAGACTTTAATCTTAGTGTTAATTTCTTTCACGCCAGCGTTATAGAAGCGGCGAGCAGCCTGGACTTTATCTTCAGTGTCGGACAACTCGTTTTGGAGGTTCTGAAAGTTCTTATCAGCTTTTAGTTCTGGGTAAGACTCAGAAACAGCCATGATACGAGAGAGTGCACCGAGCATAGATTTGTCAGCTTCGGCAGTACTCTGAACGGAGCGAGCACCCATCATTTTGGCGCGAGCATCAGAAACCTGTTTGATAGCTTCGCTCTCGTGCTTAGTATAACCTTTGACGGTTTCTACAAGATTTGGAATCAAATCTGCACGACGTTTAAGCTGAACAGTAATGTCAGACCAAGCCTCATTTACACGTTCGTCTAATTTTACTAAGCTGTTGTATGAGCCCCAGATGAAGACGATAATTACTAGGACGATACAACCGATAATGATACCAGCGACCATTTTTTCTCCTTATTTATACATAATTAATTATAGCAAAAATGCTATAATTAAACAAATGAAGTTGAACGAGCCGACCGTACTGAAGGTACGTGAACATGTAATTAATTTTTCGAAAAAAGTCCCAAATATTAGCGTGATGGTGACTGGGGACTGGCATATTAGCCCAATTATTTCTGAGCGGCAGGCAGAATTCTTGCAAGAGGCAGTCGATGTTGCAAACCCTGATGTGATAATTCTGCAAGGAGACATGGTCGATAGTCCGGCCGAGTTACAGCGTGAGACCTCGCTGGAAAAGTTGATGCATGAGTTGAAAATTTGTAGTGACAAAGCACCAACAATGTTAGTACTGGGTGGGCATGATTATCTGACATCAACTGATCCAGTAGAGTCTTTGAAAAAGTCGTCACTACCGCTTTGGCGAAAGATTTGCAAAAAGTGTAAAGTAAAATTACTGATGAATGAATCTTATGAACCGATTCCGGGGGTCGTTTTCTATGGTCTCTTCCAAGACGAACGATGTACGGTGGGTCTCGATAAGAATGGTCGAAAAGAGCATGATGGCAACGCAGATGGATTTTTGGAACAGCTAAATGAGATCAACTTCAAACTAGATACTAAAAAAGTAAATTGGTTCGTGTCGCATGCACCGCTATTATCAAAAGAAGTTATCTCTAAACTCTCCGGATTCGACGTCTTATCGTTTGGACATACACATGGCGGAATAGTGCCGCGCGGACTTGATGAGGTCTTTGAGGCACTCGGGATAAATATCGGTCTAATATCCCCAAAAAATGAGCCCTTACCACCTCTTTCTAGAGGGATAAAGGCAGTGGGTGATTCTACAATGCTACTAATTAATCCGGGTATGACTGGAGCGCAATTCTGTGCGCCAAAGCCTCTGCAAAAGCTAAATTTTGTGAAGGCGGCTGAGGTAAGTGTTGTAAAATTTGGTAGCCGAGACGGGACTTGAACCCGTATGGAAGATTCCATTCGATTTTAAGTCGAACGCGTATACCAATTCCGCCACTCGGCCAGTTTGGAGGCGCCGTCCTGCCGAAGGCAGTCAAGGTGCCGAACAAACTTGCGAAAGCTTGCTTTCAGCAAGTTTGGAGGCGCCGACCGGAATTGAACCGGTGTACAAGGTTTTGCAGACCTCTGCGTAACCACTCCGCCACAGCGCCATGTGTATATTTTAACACATGCCCCTTGATTTCCCAAGAGGCATGCGCTAACAAAACTGAAGTTTAATTACTTGATACTTGGAAGTTTGACGATGAACTTTACCGATTCGGCACTTGGGTTGGCATAGTTATGATAAGATTTGGCCGCGGAGACGCTTTGACGGGCGTTCCAAGTGAATCCAGCGAGATCACGGTTAGCAAATGAAACGAGCCGGTCAATTCCCTCAGCCTTGAAAGCAGCAATACCATCTTTTAGTTTGATTGAGCCGCTGTATAATTCATCAGCGCCACTCGCAAGTGCACCGACACCGGAAATAAGTTCTGGCATCTTAGAGTTAATTAGTCCAAGGCCGGAAGCAAGTTCGGAAGCGCCAGAAGCTGCAGCTTCGACTCCCTGAGTATAGCCAATTACACCAGTGGCAAAATCGAGCAGACTTTTGGCTTGCCGCAAATCGGTGTCATCTTTTATTTCAAGAATCTTTGTAATGACAGAATCGTAGTTTTCGAGCGTGATAGCCTTAATTTTTAGCTGCGATAAAATATACATCACGGTTGGATTGCTATTTAAGCTCTGCAAGGTGCTCGTGATAATCGCTTTTGCGCCCTGCTTTAAAGACTCGTCGTTTGCGGTGATAGTTTCGAGACCTTGAGAAAGTTCTACGGAGCCAGCAGCAGCGCTGGAAATACCATCGGATAGAGTTGAAGCGCTAGTCTGCAAGGTTTTGACGCCTGCGCTTAGTTCACCAGCTCCCTTAGATAATGCGGTCGACCCAAGAACAATTTGATCAATGCCGTCCGAAAGTTGATTCATTGAACTAACTAGGCCGTCGATGTTGGAAAGTTCTGAGGTATCAAGGTCGGCGATGACATCGTTTAATAAGAGCGTGTAGACTGTATCTAGCGTAAAATCAGAAACATCGGCTTCAATACTGAACGATGCTGGGAGAAAATCAGTGCCGAGGTTTTCGTTTAGACCAAGCACACTAATGCCGGCGACAGTATAATTTTCACCCTCGCGCAGGATTTTGCCACCGTTAACCTGGACATTTTTGAATTTTGTCGCATCGAGATTTAGGCCGGTCAAAGCGACAAAAGGAACTTTCCTACCCTGATATGTAGCCGTCGCATTATAATTATAAGAAATCTTGACATGACCCGATTGGTGGGCAAGGTCACTTGCAGAAATCTCTGTGCCATCTAGCGAATAAGTAACTTTAACTTCAAACGGCAAAGCCTTGCCCTCGCTATAAAGCGTGCTGCCAATAAAGGTGCTCTTAATTAAGCCGTCTGCATCAGCCAGAAGATAGACCGTCTCGTCTTTACCGCTCGATAGTTTGGTATTTGCCAAGGTAAAGTCGTTAGTCGTAGCGATGAGGTCGCCCTTCGTACTTTCACTCGCATTAGCATTGTTCATGAAAGTGAAGCAAGGTAAAGTAACGAGCGCCAAAGCGGATACGGCACAAATTGGGGTAATGATTTTCTTATTCATTTTTAACTCCTTTCGTTAGTTGTTTCATCCCAAATGTGGTGCGAATAATAAGTGGATCGGCCAAGGTGAGAAGTGGTCCGAGGAAAACTGGAACAATAATAACGGAAATGACGGCGCCTCTTGCCATGAGCATCGTGAGTGAAGAAATCATGTCGGCACGAGAATAGAGGGCAACGCCGATAGTGGCGGCAAAGAGTACAGTGCCAGATACGAGAATAGATGGGATAGAGGTCTTTAGAGCAATCTTTGCGGCAGATTTTTTGTCTTGACCGGAAAGACGTTCAGTTTTGTAGCGAGTAGTCATGAGAATAGCATAATCAATCGTAGCACCAAGCTGGATAGTGCTAATACAAATCGGCGCGATAAAGGAGAGCCTTTCTCCGAGAAGATGGGATAATCCCAGGTTCATGAAAATGGCAG
The DNA here is from genome assembly GCA_017941835.1 of Candidatus Saccharimonadota bacterium. Taxonomy (GTDB): domain Bacteria; phylum Patescibacteriota; class Saccharimonadia; order Saccharimonadales; family Saccharimonadaceae; genus Nanosyncoccus. The sequence continues at coordinate 14,834 of JAGAVP010000036.1, forward strand.
ACTCAATGACCGCAATGAGAATTACTGGGAGAGATATGGATTTCGTAACAATGGCGATAATAATGAAAATCGCAACAATCGAAATCGTATTTACTACGGCAAAGTCGACAGAAGTAATATCAATCATGTCATTGGTAAGGGCAGCCTCGCCAATTAAGAGCGCAGAGTTGTCGTATTTTTTCAAAACCTCGTTAATTGAGCTAATCTGGGCCGACATTTCGTCGGTGGCGGTGTGATATTCGCTAATGATAAGACTAAGCTCCCACTTGTCGGTTTTGAGATTGTTAACGAGTTGGTCTGGCAAGAAGTTTGCTGGAACCTGGGCGCCAGTAAAGGATGCAAGGTTTAAGACGGATTTTACGCCGTCAATATCCTTTAACTCCTCGGTCATTTCTACCATAGAATCCTGAGCAAGGTTTGCATCCGTTAAGACCATGTGGACATTGGACAGGCCAAAGTCCTCGTCAAGTTTGCGATTAGCTACGGCGAATTCCATGTCTTGAGGGAGGCTATCGGTGAGCGTGTAATAAACATCAGAGTTTGCTTCCCTGTAGGCGAAGAAAAAGGCTGGGGTAATGGCGACGAAGATAATAGCGAAAACTGGAGCGAATCGGACGATGAAATTCGAGATTTTTTGAAAATTTGGCATGATGGACTTGTGATCGAGTTTTCTTAAAGTCTTGTCAAAAACAAGAATGAGGGCAGGCAACACTGTAACGGAACCGAGTACACCAAGAATGACACCTTTGGTCATGACAAGCCCAAGGTCTAGGCCAAGCGTAAAGGACATAAAACAGAGTGCGACAAAGCCGGCAATTGTGGTAGTAGAAGAACCGACTACAGAACTGAGAGTGGCCTTGATAGCACGCTCCATCGCCCTGCTAGAATTGTTATCCTTTTTGAGATTTTCCCGATAAGAGTGCCAGAGAAAGATTGAATAGTCCATAGTAACGGCAAGCTGCAAAATCGCTGCTAGAGCTTTGGTGATGTAGGAGATATTGCCAAACATCCAGTTGGTACCCATATTAATTGCAATCATCACCCCGATAGAGAGAATAAAGAGAATTGGTGCTAACCAGTTGTCAAGTAGAAGCAGCATCACTACAATAGCTAGGCTGACGGCGATTACGATATACATAGTTTCTTCTTTTTCGGAGAGACTACGCAGGTCTGCAACAAAAGATGACATGCCAGAGATGTAGGTATGGCCATCCATGATACTGCGGATATTTTTAATCGCCGTGATTGTTTCATCAGCTGAGGAGGAGGTGTCAAAGAATACGGCGATAGCGGTTTCATTGCCATTTGTGATGGCCTCATAGATGTCATCTGGTAAGATTTCGGCCGGAATTCCGTTATCCGTCAGCGCGCCTAATCCTAATACAGTTTCGACGTGCTCGACTGCTTTGATTTTGTTTTCCAGCTTGGCCTCTTCGTCTGCTGGCAAATCTTCGGTAATAATAACTGAAAAGGCACCTTTTTTGAACTCTGACATGAGTTTGGATTGTCCAACCATAGTATCGGTTCCGCTTGGCAGATAATTCAGCATATCGTAATTAACCCTGGTATTGAAAAAGCCAATTAGGGCTGGAACCAAAAGTAGGGCGGCGAGCGTCAAAATAAATTTCTTGTATTTTACAACGAATTTTCCCATATCGAGGTCGATTTTAGCACCTTTCAGGCACGGAAAAAATAGACATTACTAGACATGTGTCTAGTATCGTGTATAATAGAATCGTGAAAGAAGAACGAAAAGCAGACCAAATAATCGAAGAAACTATACTTGAGCTCTTGACGACCGAGCCGCTAGATAAGATTAATATTCGGATGCTCGTGAAAAAGTGCGGGCTAAACCGTAATACTTTTTATTATTACTACAACAATATTCCAGACCTCCTAGAGTCAATTACCCGAAAAATTATTGATGATTTCTTGGTAGAAAATCCGCCGACATTTGATTCTATAGAGAAATGTTTTCTTGCAGCAATTAAACTGGCTCAGGATAATAAGCAGATAATCAATAATATCTACCACTCAGCGAGCCGATCAATTTTTGAACGACACCTTTGGCATCTTTGCGATTATTCGATTTCTTCTTTTATGCAATCATTTGAGGCGAAAAATCCGCGGCTAACTGCGACAAAATTTGCAGCGGTAAAAGATTTTCTGAAATTTGAATGCTTTGGATTCACAATTGATTGGCTCAATCGAGGTATGCCGGACGATGTGGCAGAAAAAGCGCAAGCGCTTTCTAATTTCGTAACACACGAGTTGACGCAGCTGACTCAACAGATGGCATAATGTTCTTGTATTTTTGCAGAAATTTGCTATAATAAAGAAAACGTGCGAATGTAGCTCAGTTGTTTAGAGCGCTTCCTTGCCAAGGAAGAGGTCGAGAGTTAGAGTCTCTTCATTCGCACCATTTTTTATGCTTTTTGGGAATTTTGTGGTATAATAGTTCGAGTTTTGTACATTAAGTTTTTAAGAGGAGGGGTGAACATGATAACTTTGATGAATTGCATTTTGAAAAACGCCGGAGGGCGTTATTCAAGGCTCCAGGACGATGAAGGGCAAATTGATATTTCAGTGTTTCACAGGGACTCGTTTTCAGAGAAAAACCTAAAAGTAATTTGGCGAGTAGCCATGAGCGAAACTGGCACAGCGTGGCTTTCCAGAAAATCCAGTCTCCAGCAGGCTCTGGAGGATGATGATCCGAATGGTGCCGAGGATGTAAACTTTACAGTAACTCATTACAGTAAATATCTTCATGATTCTGGACGGACATCTTATATGATATGCCTAGGCGAGAAGCCAGAATATTTTGGCTTTTTGAGGGCGAGGGCAGAATTCTTGCACGCAGAAGAAATCGTGAAAGACAGCTGGGGTTTACAGACTCGTTATGACAGCGATTGGATGTTATATTCATTGACGAAGCCGCCCAAAACGAGATTCGCCATTATCGCTTGCAATACCAAGCTGACCACGGAGGAAATCTTCATAATCATTCAGGGCTATTTGACAAGCATGAAGGGTCCGTGCAGCAACGAAGTGATGATCGAAAGGGTAAATGCCGCAATCTCAAGGATGGCAAAGGTCAATTGGGAAGACGAAAAAGTTAATTTACCAGAGGTGCAATCAATACTTGATGGCAGCGCTTTACTCGAGATCGTTGTTGCAAACGACAGAAACTACTTCCTTGCAGAAAACTAAAATACCCCTACGGGGGTATTTTTCATGCTAAAAATTCTTCAAAAAAAATGCGTCCCCTTAGGACGCATTCATGTTTCTAGGTGAATATAACTATCCTCTAGAAACTCCACAGATATTAGGCGGCTCTCAACTTCGTCCAATATCTTACTATCATTTTAGCATGAGCAAAATCTGTGTCAATATTGATTTTTAAGATTTTTCGTGTCGTAATATTTTTAGAGTTCAACAGGGGTGGAAAGTGAAATTCTATTGACTTTTTTGGCAATGTGTACTATAATAGAAGGATAGAATCTAATCAATAATTCTTTTATGATTTCCCGAGTGTTCGGG
>JAGAVP010000037.1 GCA_017941835.1 Candidatus Saccharimonadota bacterium
GTGGCTACATGGACATCGAAATCGACGTCACTAACTTAGATATGAATACTGGAACCTACCAGATTCTCACTATCGGCCATAGCGAAAAGGATGGTGCAGGTCAGACAATCGGTTCTGATTTGGTCAAATTCGACTACACCGCACCTGACTCTCCTGATGTGCCAGATACCGGCTCACTGTTAGCTTCGCTCAATATTTCTCGAGCCGACTACCTCATCACCGGTATCATCGGTTTCACTGCGATTAGTGCTGCTGCCCTCTTCGTTGTCTTGAAGAGCAAGCGCAATCATTAAAAAAACTCTAGAGTTTGTTTTTGGCTAAATCTTATGAGTGGACACTTACTGCGAGGGTGTCCACTTTTTTGATAAAGCGATTCTTCATCTTCCACATAAAAAAACAACCCCTAAGGGTTTGCTTTTTTATGGTGGGCGAAGAGGAATTCGAATCCCCGACCTTCTCTACGTCAAAGAGACGCTCTAGCCAGCTGAGCTATCCGCCCATGAATACTTCTCTATTATAGCACAGGAATGCTATTTTGAAAAGCCTTTCGTCATTCTTGAAAATAGTGATATAATAACCATAAGGAGAAACAATGCAAAAGAAACTAAATTCATTTATTAATTCATCAATTATTATTTCGCTAGCTTTCTTTATTCTTGGCCTTGTCTTCTTAACGATGCCAAGCCTATCGCTAGACATTATCCGTTGGATTATCGCCATCGGCTCGCTAGTTATCGGCGCCCTGCTGATTGCTGCTGATCTTGGACGTAATCGTGCCATGCCGTTTTTTTCGACTACTCTCATAGGTGTCGTACTACTCGTAATAGGCCTTATCTTTATCCGTCACGAACGTGTGATGGATATTTTCCCGATTGTCCTTGGCGCTATCTTTATCATCAACGCCTTCTCTTCTAGCCGCCTCACTATGGCGCTTCGCGGTACAACCGCCGGAAGATATGCGACTATCACTACGATTCTAGCCATTATCTGTGGAATCCTCTTAATTGCTAACCCATGGGAGGGCAGTCTCTCCATGATGATTTTCGCCGGTATTATGATGATTGTCTATTCAGCATCAACCTTCGTTGATATGATTGTCCTCAAGAAGAATGTCAAAAGCCTTACTAAAGAGCTAAAATCATTCTTCAAATCGACCGATTCTAAATAAAACCGCTCTTCCCAAAATCTGGTACTTGTGATATAATAATCGAGTACCAGAATATGGGTCGGTAGCTCAGCTGGTTAGAGCACGGGCCTTTTAAGCCCGGTGTCGAGGGTTCGAGCCCCTCCCGACTCACCAATTCTTCAAACTAGACCGTCACGGTCTAATTTTTTATTTTTTAACGCTTATGCTATAATGTAAATATGAGTACTAAGAAATCTAAAGCTACTAAGAAAACTAACACTAAAAAACCAGTCGTAAAAAAGACCAGCGCAAAGAAAGCCACCATAAAACGGGCCGCCGTGAGAAAGCCTAAGTGTGCTGCGCCAAACAAGCCTCTGGGCTTCATCGTTCTAATCATTCTTGGTGTTGCCGGCCTCGTTCTTGCTAGCTTCCTCATTATTTATACTATAATTGGTAGCCGTGGTACTGATGCCTCACGTTTCGCTGCTGAATACTCTAACGTTTCAAAAGATAACGCTTTTGTCTATCGCACAGGTGACGAAATTGTCGATATTCTTGAGCACGGTACTGGTGTGGTCTTCTTGGGTTTTCCATCCTGCCCATGGTGCCAGGCCTATGCTGGCTATCTTTCTGAAATCGCTAATGAAAAAGGCCTCGATACGATCTCCTACTACAATATTGAAGACGACCGCTCCAATAATACTGAGCTCTATCAGAAACTCGTCTCCATCTTGACCCCATATCTTCAATACGACGATGCAGGACAGAGAAGAATTTACGTCCCGAATGTTACCTTTGTAGTTGATGGCAAGATCATCGGAAATGACCTAGAATCCTCCAAATACACTGCCGGCGAAACCGACCCGGCTAATTACTGGACCGAAGCTCGCGTTTCCGATCTCAAAGCTCGCCTCGGTAGCTTGATTCAGACCGTTATCGACGCCGAGTCCTGCAAAGATTCTTGCAATAAATAGGTCTGCTCAAAATCCACTAAACAAGATAGCCTAGGAAAATCTAGGCTATCTTTCTATCTAGACTTTTGTTTGATTTTATGCTAAAATATACACTTATGAATAAAGACAGAATTAGAAATGTAGCGATTATCGCTCACGTTGACCACGGCAAGACCACGCTTGTTGATGGTCTCTTAAAGCAGTCTCATACCTTTCGCGATAATCAAGCGGAAATGTCCCAGACGCTCATCATGGACTCCATGGATCAGGAACACGAGCGGGGAATTACAATTACCGCTAAGCAGACCTCTGTCTTTTACAATGACTACAAAATTAACATTATCGACACCCCGGGTCACGCTGACTTCTCTGGTGAAGTTGAGCGTACCCTCAATATGGCTGACGGCGTCCTCCTGATTGTCGACGCACAGGAAGGCCCAATGCCTCAGACTAAGTTTGTGCTCCAAAAAGCCCTCAGTCTAAAGCTTAAACCAGTTGTCATCATTAACAAAATTGACAAGCCTGCCGCTCGTATTGAAGAAGTCAAAGATGAAATTTCCGACCTTTTCTTAGAGCTTGCTACTGATGAATCGCAGCTAAACTACCCAATCTATTACGCCATCGCGCGTGATGGTAAAGCCGGCAAAACCACCGAACTTGATGATGATTTGCACGTGATTTTCGAAAGTATTATTAACGATATTCCTGCCCCAAAAACTGATGACAATGAAGGTGCTGGCGCCCAACTTCTCGTTGCTGCTCTCGCCGCAGATAATTATCTCGGCAAGTATGCGATTGGCAAGATTTTCCGTGGCCGCCTCAAAAAAGGTCAAAGTGTCAAGCTTCTCCAAAAAGACACTATAAAGAACGCCAAGATCGAAAAGATTTTCACCTATCGCGGCCTCGGCAAGGAAGAAGCCGAGGAGGCTATTGCCGGTGATATTGTGGCGTTGACTGGTATTCCCGAGGCTAACATCGGCGATACTATCGCTACCGGAGAAAATCCCGAAGCTCTTCCAACTATTGAACTTGAGCCTCCAACGCTTTCTATCTATATTGGCCCAAATACCTCACCGCTCAAAGGTAAAGAGGGCGAATTTACCACTTCCCGTCAGATTGCGGAGCGTCTTGAGCGTGAGCTAGAAACTAATATTGCTCTTAAAATCCAGCCAGATGGTCTTGGCTATAAAGTATCTGGCCGTGGCGAACTTCATCTTTCTGTTCTGATTGAAACTATGCGTCGTGAGGGCTACGAGCTAGAAGCCGGTCGTCCAGAAGTGGTCTACAAAGAAGAAAACGGTCAAAAATATGAGCCAATTGAAGATTTAACTATTGAAGTTGACTCCGAATTTGTTGGTGCCGTTTCTCAGGAAATGGGTATTCGCCGCGCCGAGCTTAAAGCCCAAGAGTTAACCAGTACAGGCAGTACTCGTTTTACTTACGAAATTACCACTGCTGCCCTCATCGGCCTTCGCAACAATCTTCTTACCGCCACTAAAGGAACCGTGATTATGTCGAGCATTCCAAGCGGCTATAAGCCCGTTGACTCTAAGTACAAGCCGGAGCGAAACGGTGCGCTTATCTCCTTTGAGGACGGCGTTTCTACTGCTTATGCTCTGGATGCGGCTCAAGCTCGCGGAATCCTTTATATTCCGCCACAAGTTCCAGTTTATCAGGGTATGATTGTCGGTCTTTCCAACAAAAAAGACGACCTTGATATTAATATCTGCCGTGAAAAACAACTCACCAACATGCGTACTCATGCCTCTGACGGAGCAATTCAATTAACTCCGTACACTCAGCTTTCTCTTGAGCAATGTCTCGACTTTTTGCTCGACGACGAGCTTCTTGAAGTCACACCAAAATCTTTGCGCCTGCGCAAACGCCAACTCGACCCAATCAAGCGCAAAAGAGAGAACCGCGCGTAGTATAATATAACTATGTTAATTGATTCACATTGCCACATTCATGATCGTGGTACTTATAATTATGTTTTTTCTCACCAGCAAATCGGAAAGAAGCTACTGAAGAAATATCCAGATTTGCCTCACGAAATTGACGATTTTACTCCAGAAAAAATTATCGCCCGTGCTCATGCTGCCGGCGTCAATAAGATGATTTGTATTGGCACTTCGCACGAAGACTCACTCGCCGCTCGCGATTTCGCAGCGAAGTATGCCAAAGATGGCGTCTTCTGGTCCTATGGCATCCACCCCGACGAAGCAGCGGATAGTCTTTTTGCGAACATGACAAGCAGTGATTCTGAGGATCTTCGACGACGACGGGAGTCGAGGATAGGGAGCTCGCCCGTAACGACGGGCCGAGCGACCGGTGCCTCAGAAGCACTGTTGTCATGTTTGCCTAGCAGATTGGTTGCCATCGGCGAAGTTGGCCTCGACTATCGTAACGGCACTGCAAACCGCACTGCTCAGCTCAAACTTTTTGAGCGAATGCTCCAGCTCGCGGAAGACAATAATTTACCTCTGATTTTTCATATTCGCGACGCCTTTGACGATTTCTTTGCCGTACTCAAGAACTTCCCTGATGCTCGCGGCGTCGTCCACTCTTTCTCTGATAGCCCAGAAAACCTCAAAAAATCTTTAGACCAAAACTTCTATATCGGTGTCAATGGTCTAGCCACCTTTGCTCCAGAAATACCGCTCCCACCCCTCGAGAGAGCTTTATTAGAGACTGACGCTCCCTTCTTGACACCAGCGCCATTTCGTGGTACAATAAATGAGCCGGCGCGCGTCCAGGACGTCTGCGCCTACCTATCTAAAGTAACGGGAGAATCAGAGGCAAAAATCGCCGAGATTACCACAAAAAATGCAGAACAATTATTCAAAATCTAATATTCCATCTTTTGCTCGACCGGGCTATGCTTTTGATACTTTAGATTTAGACTTGTATCATGAACTAAACCGGATCTCCGAGGAAATCGAAAAATGTCGAAAATCACAGCTAAACTAGGAAATCTTGGTAAAATCGCTAAATTTACTAAAATTACCAAGAAAAACATCTTTAAAAATTCCGGAAAACGTCTTAAGCTAACCGAGGCTGATTTAATCAATGCTGAATCGAAGCTCGGCGCTACCTTATTTGGTGTCGTTCCGGCTGGCCATCGTCGTGAATTTTTCCGCTATCGCCACAATATTTGGGTCTATCACGAAAGTTGGACTAAAGACGGCAAGAGAATGGAGTCCACCATTACCTACAAGGTTCAGGAGAACGGTGTATATAAATGTCCTTTGGGCGGGGAATATATCAAGATTAGCGGCGCAGAGTTGGCCAATTTTAGAAAAGCCACTCATGAGTATCTCAAACTTATCAAAAGTAAGCTTTACGGCCACAGCGCTTAAAGATGTAAAAAGCAGCGATTTCTCGCTGCTTTTTTGGCTCGAAAGCCATTAATCCCATCTGTACTACTTGCATCCTAGAATCATGCCTTGTATCTCTGCTAGAGATCTTTCAATGCCGGCACGCCAGTATTTTGTGACATAATTACCGTCTGAACCGACATGTGTTGTCAAGGTCATGTCAAAACTTCCGCGAGACCCGCAGAAAGAGACGCACTTCTGGGCAACAGTCGTAGAGTCTGTCGTGTCAGAATAGCTTCCGATTACACCATTAGAGACGGCGTAATTTACGAGCTCCTGTGCTTTTGCGTTTGCAGTATTGTCCACATAAGCTGATGGCCGCTGCGTGGATACCGTCGGTGTCGGCTGAGCTGGCGCAGTCGTGTACCAGGCCCCATTGTACCAATACTGTTTTGAAGCACTTGTCGGCGCATTCGTATGCCATTCGTTGTCGTAAAAATAAGGCTTTACAACTTGTTGTACGGGCTGAGGCTGAACAGTATATACCGGCTGTACTGACTGTACAGGCTGTACGGGTTGAACTTGTACTGGTTGTGTGCTTGGCATACTCTGCCCTACGACATATCTCTTACCATTGTAATAGTATGTCTCGCCAGGCGTTGATGGTGGCTCCGTAAAGTACTCATTTCTGTAGAAATAAGCATTTGCGATAACCTGTCCAGTTGGATTTGGTATCCAGTCGCCTTCTGCTCGTACGGTTGTACTGGGACACAATATAAAAAAAGTAGATAGGATTAACATTAAGGATAGTTTTTTCATAAAACACCCCTCTCAAAAGAACGCAGGTTGCCCTGTACAAGCTTAATTATAACATAAAATTTTAGAATAATAAACACCCCTTTGCCAGAAAAGTCAATATATAGTATAATTTCTCCTATGAATGCAAGTGAAATACGTCAAAAATTCTTAGAATTTCAAGAGAAACGTGGCCACAAGGTTATTGCTCCAGCTCCGCTTGTTCTTGAAAATGATCCAACTACTCTGTTTACTGGTTCAGGTATGCAGCCACTTTTACCTTATCTTCTTGGCCAGCCTCACCCAGACGGCACCCGTCTGACCGATTCTCAGCCATCTCTTCGCTTGCAAGATATTGAAGATGTCGGCGACCCGCGCCACACTACTGTTTTTGAAATGCTTGGCAACTGGTCGCTTGGTGATTACTTCAAAAAAGAACAAATCCCGGCCTTTTTTGAGTTTTTGACTGAAGTTGTCGGACTTGATCCGCACAAGATTTACGTCACTTGCTTTATTGGTAACGAAAAATACGGCATCCCGAAAGATACTGAAGCCGCCGAGATTTGGCAGGAAGTGTTTAAAAAAGCTGGCGTCGATGCCAAAATTGCCGAAATTGGTAGTGCAAAGAATGGTGACGAACGCGGCATTAAAGAAGGCGAGCATATTTTCTTCTATGATGACAAGGAGAACTGGTGGAGTCGTGGTGGCGGTATTGATTCTACCCCAATCGGTGATCCCTGTGGTCCAGACTCTGAGGTCTTTTACGATTTTGGTGAAGATAAACAAGATATTGAAAAATACGGTAAGTCTCACCCTGCCTCGGATGGCGCCCGTTTTATGGAAATTGGTAACCAAGTCTTTATGCAATATCGTCGCAAAGAAGATGGTACTTTTGAAGAGCTTGAGAAAAAGAATGTCGATTTCGGTGGCGGTCTCGAACGCATTACCGCGGCCAGCATTAACAGCTTTGATGTTTTCAAGATTTCGCTCCTCAAGCCAATTATTGATAAACTTGAAGAGCTTTCTGGCAAAAGCTACGACAATAATACCGACGAAATGCGTATTATCGCTGACCATTTGCGTGGAGCTTATCTCCTCACTGCACAAGGCCTCACCCCGTCCAACAAGCAGCAGGGCTATGCACTGCGTCGCCTCATTCGTCGCGCTGTTTTGAAGGCTCTTGACCTCGGCATCGCTCAGGATTTCATCTCTGAAATTATCCCAATCATCGCAAAAAACTATGCCGATCTCCCAGATAGCATCCTTACTCATCGTGAATCGGCTATTGCCGTTCTTGAAAAAGAAGAACGTGCCTTCCGCCAGACCTTGAACAAAGGCCTCAAAGAAATGCATAAGATGGTCAAACTCGATACTGACGGCGTCCTAGACGGCAAAGATTTGTTTAAGCTCCAAGATACTTATGGCTTCCCATTCGAAGTCTCCGTCGAGGAAGCTTACCGTCAGAGCATCGAGCTCTCCAAAAACTACAAGGAGGAATTTGACGCCGCTCTTGCCGAGCAACGCGAGCGCAGTAAAACCGCCTCAAAAGGTATGTTTAAAGGCGGCCTTGAAGATCACGGCGAAACTAGCACCAAATACCACACCGCTACCCACCTTACTTTTGCCGCTCTTCGCAAGGTCCTAGGGAAAGACATTCATCAGCAGGGAAGCAATATTACTCCTGAGCGTATGCGCCTTGATTTCAATTTTGATAGAAAACTCACCCCTGAAGAAAAACAGGCCGTTGAGGATCAGGTTAATGAGTGGATTAAAGCCGATTTGCCAGTCTCGTTTGACACTTTTGACAAAAAATACGCACGCGATGAACTTTGTGCTGAAGGTATGTTCTGGGACAAATACGATGACCAGGTCAAAGTCTATACCATTGGCGATTTTGACCATCCAGTTTCCCGTGAAATTTGTGGCGGTCCACACGTTGAACACACCGGTGTACTTGGTCATTTTAAAATCAAAAAAGAAGAATCTAGCTCTGCCGGCGTTCGCCGTATTAAGGCTATCTTAGAATAAGAAAAACAGCCGGCTCCGCGCCGGCTTTTTCGTGCTATAATGGCTCTAATGGAAAGATTATTAGAGTATTTTACCCCTGAGCACTACAAGATAACGCTCAATATTAACAAGCATACCGGAAAAGCCTTCGGTACGACTATCATTACCGGTACGCCAAAATCCGATACGGTTAAGCTTCACGCCAAAGGCCTCAATATCCGCGAGGTTACCTCTGACGGGAGCAGGCTTAAATATTTACAATCTGACGATACGATTGAAATTTTTGCAAAAGCCTCCAAACTAGAAATCTCCTATTCTTTCGCGCTTAATACCAATATGCAGGGCTGCTACCTTTCTAGTTACGACCTAGACGGCGAAAAAGAATATCTCGTTTCCACTCAGTTTGAGAGCCACTATGCCCGCGAATGTTTCCCGTGTATCGACGAGCCTGCCGCCAAGGCTACTTTTGACCTCAAAATCATCACCCCAGATACGGAAGATACGATTGTCTCTAATATGCCAGTAAAATCTGAGCGTATTTTGGAATACGAATCTGTCAATCCAGACCTTGACCCGCACAATGCAGAAATTACCTTAAATACCACTGTCAAAAAGAAAATCGTAGAATTTGAGACTACTCCAAAAATGTCCACCTATCTGTTAGCTTTTTGCCTCGGACGTTTTCATAAAAAGTCCAAGACAAACAAGCATGGTGTAAAAATTACTTCTTATTGCGCACTAAATCAGAATCCCGACACTCTGAAATTTGCCAATGAAATTGCTGCTGACTCACTTGATTACTATGATGATAAGTTTGGCATTAAATATCCTCTACCGAAGCTTGATCAAGTCGCTATACCTGATTTTGAGGCTGGCGCGATGGAGAACTGGGGTCTAGTTACTTATCGTGAGTCTTGTATGTTGGTCTCTCCGGGCGACTCCAAGACTACAAAAGAGTATATTTCTACCGTTATTGCGCACGAACTTTCTCATCAATGGTTTGGTAATCTCGTTACGATGGAATGGTGGAACAACCTCTGGCTAAACGAAAGCTTTGCTAACATGATGGAATATGTTTGTATCGATGCAATCCGTCCAAGCTATCATATCTGGGAATATTTCTTTACTGGCGAGTGCCGTGCTGCCCTGATGCGTGATGCTCTCCCGGGCGTTCAGGCGGTACAGCAAGAAGTGAACGATCCAGCCGAGATTGCAACCCTCTTTGATGGCGCCATTGTCTACGCTAAGGGTGCCCATCTCATGTTCCAGCTTTATCGTCTCATGGGCGAGAAAGCCTTTTTCTCTGGTCTAAAAGATTATTTCAAGGCACACAAGTATAGCAATACTACTGGCGATGACCTCTGGAATGCTTTGCAGCCGTATGCTGATTTTGACATCAAAGGCTTCATGGACGCTTGGATTTCCCAGCCGGGCTTTCCAGTTATTACTGACGGACATCAACAGAGATTTCTTCTTTCTGGCGCTACCGATGACACCAAGTGGCCTCTTCCTCGTATTACTGATGACATGTCCGGCCATTATATTATTAACCTCTCCGGCGAAGAATTTACCGAGAAAATCGCTAAATTTGATAAACTATCCGAAGAACAAAAAATCCGTCTTTTGATTGATCGCTCTATGCTCTCTAAAACTTCTTTAGTCTCTACTGCTACTCACTTTGACTTGCTGCCAAAATTTGAGAAAGAAACCAATTTTGCTATCTGGAATCCTGTTCTTGCGCTTATCTCAGATTTGAAACTCTTTTTCACGCCAGATGATGCTGATTTTGCCAAGTTCCAGCAGTTTATTGCTTCACTGACAAAATACAATCTAGATCGTCTTGGCCTAATACCTCACGACGGAGAAGACGATAATAAGACTAAGCTTCGCCAAGTCATTACCGGTCTTGCGCTGTATTCTGGAAATAAAGATGTGATTTCTGAGCTTGCAGAGATGTATGAAGATGACGCTATGAAAATTCATCCAGAATTAAGAAGTAGTGTTTTACTTGCAAAACTCCGTAGCGATTCGACAGTCTTTATTACCTATCTTGAGAAATACCAAAAAGTCGCCGATCCGAACCTTAAAGATGATTACTTGTCGGCCCTCACCGACGATCGTCGGCATGTCGATGAGCTTATCAAGCTTCTTTCAAAACACGATATCGTCCGCCCACAAGACCACCTTTATCTGTTCGTTGACTTAATCCGGAATCATAAGACTCGCGAGAAAGCGATGGACTGGCTTTATAATAATTGGAGCGATGTTGTCGAGATGACTGGAGAAAAATCCCTCGAAGATTATCCGAGACTTCTTGCTACGGCGATTCGTACAACGGAGGAGGCAAAGCGTTTTGAAGAGTTCTTTACTCCGCTTGCGGAGAATCCAGTTCTTACCCGTACTATCTCTGTTGCCAAGGCTGATATTGATGCTAGACTTCGCCTGCTCTCCATGGATTATGCCGATGTCCACACGCACCTGTTGGAAATTGAACAAAAATAATCAAAAATCTTCAAAAAAAGTCTTGCATTTTTATTTGGGGTGCGATATAATAGGGGACAGTTAAACAAGAAACGATAGTTTCCTCTGTCAAAAAAGTCGGAAAACTAATGCGAGGTAGTTTTCTAGGCCACAGTGGCCCAAAACATACTTTGCCACACTTTTCCAGTTAACAATTTGTGACAACGATGAAATATCAAGTTCACGAGCGAAAAGAAAACTTGTTTTCTTTTTTGAGTGAATGCAGATATTATGTATAGAAATTGTAGACGACATTAGCAATCGAACATCGATTGCTAGTTAAGTCAATGCATAAAAAGGTTAATAAGGGCACTAATAGTGGATGCCTTGACAATCAATACCGATGAAGGACGTAGGACTCTGCGATAAGCCTCGGGGATCTGAGAACGAGAATTGATCCGGGGATTTCCGAATGGGGAAACCTACCACAAGTCATGTTGTGGGGCCGTTACCTGAACACATAGGGTAATGAGACGGGAACCAGCCGAACTGAATCATCTTAGTAGGTTGAGGAAAAGAGAATAACCAATGATTCCGAAAGTAGTGGCGAGCGAAATTGGAACAGCCCAAACCTTAATTAATTTAGTGGTTTAACGACCTATATTAATAAGGGGTTGCGAAATTAGATAATTTTTATGCCGAGTGTTTTATTCTAGAACATTTGGCATAAAAAGAGTCAGCGTTAACTGAACTCATAATGGAAGAAACTTTTGATCGTAGCGGAAGCACCTGGAATGGTGTGCCAAAGATGGTGAAAGCCCAGTATGCGAAACGGTCATAGGCATTATATATCTTTTTTCAAGTAGGACGGGGCACGAGAAACCCTGTTTGAATCCGGCAGGACCACCTGCCAAGGCTAAATATATTGATTGATCGATAGCGAACTAGTACAGTGATGGAAAGGTGAAAA
>JAGAVP010000038.1 GCA_017941835.1 Candidatus Saccharimonadota bacterium
GGGGGGTTGTACAATGAACAACGAAGATTTTTCGAAGGATATGGAACGGCTAGAGAGTCGGCAGTTAACGGCGGATGAGATGTATTATTTGTTTGATATTACCTTTTGGGTAATTGCATCTGCAGTGGTGGCGGTTTTATCGAACATGATTCCTATTGAAAGGATTATTGTTGGAGTAATGAGTTTATTTTGCTAGAAGTTCTTGTACTAGTGTAGGGCCCGGAACGTTGATTCCGGGCATTTTTTATTGGGAGTTTTAGCCTTTACGATGGTGGTGTAATCTGATATAATAAGGCAAGACGGAAGGGTGTCCGAGTGGTTTAAGGAGCACGCTTGGAAAGCGTGTAAGGGGGCAACCTCTTCGCAGGTTCGAATCCTGTCCCTTCCGCCAGGAAGAGAACTATAAAAAATAGACCCCAGAGGGGGGTCATTTTTTATAGCCTGTCGGGCAAAGCCCGACAGGAGGATTCTCTACTCCTGCGTCGATGTCCAGAAAATGCAAGCATTTTCTGCTCCATCTCCTTGGAGGCGAATCCTGTCCCTTCCGCCAATTTGGAATATGTAGAATCTATCAAGTACCTATTGACAACTTGATAGTTTTTTGATAAAATTATCAAGTAATATGAATAGTGATTTCAATCCAGAACAGCCAAATAATAATTTACCAATTCTCCCACCTGAGGTGGATTTGAGGGATCCTGACATTCTGATTGCTTCTATGGGTGCGAGTCGCGCTGTATCTCAATTGCGAACTAGATTGACGCTCAGCAAACGGACGATAGCTAATGCGATTGATCTATTCTCTCCACTTTTTGTTCCCGAAGCAGTTGCTAGTTCAGGAGTTGAGAATATCGTTACGACTAATGATAGCGTGTATATAGCGAAAATCGAGAGAATACGAGATTTAGAGCCGGTGGAAAAAGAAACTTTAAGATACACAGAAGCCGTTGAACAGGGGGCGCATATCGTGAATAATCATGGTTTTTTGGCAACTAACGACTATATCAAGTTGCAGAAAACGTTAGAACCCGCACAAAATGGCATAAGAAATTATCCTGGTACTAATTTAAAGAATCCTATCACCGGAAAAATATATTATACTCCTCCTGTGGGAGAGAAGAAAATTAGAGATTTATTATCGAATTTTGAAAAATACTACAATGAGAAGGCTCCAACTCACGAAGTGTATGCTAGAATGGCAATTCTGCATTATCAATTTGAGGCTATACACCCTTTTGGCGATGGGAATGGCAGAACAGGAAGAATATTAATGCCATTGTACTTAATGGTGCAACAAGAATTACCAGTACCGGTCTTATTTATTAGTCAATATATTTTAAATAATAGAGATAGTTACTATGAGTTGCTTAGAGGTGTTACCAACAACAACAATTGGAAAGACTGGATATTGTTTATTATTAAAGCTACTGAAAAGCAAGCGGAATACACTACGGGTATTTTGCAGAAAATTCAAATTAATTTAGGAATAACTAAGAAGATACTAAGAGAAAAATATCCAAAAATATATTCATCGGAACTGGTCGACTTTCTCTTCTCTAGGGCGTACTTTACTGAGAAAGATTTTGAAAAAGAGATTGGTATTAGCCAGGCAACAGCTAGGAAATATCTGGCTATATTAGAAAATGAAGGTGTTTTAGGCAAAAAGAAGCAACCAAAACGGAATCGTTACCTTTATATTAATAAGAAATATACAGATATCATCTTAAATATATAGAATTTATCAAGTACCTATTGAGGACTTGATAGATTTTTATGTTTTTTAGTATGTTATAGAATAAACTTTTTGTATTATATAATATTTTTCATCTCTAATCAATAGGTTGTGGACAGGGCATTAATTTGACTTCTTTGCTGATAAGTGTTATATTAGCTTGGATACTATAGTTCTTTATAAAATGGAGGTGATTATATGTCGCATTTGTTGGATGACTCTATGGTAAAGGCCTTGGAAGTTGGGGGAACTTTTACCTTTGTGATTGAAGTGCAATCAACTCTTGAAAAAGGTCCTCTTGGAACTGTTAAGGTTAAGGACGCGCTTTGGAGGGATGACATTGTTGAGCTTGAGCGCGGTGAGATTATTCATGAGGAGGCTCAAAAAGAGTTGGCAGATTATTTACGCCAGCACAAATGTATTAAGATTCTTTTAAACGGACGCGAAGTCTGGAAAAGAAAACCGGAAAAGGTTATCCTGATTTCTGAAGCCGATTTTTACCATGACATTTTACCATGACACTCTCTAAAAAATTATCCCGCACGAGGTGCGGGATTTTTCATTGATTGATGCTGATAATTTTAGTGTGAGATTTTGCGCCGCTTTTGATGGTGATGCAAGATTTTGCGACTTTGAAATGTTTAGAAAGAAGCTTAATTAAGGCAGCATTGGCTTCGCCGTCGTGTGGTTTGGCGCGAAGATAAACGATGAGCTCGTCCTTAGAGCTAGGGACGATTTTTTCTTGGGAAGTGCCGGTTTTGACGGTAATAGTATAAGTTTTCATAATTTATTTGATGACAAGGGCGCGGCGGCCGGAAGCGTTATAGAGATATTCAGTACGGGACTTGGAAAGAGTGACGATGGTGCCGCTGACTGGGGCGGGGTCATAGAAAACCTGCTGACCAGTGTAAGAATTATAGCCGGCGAGAACGACGACGTGGAGGTTATCGGGCACACCATTATGATATGCAAGGGGATTGGCATAACGGTAAGTCAGATAAATTATTACAGGGTTACCATTTGCGACTTCGGCGTCGAGTTGGTCAAGAGTGGAGCCAGTAGCGTTCACGCTGCCGGCGCCTTGGGCGTTAGCATATTTTGCGAGTGGAGCAGGGGCAATCCAATGAGCTTCGCCGCCGTTTCTAGCTTCGGTCATACTTTTGTAGAATCCTGTATTAGGGTTGTCGGTGATTGGTATGGTGTTGGCAAAGCTAGATAGACTGTGCCCAGTCATGCGACCCTTGTAACTGGCGGCCATGAGAACAGAAGCGGCTTCGCAACCGTTCAAATAGCCGGCATCAAATTGATTGATATAGCGAGGAAGGTTGAGGCGATGCCAAGAAGCGGCGATTTTTCTTTGCTCTTCCTCACGGGCGCGACGTTCGGCCTCGGCTTTTTCTCGAGCGATACGTTCGGCTTCTTCGATGGTTGGGAGAGTGCGGCTTGCTTCTTCGGTGAGGGAATTTTTGAGATTTTCTTGAGGCAGAGTCTCGATGGCTGCTAGGACAGCATTAAGATCGCCCCGGTTAACATCGGGGCGGACAGTGTTGCGGTCGGCAGAGGTGAAAAGGGAATTGACAAGATTTCTGGCCTGTTCCATGGAGTCAAAATTTGATTTGATGAGATTGATCTTCTCGACAACAAGCGCCTGGTGAGATTCGGGAAGTTTTGACAATTTTTCGGATAGTTCAGCGATATTTTCGGCGTTAATTGATTCTTTGACGATGCCGTTTTCGATATAAGAATCTGCGAGCGTCTCGAGACTAACGTAATTATAAGCGTCGAGAATCTGGGCAAAAAGTCGATCGAGAGGGGTTTTGATTTCGGAAACTTCTAAGGATGAATGAGCTTTTCTTTTTTGAAACGATTCATGAATGAGTGAACTGGAAAATACTACAAAAGTAACAATAGAAATGCTGGCAAGAAAGACGAGGACGGTGAGAGCGGTGCGGGAAGTTTTTGTTTTTGCCATATAATGTATCTATTATAGCACACATAATGAAAAAAGTCAAGATGCTTGTGCTTTAGGGCTAGGATTTTTTTGAAAAAAGGGGCATGCTTATGCTTGCATATCAGAGGTGAATCGACTAGACTAAAGTTAATGAGTCCGCAAGATGTAATCATAGACATGAAGGGGATTACAAAGCGCTACGGGTTTGGTGATACCGAATCTTATGCTTTGCGTGATTTTGATCTAACGGTGAAACGTGGGGAGTTCATCATGATTATGGGGCCTTCGGGCTGCGGTAAGACGACTTTGCTGAATATTATTGGACTATTAGATAAACCGTCGCTTGGGGCATATTTTTTGAATGGAAAAGAAGTGGGGAGAATGACGGAGCAACGGAAAGCGAAGGTGAGAGCGAAGAAAATTGGGGTGATTTTTCAGGATTTTAATTTGATTTCACACTTATCGGTGCTTGATAATGTGGTGCTGCCGATGACTTATGCCGGATTTACAAAGACGCACCGGGAATTGCAGGCGGATAAAGTACTAGAAAAATTCCATTTGCAAGAGAAAGAATATTATATGCCGTATCAACTTTCTGGCGGTCAGCAACAGAGAGTGGCGATTGCGCGGAGCTTGGTGACGAACCCAGAGATTATTTTGGCGGACGAGCCGACAGGGAATTTGGATTCTAGGTCTTCTCGAATTGTGATGGAAGAGCTGAAGGAGATTCATTCGGAAGGAAATACGATTATTATGGTGACACATAATCCGGCTCTGACAGTGTATGCGACGCGGGTGATTAATATGTTGGATGGGCAGATTGATACGGATATTAAGACGGTGGAAGACGATGATTTGCCGCAACCTGTAAAGATACATTTTAGACAAAGGAATGTATTAAAAGAAGTAAAAGAAGCGCTTTCGGGGAAGGGCGAAGAGAAGGAGGAGAAAAAATAATGGCACTCTTACTCCGGACACATTATCGATTAGCGCGAGAGTCAATTCGAAAGAATAGGACGCGGAGTTTTTTGACTTGTCTTGGTATTGCGGTGGGGGTAGCAAGTATCATTTTGATTATGTCGCTGATGGGGAGTATTAATAATGTGATTTCGGCACAAGTAAAATCGATGGGGGCGGACTTGATTGTGATTCGGCCGGCGCAACATGTGGATGCGGTGGAATCGGTGATTGATGGGCTTACGGCTTCGAATCGATATATGACTTCGAATTTGACTTTGACGGATGCGGAAGTGATTGCTGGACTTGATTCTGTTGCGGGTGTTGCGCCAATTGCAGCTGGAGTAGCGACGCTCAGAGCGGAAGAACGTACTATCCCAACGGCAAATGTAATTGGTACAAGTACGGAACTTGCTAGGGTGCAGAATTTGAAGTTGAGTAACGGAATTTTCTTGTCGGATAAGGTGGAGAATTCGGCGGTGATTGGAAAGGCTTTATCGCTAGAGCTATTTGGTACGGGTACAGAAGCAGTGGGTAAGACTTTTGCGATGGGAGAGGAAAAGTTTATCGTGGTGGGACTACTTGAGGAGACGGAAGATCCAATTAATTTTAACAATGTTGATTTTGATAACTCAGTGTTCGTGCGGGCGGATTATTTGAAGCGGATTGGTTTAAACTATCAGGTGCAGCAAATTGATGTGAGGGCGGAAAATACAGGTGCTTTGTCGAAGCTCAGTGAGGAAATTGGTGATCTTTTGAATTCGGCAAAGAACGGAGACAAAAATTACGAGATTTTGTATGGTGATTTAATTTCTCATCCGGCAGGAAGTATGTTCATGGTAGTTTCGTCAATGTTGACGGTGGTAGCGGGGGTCTCGCTGATAGTGGGCGGAATTGGCGTAATGAATATCTTGCTAGTGTCGGTTGCGGAAAGGACGAGAGAGATTGGAATTAGGAAAGCGGTGGGGGCGAGTAGTATGAATATCTTGATGCAGTTTTTGTTCGAAGCGATGATTCTTTCGGTCGGCGGTGGGTTGCTGGGCTTAATTCTGGGATATGTAATTGCGTTTCTAATTTCAATTGTGACGCCGTTTGCGCCATTCATTAGCTGGCAGATTTTGGGAGTGTCGGTGGGAACGTCGGTAGTGATTGGTATTCTGTTTGGAATGTATCCAGCAATTAAGGCGGCGAGAAAAAATCCGATTGAAAGTTTGAGATATTATAGATAAACTGTGATACAATAAGCTTAAGTTTTTAATAATAAATAAGGCGTGGGCAGGTGCAAGGAGGTGTCCCATGGTGAAAAATAAAAAGTGCAAATACATTTTTGTGACTGGCGGGGTTTTGTCGGGCGTCGGTAAAGGAATCACGGCAGCCAGCATGGGTGCAATTCTTAAAGCTAAGGGCTATAAAGTAACGATGCAAAAGTGCGACCCTTATCTAAACGTGGATGCTGGTCTTTTGAATCCGGTGGAACATGGTGAATGCTACGTGACGCATGATGGAGTGGAGACTGATCTTGACTTGGGGCATTATGAGCGTTTTCTAGATTTTGAGACGAATAAATATTCGATTACGCTCTCGGGCGGAATTTACAAGGAGTTGATCGAGAAAGAACGAAGTGGCGGATTTCATGGTAAGACGGTGCAACTAGTGCCACATTTTACGAATCTGGTTTGTGAAAAAATTGAACGCGCCTCGGCGAACTCGGATATTCATATTGTAGAAATTGGGGGAACGGTGGGCGATTATGAAGGTCTGCCGTTTGTGGAGGCAATTCGACTGTTTGCGAATAAAGTTGGCCGGAGAAATTGTTTATATCTCTCCGTTGTGTATGTGCCATTCATTAATACGTCAAAGGAGCTTAAGACAAAACCGGCACAAAATGCCTTGAAAGATTTGCGAGGTTTTGGGATTATACCAGATATTGTTTGTGTAAGAACGGAGAAGCCATGTCCGAGGGCAATTTGTGAGAAAATCGCGGCTTTTTCTGGGATTTCTAGTGATGCGGTGGTGAATTTGCCGGATATTAACTCGGTGTATGATGTACCGTTTAATGTACTAAAAAGTGGTGTGTTGCAGATTTTGAATGATTTTATAGGTGATGATTCTGAACCGGATATGACAAAATGGGAAGAGTTTTCTAAAAAGCGGAATGCGAAGCACGATAGAACTGTAACGGTGGGATTAGTGGCAAAGTATGTGGGGAATGATGATACGTATATTTGTGTGACGGAGGCGTTGAAGGCGGCGGCGGCGTGGAATGATGTCGACCTAGACCTTAGGTGGATCAATGCAGAGGAGCTTGCTTCGGAGGCTCCTAGCCAAGCTCTTGAACTCTTAGAAAGTTGCGATGGGATTGTGGTGCCTGGAGGATTTGGCCTGAGGGGAATGGAAGGAAAGATTAAGGCGGCGACTTATGCATTAGAGAATGATAAGCCATATCTTGGTCTGTGTTTAGGCTTACAGATGGCCTGTGTGGCGGCAGCAAGACGGGGAGGGCTGGTACATGCGGGAAGTGAAGAATTTTTGGCAAGTGAAGATTATAAGAAGCCGCGAGATTTTAAGAATGTGATTTATATTATGCCGGGTCAGGAGGGGAAGGAATCGACTGGCGGAACGATGAGGTTAGGAGATTATCCGGCTGTGCTGGATAAAGGCTCGAAGGTGGCGAGAATTTATCGTAAGACTAAGGTGGTGGAAAGGCATCGTCATCGTTACGAGGTAAATCAGGAATATTTGTTGGAAATTGAACGCGGTGGACTAGTGGTGTCTGGTACTTCGCCGGATGGGAAATTGGTCGAATTTGTAGAGGCGCCAAAAAACAAGTTTTTTGTGGCGACACAAGCGCATCCGGAATTCAAATCGAGGCCGCTTGATGTGCACCCGTTGTTTAGAGAGTTTATCAAAAGTCTAAAGTAGTAGTGCTTTATATATAGGGGTAATTGTGGTATTATATCTCTAATGGAAGAAATTAGAGAGTGCTTAAAAACAGAAATTGCTAAACTTTTTGACGTGGAGATTCTGCCGGAGGTGACGGTGGCGCCGGAAGGGCAGGGTGCAGACTATGCGACGAATGTAGCTATGAGACTTAGCGGAATGCTGAAGGCAAAAGGTGAGGGGGTGTCTCCACGAGAGATTGCGGAAACAATTGCAAAGGAGGTTGAGGCGTCTGAGCTTGGATTTTCAGTGGAGGTGGCAGGGCCGGGTTTTTTGAATTTTATAGCACGAGATGAATATTGGAAGACAAAATTAGCAGAAATGGAAGCTGATTTTGAGAAAAATATATCATGTGATGAATATTCTGGAAAGACGGTAATCTGTGAATTTTCTGATCCGAATCCGTTTAAGGTGCTACACGTGGGGCATCTTTATACTTCGATTGTGGGGGATGCAATTTCGAGACTCATCGAGTTTGCGGGTGGGAAAGTAATTAGGGCCAATTTTGGTGGTGATGTAGGGTTACACGTAGCCAAGACACTTTACGCACTCACAGCAGAGCGCTCTGCTGAGAGCGCGTTGACGATTGAAGATATAGCGAAAGCGTACGTCAAAGGGACGCAGCTTTATGAGGATGATGAGGCGGCGAAGGCGGAAATTGTAAAGCTGAACAAAAAAATTTATGAAATTGCAGAAAATAATTTACACGATTCTGAGCTTGCCGAACTTTATTGGAGGGGTAGAGAAATCAGCTATCAATATTTTGAAGATTTTTATAAACGTGTGGGGGTGAAATTTGATAAATATTATCCAGAATCGACGGTGGCTCTGAGGGGACTTTCGGAAGTGAAGGCGCAGGTCGGGAACGTCTACGAGGAAAGTAATGGGGCAGTGGTATTTCCTGGAGAAAAGTATGGTCTACATACGCGAGTGTTTGTGAATGCAGAAGGTCTTCCAACTTATGAAGCGAAGGACGTGGGACTTCTATTTACAAAATGGGACGATTATCATTTTGATAAGTCTATTGTGATTACGGGGAATGACATTATTGATTATATGAAGGTAGTACTAAAATCTGTGTCTTTGTATGCGCCAGAATTAGTGGAGCGGACAAAGCACATTACGCACGGAAATGTAAGATTGCCGGGGAATGAAAAGATGTCTTCTCGGAAGGGGAACTTTATTAAAGCGGTAGAAGTGCTAGATGACGTGGAAGCCTTAGTAGGGCGTTCTATAATCGCTATGGGGGCGATTAAATATGCGTTTCTCAAATACAAGATTGGGGGGAATATTGAGTTTGATGCGAAGGAAAGTGTTAGTACGACTGGAAATTCTGGTGTGTATTTGCAATACTCTGCGGTCAGAGCAAAGAAGATTTTGGCGGGAATAAAAGCGGGAGAGGCGGATTTTTCTGAATGGGAACTAGATGGAAACGAAAAGAAGTTGATTGCAAAGTTGGCGCAGTATGGGCAGATACTAAAGGATGCGCTTTCTGATTTTGCGCCGCATAAAATTGCGAATTATCTTTATGAAACGGCGCAGGAATTCTCGCGCTTTTATGAGAATGTGAAAGTGGCGGGTTCAGAATATGAGAGTGAACGGGCGGCGCTAGTTGATGCTTATTACAAAACAATGGAGCATGGCTTAGGTATTTTGGGGATTGAAATCCCGGAGGAAATGTAGTGGAGGCGAAAAAAGAAAAGTGTTGTGGGGGTATCATCCTAAAAGATGGCCGCGTTCTGATGGTGCATCAAGATAATGGCGTATTTGCTTTTCCAAAGGGACATGTAGAGGGGACAGAAAGTGAAGAACAGACGGCACTACGAGAAATTAAGGAAGAGACTGGCATAGATGTTGAATTAGACCTTGAGAAAAGGATTGAACTTTTTTACCATATCGAGGAGTCCAACGTTGATAAGACGGTGGTACTATTTTTTGGAAAGCCCCTTAGCGATTTGAAGCCAAGGGCGCAGGAGGGTGAAATTTCGGAAGCCCTCTGGGTGAAGATTCAGGATGTGGAGGAAAAGTTGCAGTTTAAGGAATGGAAAGAGGCATGGAAAAAAGCGCAAGAAATGATGAAGGAGGAAAAATGAAAAAAGCAAGGCTTCTTTGGATAGATCTTGAAATGACTGGGCTGGAGCCGGGCCGTGACAGAATTATCGAGGTGGCGGCGATTGCGACGGATTGGGAATTTAACAAAGTCGCAGAATATACTGGCGTCGTAAAGGTACCAGTGGAGCTAATGAAAGAAAGAATGGTGGGCGAATTCTGGGAGAAAAATAGTGAGTCGCGTGACGGCTTAATTGCGCAGAATGAAAATGGTCTTCCGGTTTCTGAAATTGAAAAACAGCTAATTAAGTTTTTGGACGATAATTTTGCTGAGCAGAGCATTGAGGGTGATTCAAAAGGTAAGGGTAAAATAATTTTGGCAGGAAATTCAATTCATCAAGATAGAAGGTTTATTGATATTGAAATGCCAAAATTGGCCTCGAGGCTGCATTATAGAATGTTTGATGTCTCGGCGTGGAAAGTTTATTTTGAGGGGGCACTGCATAAAAAATTCATTAAGCGCGAGATGCATCGGGCGCTTGATGATATTGAAGGAAGTATAGAGGAGATGAAATGGTATTTGACGTTTCTAAAGTAAGTGGAATTTCTGACTATTCTTCTGAAGTCATAAAAGTTGGGGAAGGGGTGGACACTGAAGAAGTGACGGTTTATCGTGTGGCGACGGCGATACTGGAAGATAAGGTAGACTCGCCGGATTACGTCGACGAGGGGCCAAGAGCATTTTTGGTGGTGAGAAAAAATACGATTGAAGTGCGATGTGATACAAAACTTTCGAAACTTTTGCGTGAGAAATATGAAAGTGTAATGGAGAGCCGCTATTTCGGACGTGGGGGAATTGAGATTGTGAACGCAGGTCAGCTCAAGGAAGAAGAGCTGAATGACCTGGTGAGACTTAGCTATAAGCTAAGCGAAGAATAATTATTTTTAACTAAAGCCTAGCTTTAATGGCGGCGGTAGTAACCTTAAGGTCTTCGAAGGGGTGGGCGCCGTCGGCGCGAAGAATGGTTTTTTCGTGACCTTTGCCGAGGATGAGGACAAGGTCGCCTTTCTTGGCGAGGTCGATGGCTTTTTCAATGGCTTTTTTGCGGTCGACGATTTTGATGATTTGATCGTCTTTTAATCCGGCTTTTTTACAGCCTTCCTCAAACATACTCATAATTTTTTCGGGTTTTTCGTTGCGAGAATCATCTTCGGTGAGGATGCAAATGTCACTATATTTGCCGGCGATTATTCCGCGTTCCTCTCTAGTAGATTCGTCACGACGACCGGCACCACCAAAGAGCGAAATAATGCGGCCGGATTTGTGTGGGTGGACAGATGAAAAAACTTTTTCAAAAGCGTCAGGGGTGTGAGCAAAATCAACGATGACCTCAAAATCTTGGCCAAAGTCAAGACGGTTCATGCGGCCTTCGACTTCGGAGAGGGAATAGATTCCGTCGACGATTTGTTGATCCGATAGTCCGACTTTTTTACCAACGGCAAGGGCGGCGAGGGAATTATAGACATTGAACTCACCCGGAATCTGAGTGGTAATTTTTAGAGGTTTTATATCATTACATGAATAATTTACACCCGAAGAGGACAGTTTAAGGTTTTTTGCGCGAATTTTGCCATTTTTTATACCATAAGAGGTATATTTTGGCGTTGAGTTTCGGGCTGATCTTGAAGAGTTGATGGCGGAAATAAAGGCATTTTTTGATGGGTCGTCAGCATTGATGATGCCAAATTTTGCACGTTTGAAGAGTTTGCATTTGGCGGCGACATAATTCTCGAAGGTTTTGTGATAGTCGAGATGCTCGTGAGTGACATTAGTCATGACTGCCATTTCGATTGGAATGCCCATAATGCGGTCTTGGGCAAGAGCATGGGATGTAACTTCGAGGACAAGATGGGTGGCGCCGGTTTCGGCGATTTCTTCAATGCGATGGTTGAGGGTCTTTGGGTAGACGGTGGTCATGTGTTTGACTTGTTTGATGAGACCGTCTTTATCACCGTTTTTAATGCCAGGAGCACCCCAGGCGACGGTAGCCATGAGGCCAGTTTTGATGCCGGCTTTATTTAACATTTTCCAAATCATGAAACAGGTTGTAGTCTTGCCGTTAGTGCCAGTGACGCCAATGACATGAAGATTCCTGGCTGGGTGGTGATATTTATTGCTGGCATGATAGGCCTGAAGGTAATGATATGGAAGAACTAAAGAATTATATGCGGGGATTTTATCTTTAACACTCATGAGTCTATTATACAACAAAGAGAGATATGCTATGATAAAGATATGAAAAAGGTTTTGGTGGAGATCTTAGTAACTACGCTACTAGTAGTGCAGGTGGTATCTAGCGTAGCTTTTGTAGTAATGTTGGTTAAATATATTAAACTTAAAAATAGCGAAAGTGTTCAGGTCGAAGTGAGCGAGGAGGCTCCTTTGGCAAAACCTGAGATTGAAGAAGTTTCTATACCAGAGGTGGCGGAGAACGCTTCGGGTGTGTCACAGGAAACAGGTAATTGTACACTTGGTCTTTCTAAACTAATGTTGATTAATGCAAATTTTACAGTGGATATGAATTTTATTTATACACGTAAAAATCAATTGATTAACTTGACGGAAACATATGGAATAAATGAATTAAATAGTTATAATGGGGTGCCGTTACTTGATGCAGAGGCGGGGGTATATCTTAATGAGATGATTAAAGCATATCAGGCGGAAAATCCGGGGCACGAAATGAAAACAGTGTCGTGCTTTAGAATGTATGGGACGAGCTGTGGGAGGCTTTGTGCGGCGACAGGAACGAGTGAACATCATTCGGGATACACTTGTGATTTGATTGACGCGGCGTATGGAACAACGCTTGACACTGACTATTTGGAAGCGCATAAGGAATGGCAATGGCTTAAAAATAATTCATATAAATATGGTTTCATTGATAGGTATCCAATTGAATGGGCTGGCGGTTCGATGGCGGAGCCGATTAACGTAGATGAAAATGGAACAACCGGGTATTATGAAACTTGGCATTATCGTTATGTAGGTGTGGCGGCGGCAACGGATATAGCGACGGGAAAATATAATGGGGGAAAATATGATTCACTGGAGCATTATCTGAAGGCGACGGGGTACGTGAAGGATTTGCGGAACGCAACTTGTAAATAACAGAGATAAAAGTAAGAATTAGCACTCTAGGGTTGACAGTGCTAATTTTTGCGCTACAATAGAGAAAAAGGAGATAATTATGGCAATAAAACCATTAAATAATAAGGTGGTGGCCGTAAAACAAGAGGCCCTGACAAAAACTAAATCTGGGATTTTGCTTGGGGAGGCAAAAGAAGAGCCCGCATATGCCGTGGTGGAAGCGGTTGGTCCTAAGGTTGAAAATATCAAAAAAGGCGACAAGATTATTTATAAGGAATTTTCTACGACTAATATCAAGGTGGACGATAAGGATTATGTAATTGTAGCCGAAGAAGATATTCTAGCAACGATGTAGAAAGGAGTATTATATGGCAAAAAAGATTTTTTATGCAAGTGACGCAAGAGACAAAGTGCTTTCTGGGGCAAAACAACTTTATGATGCGGTGAAGGTAACTTATGGGCCAAAGGGTCAGAATGTGGTAATTGAGAAAAGTTATGGGAATCCTACGATTACACATGATGGTGTAAC
>JAGAVP010000039.1 GCA_017941835.1 Candidatus Saccharimonadota bacterium
AAGAATAATGTCATCCATGACCTCGGGGCCGGTAGAAAGGTCGCCCATGACTTCATCGTGCCACGAGACAGCTTTTGGCTCCGACTTGAAGCGGAGCGGAATACCAGGCTCCCAGACTGTATCCATATTTGGGCGATGATTGCGGTAAAGATAAGGAATTTTAGCGGCGTTGTCAGCTTTTCTATACTTATCGATGACTTCCGATGGGGTAGGGTCAGCATAGGCGCGGCCGGCAGCAATCAGTTTTCTAGCGTATTCGTGGTAAATATCGCGACGCTCGCTTTGGTAGTATGGACCATGTTCTCCGCCTTTGATAATTCCCTCGTCCCAGTCAAGGCCGAGCCAAATCAGAGTTTCAGTAATTAAATCCGTGGCGCCAGCAACGTAGCGGGCTTGGTCGGTATCTTCAATGCGTAAAATAAATTTGCCGCCATCTTGTTTGGCGATAAGGTAAGGATAGATTGCACTGCGCACGTTGCCAAGATGGATGTAGCCAGTTGGGCTAGGCGCAAAACGAGTGATATTCATGCGAGAATTATAACACTTTTACAGAGATGTAGCAATATTTCGGATTTGCTCTTTTGTGAGGTATTTGCCAGAAGCGTCAATCTTGTAAAGTAGACCACCATTCACCCAGCTAGCCTTTTCGCCGCGAACGTAGATAGTGATGCCTTGTTCACGCAATGTAGTAAAATCGCTTGGGTAAGTTTTCTTGACGTAGTTGTTGAGAAGAGCAGTGCTATCCCAGGTAGATTTTTCCTCGGAAAGAGTAAAGGAAGCGTTTTCGGCATTTTTGAAGGTCATTATTACAACGCCTTCTCTATCGGAGGTAACATCAGAAAGGCTGTAGCCACGTGGAACGAAGGTAGGATAGGCGGCGTCAATGCCGGTCTGAATGGCGGCAACGCGCACGGATAGATCTGGAATACTAAAATGAACAAAAGCGACTAATGCAGCAACCGTACCGGCGGAGCAGAGTAATGCAAGGAAGATACGGCCAGCCTTGCTCTTCTTTTTGAACTGTTTTTCCATTTTAGGGGTAGATTTCTTAGCGGCAGTAGTCTCTTCCCTGTTCATTTTAGCAATGACAGTGGAGGCGGACTTGATGGCGCGATCTTTTTTGGCAAGTTTAGCGGCGCGTTTAGCAGCTCTGGCGGCCTCAATTCTGGCGAGACGGGCGGCTTTGGCGGCGGCAGCTTTTTTAGCTTCGGCGGCTTTTTTAGCCCTGAGAGCTTCAGCCTTCCTAGCAAGGGCAATTTTCTTAGTATTCACTGGCTTTTTAGGTGCAACTTCGGCTTTTTTGGCGATAGCAGGTTTTTCTGCAACTTCGGCTTTTTTGGCGATAGCAGGTTTCTTGACGTAGCGGCGAGAGAGAGTAGTGGATTTCTGGACGGACGAATGGATAGATGGAGCTTCTGTCACGATAATTTTCTTGACAGTTTTTTTAGCAGGAGCATTTTTCTCCTTAGCTTCTTTTCCATCATCAATTTTGATTTTAGTCATTTATTACACTCCACAAAAATAGGTTATTCTTATTATAACCTTAGACGTAATAAAAAAGCAATAACTTTTTTAAAAAAATTTTATATTGTATAATATATGTATGGATCGTGAGCACAAAAAGCACATGGAAACTGTGCGACTCTTAATTACCGAAACAATTATGGTAATAGTAATAATCGTAACGGCAATAATTTTGACTTTCGTGGCAATGGGCTACAATTTGGATAAGAACGGTGAACTAGGGCAATCTGGGTTAGTGCAGCTTCGGAGTTTTCCGTCGGGCGCTAGCATTACGATTGATGGCGATACGATTATACCTCGGACCACGGCTAGCCGAATGCTTACGGCGGGTGATCATACAATCAAACTGACGAAAGACGGCTATGATAGCTGGGAGAAGACGATTACTAGTGAGTCTGGCCGCTTATTGAAGCTAGAATATATGCGTTTATTCTATCAGAATCGGACACCGGAAGTGATGCGAGAATTTGACGGCGAATTATTATTCTTTGCGCCAACTCCGAACCGTGATTTTGCTATGTTGATACAGAAAAACAACAGTAAGTGGAATTATCTTGATCTTCGAGGCGATGATGCTGTTAGTACGGAAATAGACTTGACCGAGCTGTTGACTGGGCTAGATGTAAAAACTGTAACCTGGAATGAGAATAGCGATAAACTATTAGTGCGGGCGGAGCGTAAAAATGAAACAGAGTGGTTGCTCGTCAACGCTAAGAACGTGAAGGAAAGTGTTAATCTCTCCAAAGAGTTTGCCATGAATTTTACGGAAATTCGTTTCATGACGGATAGTGGGGATAAATTAATTGCTCTTGAAAATGGAAATCTCAGGACTATCGAAATGGGTGGAAAGACGGTCTCGCAGGTACTAGCATCAACGGTGAAAAAGTATGATTTTGCCGGTGAGAATATCGTCTATCTCGATACAAAACAACAGCTTGGTTTCATTTCTGGGACCAATACTACTATCGCGAAGGAATTTGAGGCAAACTCACTAGTGAATGTAGTTATCTCTGATTATATTGGCGATAAGTATTTGACGATTACTGAGAACGATAAAATTACGATTTATCGTGGTGATTTTCCGAATGGCGAGCGAGGGATTAACGATATGGAAAAGGTTTTAGAGGAGATAATTAGTTTCACGCCAAGCCTGCTAGAAATACGTGGAAATAATGAGCTTATCATCGCGCGAGATGGTAAGCAAATTGCTGTATTTGATGCGGAGGCAAGAAAGCTACACCGATTTGAGCTAGATACGGAAGCGCCGTTTCTGGTTGATGGTTATATGATTGGAGAGATTGTAGATGGAAAACTAATCGTGATGGACTTTGATGGAACGAACAAGCGGACGATTGCAGACGCAAGCTCGAATGCCTTAATTACTCGTAATGATAAA
>JAGAVP010000040.1 GCA_017941835.1 Candidatus Saccharimonadota bacterium
AAGATATTAACCACTACGGCAACGATTCTAATAAAACATTCTATCATTTAGTCAATAGATAGCATCCACTTGGACACAATCGGGCTTTGAAAGTTATTGTGCGGAAAATAGGGGTGAGATTTTTTCTTGACACGAAACGGTGAATTGTTGCGAGATATACACCCAAAAAGCTGGTCGGCCCAAGCGAGAAAGAGCGCGTTTCATGGTATAATAAAAGAATGGAGAAACCAGAAATTAGAGCCTATTTAGACGAAACAAGGCACCTTAAAACAAACATAGGGCCTATGGTCTTGGGTGGAATCTGGGGTACTAAAGAAATATGTGCTTCTTTTAATAACAAAATAAAAATGATCAAAATTAAACATGGCATTCCTACGAGCCAAGAACTAAAGTGGACAAAAGTTAGCCCTGCAAAGCTAGATTACTACAAAGAGGTGCTGGAAACATTTTTAAATGAGCCGGGCGTGAACTATCGAGGAATAATAATAGATAAACAATTAATAGATTATGAACGCTTTGGTTTGACCGAAGACGATTTTTACTATAGGATGCAGTACCTTGTAATCAGAAATATTGCGTGCCATCGTTTAGCAAAATATAGACTATTTTTCGACTATAAGGATACTTGGTCTAGCCATAAAGCAAACGGCACTGTGGACTATCTAAAGAAGACTGGACGATTAGCTGGCGATGATTTCGATGCGCAGCCATTACGATCAGACGAAGTGGCATTATTGCAGGTGGCGGATTTCTTAAACGGCTTATTTGCATACGCTAATAGCGATCAGAGCGAACAAAAATCGGAAGCGAAAAAAGAGCTAGTCCGCATCTTAGAAGAAAAATCTGGGGTTTGCCCAACATGCGATTCTCCTAGCGCAAGCGAAAAGATTAATATACTAATATGGCAGCCGAAAGTGACTTTCAAAAATGGACTGGCTTCCTAATGAACTCTCGTTGCTGTCCGGAAACCTAGAGGATGATTACGGTAAATTATTCGAAGTATTCAGGCGCGACTTTATCGAAACGCAATTGTATTTCTCTGGTGAAAGAGTAGTATACCAAGAAGCAATTGATCGTAATGCCCCTGGAGAGTATCCACACGGCTTCACTCATTTGGTTACCAGAAAAAATGGTGGACAAAGAATTATCGACTATGACCGAGCAACGAAACTACCATGGGTCCGAGCAATAATCGAGCATTCAGACGATCCATCTATTGTCGTAATAAAGAAAACACAGTCAAGCGAAAAATACGGCCTAACAGACAATACTTATCTATGGTTAGAAAGTCATGATTTTCTTGTGGTACTACGCCGCATAACAAAAGGTTTTTATCAAGGCCAGATGTTAATAACTGCTTATGCTATCACGGAACAATATGAAAGAAAGCGGTTATATAAGTGGTTAGAAGAAGGTAAAAATTCAGACAATTAGAAAACGCCCAGGGGGCGTCTCTATAGCTAATCATACGCTTGGTATGTCAGTACCTTTATTATATCACGATATTATATAATAAGTCAATAGTCTTGTCAAAAAGATTATGGC
Organism: Candidatus Saccharimonadota bacterium; assembly: GCA_017941835.1. Taxonomy (GTDB): domain Bacteria; phylum Patescibacteriota; class Saccharimonadia; order Saccharimonadales; family Saccharimonadaceae; genus Nanosyncoccus. The sequence goes on from JAGAVP010000040.1 coordinate 1,546, forward strand.
AAACAGGGGTGTAATTGTGGAAAAACATAACCATAATAACAAAAAATAGTCTTGACAAAAAATACCTTGCAAAAATTGATGAACGATCATAAGATCCGATCATGAAATATACGATCACGATAGAAGAAACTGTAGCAAGAGACTTTGAAGTCGAAGCCGACAGTGCCGAAGAAGCTTACGAAACAACCGAGCAAAGATATAAGTCCGGCGAATTCGTCCTGGATCCAGGCGAATGTCAATTCAGACAAATCGCCATTACGAAACCGAGCAATGAAGCTACGGAGTGGCGAGAATTCTAAAGCTATTCAATCTTGTTAGACTTCTTAAGATTACACTTCTGGCACAAAATGCGGATGTTATCGGCCGACAAGCTGGTACCGCCTTTAGAAAATGGCAGATCATGATCAAAGTGTAGATTTTCAGTCGAACCACACAGAACGCACTTACCGCCGTCGCGAATATATACTTCCTGCTTCACACTGCTAGGAATAAGCCTTGTATGCGGCAGTTCACGAATATCAGCAGCATCCCCGGCATTTTCAGGATCCGATTCATCAAGTTTCAAAATAAAACGAAAGACGTTCCTTTTGCCATCGTTAACAATTTTATAATCAACCAAATCAAACATACCCTTGAGCGACCAGCGATTTGGGATAATCTTTTCGTATACTTTTACCTTTTCAGGAACTCCAGTTTTCTTAAAATGATCAACTGCTTCAATGAACTTACCATTTTCCGTCAAACTACCAGATGAGGTATAGGCCTCTTGATTATGCTCCTTGTAGTAATCTTTTGGAACATCGTGACCTTCATACTCTATCGTAACCCCATCCGGATAAATGCAATCATTATACGGAGCGTTATCTCTTCTGGACATCAAAATAATAGAATAATTAGGGTTAATGCCATAATTCATTCCTTTCTGCGATACGTGCTCTTTTCTAGCAATATCGTACCATTCGACGATGGAATCATTCGTCCAGTCCATATTTACATTATATCATTGGCTACGGCCAAAAATATGTATGGTATAATATAAGCAGAAATTATGATACAGGGCACAGCTTATCTAGAGGCCACCACTACGCTACTCTTTCTCTAAAGACATGAGCATCTTACAGGATTACGAAAAACACAACAAGCTTTTGGGTGAGAAAAAAGAAAAAGCTATTCAGAAATATCTACAAAGCCACCAAGCACTTTTATATTCCGATGTAATATATAAAAAAACGGAGTGGGCAAAATTCGAAAACTGGTATAAAAAGAGCTATAATAAAAAACATGAAGGAGATACAAAAAACAATTCTAAAATTCACCAAAGAAAGGGATTGGGATAAATTTCATAGCCCAGAAAATCTGGCGAAGTCAATCTCGATTGAGGCCGGTGAGCTTTTGGAATGTTTTCAATGGGATAGCCAATACAATAAAGAAAACGTTTGTAACGAGCTTGCAGACGTTTTTAATTATTGTTTTTTGTTGGCGGATAAACTCGGGGTAGACCCAAAAGAAATTATTATGACAAAAATAAAATCAAACGAAGAGAAATACCCAGTCGAAAAATCAAAAGGCGTGAGCACAAAATATAATAAACTGTAAGGAAAAGATATGATCGTATACGAGGGCGTAAAAACTGATTTCATGAACGATGTTCGCGATAATTTAATTTGTAATAAAATCTATGAGCAGTATCAGAAACATTTTGGCCGGACTAACGAGGGTCAGATGAAATCATGGCAAAACTCAATGCAGTACATGAGAAACGTGCTAGATTCTAATAACATCCCGGACAATTGCGGCGTAGCGATCGAGTATAATATTCCGACCACATCAAAAAGGATAGATTTTGTCTTGACCGGTTTTAACGAGAATGAGAAAAAGGCCGTTTTGATCATCGAGCTTAAACAATGGAGCGACTGCTCGTCTGTTAAGAGTGAAGATGGAATAGTGGTTGAAACTTTTGTCGGTGGCGGCAATCGCAGGGTAGCACATCCGTCCTATCAGGCGATGAGCTATGCTGTTTATATTAATAATTACAATGAAGCAACGCAAAACGACAAAATGGAACTGCTTCCGTGTGCGTTCCTGCACAACTATCATTTCAAAGAAAATGATCCACTGCTCGACGAGCAATATAAGAACTACATCGAAGCAGCGCCAGTTTTTGGCGCAGAAGACTTTCCGAAGCTCCGCAAGTTTATTGAGAAGCATATTAAGAAAGGTGATAATGGTAAAACGATTTATGAGATTGAGCGCGGTAGATTTCGTCCATCAAAGAGCCTTCAGGATTGCCTAGGTTCGATGCTAGAGGGGAACGAAGAATTTTTCATGATTGACGATCAAAAAGTAGCGTTCGAAACTGCGATGCGTCGCGCGAAGGAATCTGTTGCTTTTGGGAAGAAAAGCGTTCTCGTTATTGAAGGTGGCCCGGGCACTGGCAAATCCGTTCTGGCGATTAATCTCTTAGTTGAGCTCACGAAAATCAATATAGTATGTTTTTATGTAACTAGGAATGGTACTCCTAGAGCGGTATTTAAGAAAAAATTACAAGGAGATTTTAAGAAAGATTTTATTGACTCTTGTTTCCAAAATTCCGGCAATTTTTACGAAACGGAAGCTAATTCAATCGATACACTCGTAGTCGACGAAGCCCATAGACTTACAGAAAAATCCGGTTTCATGAATAATCTCGGCGAAAATCAGATCAAAGAAATTATTAATGCTTCAAAATGCGCGATCTTCTTAATCGATGAAGATCAAAAAGTGACGATTAAGGACGTTGGTACGATTAGCACTATTGAAAAATACGCAAAAGAATTTGGCGCAAACTACGAGAGGATAGAACTAAGTAGCCAGTTTAGGTGTAATGGCTCTGACGGTTATTTGGCTTGGCTAGACAACCTGCTAGAAATAAAAGAGACGGCAAATTACGATGATATGGATTTTGAATATGATTTTAAGGTCTTTGATGATCCGAACGAGCTGAGGAATGCTATAGTAGAAAAGAACAATAAAAATAATAAATCCAGAATCGTTGCTGGCTACTGTTGGGATTGGATCAAAGAAGGAAAAAATGACGTAAATTTTTTTGATATTACAATTCCAAAATATCAATTTGGAATGAGCTGGAATCTAGGAGAATCTTCACAGACCTGGGCTATTAATAAAAACTCTATCGACGAAGCCGGGTGTGTCCATACGTGCCAAGGCCTAGAATTTGATTATGTTGGTGTAATCATCGGAGACGATTTGACTTATCGTGATGGAAAAATCGTAACCGATATTACAAAAAGAGCTAAAACCGACCAGACTGTAAAAGGCTGGAAGAGCTTAATGCAACAGGATCCAGAAAATGCGAAAAAAATTCTAGATAAAATAATCAAGAATACTTATAAGGTTCTTATGACCCGTGGAATGAAAGGTTGCTATGTTTTCTGCACGGATGATGGGCTGAGGGACTATATTAAAGAAAAGATTGGAAAACTAGGGAAGTAAAAATAGCCCGAAAGGGCTAGTTTATGATTGGTCTATGATTCGTGGTGATCCGGGTGGGACTCGAACCCACGACACCAAGCTTAAGAGGCTCGTGCTCTAACCAGCTGAGCTACCGGACCAAAATCACCTGAGTTGTTAAAACTATTACATTATACCACTTAATACAAAGAAAGTCTAGTCTTAAAAGTAAAGTCCGAGAATTACACCTTTTCCCCCTTGCAATTTTCCACAAATTTAGTATAATGTTAAGAAGTGTTAATATAAAGGTTAAAATATGAGTTTTTCTATTCTAAAGAAAATCGGTGACGAACAGAAAAAGAAAGCTGTTGTCGATGTCCGTTCTGGTGATACCGTTAAAGTCACCCAGAGAATCAAAGAAGGTGATAAATCTCGTCTCCAGGTTTTTGAAGGCGTAGTTATCCGTGCAGATCGCAAAGAATCTCACACTGCTCGTATCACCGTTCGCAAAATCGCATCTGGCGTTGGTGTTGAGAAGTCTTTCTTGCTCCACAGCCCACTTGTCGAAAAAATTGAAATCACCAAACGCGCTAAGGTTCGCCGCAATAATTTGAGCTACCTTCGTGATCGTTCTGGTAAATCCGCTCGCCTTACTAGCAAAGATTTCGATCGCGCCGCAGCTAATACTATTGAAATCCCAGGCGAAGATGAAATCGCTGAATCCGCTGAAACTGCCGAGCCAGTAGAAGCTCCTGCAGAGGAAGCTAAAACCGAGGAAGCTAAAGCTGAAGAAAAGCCAGCCGAAGAACCAAAAGCAGAAGCTAAAGAAGCATAAGCGCACCAACACAGACCCACGCATTGACAAAAGATAAAAAGTATGGTAAAATAGAACTATCACATTGAGTGATAGTTCTTTTATAGTCTCGTCCATAGAAAGAGGTGATAATATGGTAAAAATCAAGACGGTAAACAGATGGGCGCAACTTTCCTGTACTCGTTGGAGCAAGAACAAGTTTATAAGGAGATATTTTAGAAAGAAATATCAAAACCAAGTGAACAAGTATCTAAGATCTAGCGAGTATAAAGCAAAGTATAAAGAGCACGAAAAGGGAAATGCCGTTGACACGTACCCGTATCCATACAGCGATCCTGAATTTGCCAATTGGTCTGAAAGTGATGACAAAAACGACTACTCGTTAATATCTGACCAATCGGGCTTTGTGGTAAAATACGCTTCATCATATGTTGCTTTCAAGATTTTTGAGGCGACTGGCAAATGGCCAAAACGCAAATCAAAGAAAAGATTTGACGCTAAAAACTGGATAGCATTTCTAGAAGAAGCGGGCTATAGCTATAAATGCGATGCGCCGATTTTATTCAGCGTAGGCATTTTGAAGCAGGAGTACATAAGCAGTCCCGCTAAGAAGACCGCTCTCTGCGAAGCGGCCCTTTCTGAGATACAGGAGTATGGGCTTGTCGTGTGGTTTGAAGGATGGCGTTTAGTGGGAGGAGACATCTGTGTTTCGACATATTTGAACCACAAATATGCCACATTTGATGTCGATCCAGAGCATTACGATTGGGTTAAGATTAAGGGCGCTATGTAGCGCTCTTTTTCATGCTATAATCATCTCATGAATAGCATCCTCGGGATTGACGAAGTTGGCAGAGGTCCTTGGGCGGGGCCTCTTGTTATTGGTGCCTGTGTTCTGAGCCCTCGTTTTGACGGAAAGGGAAACGATATTGAAGCAGAAATCTGGCAGGATGAGCTAAATGACTCCAAAAAACTCACCGCCAAAAAACGTGAAAAACTCGCACCAATCATTGAAGAAAAAGCCAAAGCGACGGGCCTTGGCTGGGTTTCTGCAAAAGAACTAGATGAAATCGGCTTAGCCGAGGCCTTAAAACTTGCCACTCGTCGCGCCGTCGAAAACATTCCACGCGAAGCGTTTTCTGAAATCATTATTGACGGCACCTCAAACTTTCTCAAAGACACCGATCTTGAAAACCTCGTTTCGGTTCTGCCAAAAGCCGATGCAAAAATTAAAGAGGTCTCCGCCGCATCGATTATCGCCAAAGTCGCTCGTGATAATTATATGAAAGACATTGCAAAAAAATATCCTGGTTATGCTTTTGAAAAACATGTTGGCTACGGTACTGCCGCCCACAAAAAGGCTTTACAGGAACTTGGCCCCTGCCCCGAACACCGCAAAACATTCAGACCGGTGAGGGAGGCGTGCAAAGTTCTTTCCGAGAACATAAGCGACGCCACGAGGAGCGTCAGAGCGAGCGATACCCCTGTGACGACAGGGGTAGCGCGTGGCGTTTCTCGGAAAGAAACTTTGCATGTCCTCGCAAGATCTCGCGGAGCAAATGCAAGGCTCGCTGGCCTATATGCTGAGACTATCGTGGCAGACTACCTACGCTCCCGCGGCCACACTATTCTCGCTCGCAACCACAAAACTAAATTCTACGAAATCGACATTGTTTCCGCGACCAAAGACCATATTTATTTCACAGAAGTGAAATATCGCAAAAACAATTCTCATGGTGACCCACTAGAATTTATTGACAAGAATAAGCAACAACAAATCACCTTCGCCGCCAACTCTTTCATGCAATATTTGAGCAAAAAATTAAACCGCGAAATTGAGGATTTGCCATCACCAATTCTAGCCGCCGCCTCCGTCTTCGGCCCAGACTTCAAATTGGACAAATGGCTGGAACTTGTTGTATAATATAATAATATGTTTAAACTCTTAAAGAATCTGAAGAAACGCGATATTTTGTTGTTTTTGATTGTTGTCGCGGGTATTTGTTTTCAGGTTTGGCTCGATCTGAAACTGCCTGATTACATGTCTGAAATCACTCGCCTCGTTCAAACCGAGGGTAGCGAAATCTCTGAAATTATCAAAAACGGCGCTTTTATGATGGCTTGTGCTTTTGGTAGTCTTGCTGGCTCTTTCCTAGTTGGCTACCTAACCGCGAACATTTCTGCTAGTTTCTCGCGCAACGTCCGAAAAACACTTTTTGACAAAGTTGAGAGTCTTGGCATGGCTGAAATCAAAAAATTCTCCGTCGCCTCGTTAATCACCCGCACTACGAATGACATCACCCAGGTTCAAATGTTTCTCGCCATGGGCATGCAAATGTTGATCAAAGCCCCGATTACTGCAGTTTGGGCTATCACTAAAATTCTTGATAAGTCCTGGCAATGGAGTACTGCAACTGCCATTACGGTTGTGCTTTTGCTATCCATCGTTGTATTTACCATGGTGCTTGTCATTCCGCGCTTCAAAATCATCCAGAAATTAACCGACCGCCTCAACGCGGTCACGCGTGAGAATCTTACTGGTATCCGTGTCGTACGCGCCTTCAATGCAGAAAAATATGAAGAGAATAAATTTAAGAAAGCCAACGACGAACTCACTGATACTCAAATCTTTAACCAACGTGCTCTTTCCGTTCTTAGTCCGACCATCTTTTTCTTCATGCATTCCATTACGGTCGTAATATATATTATTGGTATGTATCTAATTGAGGGTGCCGACCAGCCCAGCAAGTTAGATATTTTTTCTAACATGGTCGTATTCTCGTCATACGCCATGCAAGTGATCATGTCCTTCCTCATGCTCGCGTTAATCTTCATGATGATTCCGCGCGCGCAGGTCTCCGCGGTCCGCATTAATGAAGTTCTAGACACTAAGCTCAGCATTAAAGAGGGCACAAAAAACATTACAAAGACTCCAGAGATTGGTACTGTTGAGTTTAAGAATGTTAGCTTCAAATATCCCGATGCTGAAGAATACTTACTTGAAAACATTTCTTTCAAAGCCAAAAAGGGCCAAACAGTTGCTTTTATTGGCTCTACGGGTTCCGGGAAATCCACTTTAATTAATCTTGTGCCAAGATTCTATGATGTTACGTCCGGCGAAGTCTTGGTCGATGGCGTCAATGTCAAGGATTATACTTTTGAATCGCTCTATAATAAACTTGGCTACGTTCCACAGAAAGCCGTGATGTTTGCTGGTACCGTTTCCAGTAACGTTAGTTTTGGCGATAACGGTCAGGGCGAAACTACTGCCGATGCGGTCGTCGAAGCTATCAAAGTTGCGCAGGGAGCTGACTTTGTCAGCAAACTCGACAAAACCTATCTCGCGCATATTGCACAGGGTGGTACCAACATTTCTGGCGGGCAGAAACAACGCCTTGCCATCGCTCGTGCCATCGCGCGCAATCCAGAAATCTACATCTTTGATGATTCCTTTTCTGCACTCGATTACAAAACTGATGCGACTTTAAGAAAAGCTCTAAAGCAGCACACTAAAGGCGCGACTTCACTTATCGTTGCGCAACGCATCGGTACAATCATGAATGCTGATCAAATCCTCGTGCTTGACAATGGCAAGTGTGTCGGCAAAGGTACACACACTGAGCTACTTAAGAAATGTTCTGTTTATCGCCAGATTGCTGAGTCGCAGTTGTCGCCAGAAGAATTAAATAAGGGAGGGAAATAGTATGCCTGGTCCAAGAAATCGCGGTGAAGCCGAAAAAGCCAAGAATTTTCCAAGAGCTATAAAGCGCATGATTAAGGAGCTAAAGCCGTTTTACGTTCCGACCACTGTTGCTACGTTATTTGCTACGATTGGTTCAATTATTGCTATTATCACGCCAAACAAGCTTTCTGATTTAACCGACGAAATCGCCGCTGGACTTACCCGGCCGATGGACACGGAAGCGGTCTGGGGAATCGCCATTATCGTTGGCGTACTCTTTATTGTCAGTCTCATTTTTGAAATTATTGAAGGCTTCCTCATGACGGATGTTTCCAATAATTTTGCACGTCTGCTTAGGAATCGCATCTCGGAAAAAATCAATCGCTTACCGCTACGCTTTTTCGACAGAAATCAGACCGGAGATACACTCTCCCGCGTTACCAACGACGTCGATACCATGGCTCAGAGCTTAAACGAGTCATTGGCGACTTTAGTTTCCGCAATCACCCTTCTTGCCGGTGTAGTTATTATGATGTTTGTCACAAATGGCATCATGGCAGTCACTTCGATTGTTTCAGGTCTAATCGGCTTTGTCTTTGTTTTCTTTGTTTTGACTCGTTCACAAAAATACTTTACCGCTCGCCAGCGTGAGCTCGGTAACCTCAACTCACATATCGAAGAAATCTATTCCGGTCTTAATGTTGTCAAAGCTTACAATGGCAAAAAGGAATCCGACCGTGAATTTGATAAGCTCAATAAAAAAGTCTATGATGCGAACCGCAAATCCCAATTTTTGTCCGGCTTGATGCCGCCGATGATGAATTTTATTGGTAATCTCGGCTATGTCGCAGTTTGTGTCGTAGGTGCAATTCTCGTCACGAACAATGCGATTACTTTTGGCTCAATCGTTGCGTTTATCATTTATGTGCGCATGTTCACTTCGCCACTCTCCCAAATCGCACAGGCGCTCAACTATCTTCAATCTTCCGCTGCCGCTTCAGAACGTGTTTTTGAATTTTTGGATGAAAAAGAAATGCCAAGTCAGGACTCTATCACAATGCATCTTGATAAGAATAAAGTTAAAGGTAAAATCGAATTCGACCACGTTAGATTTGGCTACGATAAAGATCGCATCATCATTAAAGATTTTTCCGCCAGTGTAAAGCCTGGTCAAAAAATCGCCATCGTCGGCCCGACTGGCGCTGGTAAAACTACGATGGTCAACTTGCTTATGAAATTCTACGACATCAATTCGGGTAGCATTAAAATTGATGATGTTCCACTCAGCCAACTTACTCGAGAAAATGTCCACGAACTCTTCACAATGGTCTTGCAAGATACCTGGCTTTTCTCCGGCACTATTAAGGAAAACATTGTTTATAACCGCTCGCACATTACTAATCAGCGCGTCCAGGAAGTCTGCGACACGATTGGCCTGACACATTTTGTTAAGACGCTTCCAAAAGGTCTAAATTCAGAAATTACCGATAACGATTCGGTTTCTGCTGGACAACGTCAGCTCCTCACTATTGCTCGCGGCATGGTAGAAGATGCGCCTTTTCTCATTCTTGATGAAGCGACCTCAAACGTTGACACTCGTACTGAAGAACTAGTTCAAAAAGCTATGGATAAGCTCATGCGGGGTCGGACTTCATTTATTATTGCACACCGTCTTTCCACTATTAAAAACGCCGACCTCATTCTCGTCATGAAGGA
>JAGAVP010000041.1 GCA_017941835.1 Candidatus Saccharimonadota bacterium
AAGGTTAAAACGTTAGAATTCTTTGCAAGTTAACTTTTCAAATTATTACTTTTATGTTATAGTTATACCAATGAAAACATCTGATTTTGATTACGATTTGCCAGAAGAGCTAATCGCCCAGACCCCCTTAAAAGACCGTGCCAGCTCACGTTTATTAGTCGTAAATCGCAAGAATCAAAGTTTAAAAGATTGCCATTTTCACGATATTATTGACTATCTTAACCCAGGCGACGCGCTAGTGCTAAACGAAACCAAAGTTCTCCCAGCCCGTATCTATGGCATAAAAGAAAAGACGCACGGATTCGTTGAATTATTGCTCTTAAAAGACCTCGGAAACGATATCTGGGAATGCTTAGCGCGTCCTCAAAAACGCCTCAAAACCGGCACAAAAGCCTATTTTGGAGCCGAAAATCAAAAAGAGCCAGAACATAGCGCTATGCTTACTGCAACTGTCCTAGATACTCTAGAAGAGGGAATAACCCATGTTAAGTTTGACTATTCTGGCATTTTTCTTGAAATTCTTGAAAAAATCGGTACTATGCCACTTCCACCTTATATTCACGAAAAGTTAGCCGATCAAAGTCGTTATCAGACTATTTACGCCAAAAACCTTGGCTCTGCTGCTGCTCCCACTGCCGGACTTCATTTCACACCTGAATTATTGCAAAAAATCGAACAAAAAGGCATCAAAATCATTAAAATTACTCTTCATGTCGGTCTTGGCACTTTTCGCCCTGTCCAAGTCGAAGATGTAACAAAACACAAAATGCATACCGAATCGTATGAGATTACCGAAAAAGCCGCCAAAGAAATTAACGAAACTAGAAAAAAAGGTGGCCGTATTGTCGCTGTTGGTACTACTACTGTCCGTACTCTCGAAACTGTCGCTGGAAAATTTGGCAAAATCACAGCCGATCAAGGAGAAACCGATATTTTCATCTATCCTGGCTATAATTTTAGAGTCGTTGACGCTCTTATTACTAATTTCCACCTCCCAAAATCTACCTTGCTCATGCTTGTTTCTGCTTTTTCGAGCAAAAGCTTGATGGAAAAAGCCTACGAACATGCCGTAAAAGAAAAATACCGCTTTTTCTCATTTGGTGATGCTATGTTTATTGAATAAAACAGTAGAAAGGATGTCATGAAAGTAAAATATAAGCTTATTCACAGAGACAAAAAAACCGGCGCACGCTATGGCAAAGCGATTTTTCTTGACGAAAACGGCAATGTCGCTAAAAATCCTGATGGAACTCCACAAGAATATGAAACGCCTATGTTTATGCCAGTTGGCACCCAAGCCACCGTCAAAACATTAAGCCCCGAACAGGTTAAAGCTACTAAGCCAGGCATCATTCTCGCCAATACTTATCATCTTTGGCAAAGACCTTCGGCAGAAATCGTCGCAAAAGCTGGCGGACTGCACCAATTCATGAATTGGCACGGTCCAATTCTGACCGATTCTGGTGGCTATCAAGTGTTCTCGCTCGCACGTAATAAGAAGAAGGACATTACAGAGGAAGGAGTCCATTTCAAAAGCGAATTAAACGGCGCCAAGCTCTTTCTTACCCCTGAAAAATCTATCGAAATTCAAAATCTACTAGATTCCGATATTGCCATGAGTTTCGACGAATGTCCTCCCGCTACCGCCGACTATCGCTATCTCAAAAACAGTATCGAACGTACCTTGCGCTGGGCCGAGCGCGGTAAAAAAGCTCACAAAAACAAAACTCAAAGCCTCTTTGGCATTGTTCAGGGCGGTCCCTATGAAGATTTGCGTCGTTTTTCCGCCGAAAAAACCGTTGCCATGGATTTTGATGGTTATTCTATCGGCGGCGTTGCCAATGATGACGAATGTAAAGACGATATGTATAAAGCCATCGAATATTCCGTTCCATATCTCCCAGAAGATAAATTACGTTATTTAATGGGTGTCGGCGAGCCAGTTGATCTAGTTGAAGGTGTAGCTCGCGGCGTCGACATCTTTGACTGCGTTTCTCCTACTCGTCTTGCGCGTCATGGTAATGCACTTATTTCCGGTCTTCGTTATACGGATAAAGGCGAGCCAAAAGAAAACCGCATCAATCTCAAAAATGCTCGCTTTGCGGAAGATTTTACGCCACTAGAGCAGAACTGCGACTGTTATGCCTGCAAAAACTATACCAAAGCTTACATTCATCACCTGATGAAATGCGACGAAACATTTGGTGCCACACTTCTCTCAATCCACAATATTCGCTTCCTGATTCATCTCTGCGAGAAAATGCGTGAGGCTATCAAAGAAGATCGCTTTGATGACTTTCGCAAAGAGTTCCTTGAGGCATAAATTCTCTTTACAATTACTGTAATCTGTGCTAAAATATCAATCAATATGGCAAAAAAGAATAATACTAAGCGCAAACTCGTTGGCCTCGTCTCTGAAGAGTCGGGTATTCGTCAGTATTACACCAAGAAGAACACTATGAATACTCCTGATAAACTTTCTCTTAAGAAATACGACCCAGTTCTAAGAAAACACGTCGTCTTTACTGAGACCAAGAAAAACCTTGGCCGTAACGAAGTCAAAGAAAAGAAACGCTAAATTACAAAAAAATAACCCCTTCAAGGGGTTATTTTTTTAAGCGATATTCAAAGTCTCGCAAAACATTCATGTAATACATGAATGCGTCGTATGGTGAGTCATAAGCAGAGAAGTAAGCGTGCACATCGCCGTCATTCCAGTATTTCGTACACATATAATAAGCATGGTCAGACGTCGTCATTCTCCGCCAGTCGCTTAATAAATCACCACCGATTTTTCGCACATCTTCGTACATATCATAAAGAGCTTCCTGACCTTCTCGTTGCATATCGTTACCAAGCCATGCCGTCAAATCTCTCTCCGTATCAGCCCAGGTCACAGTTTCCGGCATCGAAATCTCATCAGCTGGCTCCTCCAAGTCCGCCGCCTCTGATACTGTTACGAACTTGTTATCGTACTCCTTGAGCCAACGATACACCAAGTCTTCCATGAACTTGAAAATACCACTATCCGCCCATTGATGCTCACCAAAAGTCTCAAAATCCATGAAGAGATTAATTAAATTACCCCTCAAACAATCATCGTTCAGCCACTGTTGATATTTATCAACAGTTAAAGGCCATTCCTTCCACTCTCGATTAGAAAACCTAAATGCAATATCATCAGACAAACGATAGTTCTTTAACAGCAGCTTCGTTCTACTTCCACCAGCGACTTTGTAGACATGATTCGGGCTCTTCCAGCCTAATACTTTGTCCCAGCCTTCAGCAAGCACAGCTTTATAGCCAATCTCATCACACCACTTACCCAGCTGGTCATTATAGGAAAGTTCCGTATTCCTAAAAACCCGAGGTCTCACGCCAAAAAGTCTTGCGATTAAATCGCTATGCATTCTCACTTGCTCAACAAACTCATCACGATTATAGAAAAACGCCAGGGAATGATAATATGTTTCACCGACGATTTCAACCTGACCAGTAGAAACCAATCTTCTAATTTGGTCAATCAAATTTGGCGCCCACTCCTGAGCTTGCTCTAGCCATGTGCCAGTAATAGAAAGAGAAACTTTAAATCCAGGATAACGTTTAACGCATTTTTCCAGTAAATTCAGCATCGGTACGTAGGATTTTTCCGTCACTTTTCGGAAAATGCGTTCATTATTTTGTTTGTCGTAATAGTCATTCTCGTACCAGTAGTTATGATTATGTGCAACATCAAAAATACTATATCGACGATACCTCCACGGCTGGTGTATATGTAGATATAGACAAATAGCGCGCACCCTATTACTCCTTATGCTTATCTACACTATTATAAACCTTCTCGATTTTCTTCGCAACATCATTCCAGGATATTTTGCGATATTCTTTTTCAATCCCATCTTTTAGCGTCTTGCTAAGTGCCTTACTGCTAGCAATTGCTAGTATCTCGTCTGCTAATTTTTCTATATCCCAGAAATCATAACGCATCGCACTACGAATCACCTCCGCAACACCTGATTGCTTAGTTAAAATCAGGATGTCACCATGATGCGCAGCCTCTAGCGCCGTCAGGCCAAAAGGCTCAGAAATTGAGCTCATCACAAAAATATCACTCACTTGGTAAATATCGCGCAGCTGCTTGCCTCTCACAAAGCCTGTAAAAACCACATTCTGCGAAATACGATATTTTGCCGACAAAGCCAAAAGCTCATCACGCTCTTCGCCGTCACCAGCAAAAACAAAAATCAACTTCTTATTTTTAGAAAGCGCTCTAGCCGCTGCTCTCATCATATTGACAAGGCCTTTTTGAATCGTAAATCTTCCGACTGTCGATACAATTGTGTAGCCCAGACTTTTCATTTTTTCGAGGTATTTATAATCATCGCTGTCATAGTGATAGGCCGAATTTACAAAATCTTCATCAAGGGAATTATAAACTACGTCAATCTTATCTGCCGGAATCTGATATTTTTTCACGATAATATCTTTCGTTGCCTGAGATACTGCAATGATTTTATCCGCATAAAGCAGACCTTCCCGCTCAATTTCATGAATTAGCCGGTTTCCCGTGTTCATACCAGACCGATCATATTCCGTAGCATGAACATGAGCGACTAGCGGAATACCATAATTCTTTTTTGCAAGAATACCCGCTTCAAAAGTTAGCCAATCATGCGCATGCACCACGTCTGGCTTATACTCCATCAGATATTTGTTTACAAACTCGCAATAATCATACTGAACCTCCCGAATCGAAACCCTACGTTCACCTTCCGGAATTAAAGATTTATCTACATACTTGCTATCATAAGCGCCAGCACCATATCGAAACAACGGGTCAACTTTGCAGGCTGAAAGCACATGCATAAAATCAATATTTTCATGCGGCGCAGTATATGGAACAACGAAATCAATTTGCGCACCATCTTTTGCAAGGGCTCTCGAAAGATTC
>JAGAVP010000042.1 GCA_017941835.1 Candidatus Saccharimonadota bacterium
ATTACTAAGCATAGAATTTCGCGGGCGGAGGGGGTGATATTATTTACGGCTTTTGTGTGCTACTATACGGCGGTATTTATCGTGTAGCTTTTTGTGGATTTTCGGCTAGTACAGCGCGGACTTCAGTAGTGTTTTTGCATTCCATGAGTTTAGCGCGGAGCTCGGAAGCGCCTGGAAAATTGTTGATATAGATTTTGAAAAAGTGTTTGAGCGGCTCGTATGGATAACGTGAGCCACGTTTTTCTAATTCTTCCGCACGTTTATCAAAAAGATTTAGATGGAAGATAAGTAATTCGCGGAGTTCTTCTGGCGTAGGAGTTTTGTCTAGATAATCTGGATTGAAACAAAAAGGATTTCCAAAAACGCCACGACCAATCATGAAGCCGTCAATGCCAGGATATTTTTCGGAGAGCTCGCGTGCGCTGCGAAGGTCTTTGATGTCGCCGTTAATAATGAGTTTAGTTTCTGGAGAGATTTTATCGCGGAGCTTGATGATTTCGGGGATAAGCTCATAATGGGCGGAGACTTTGCTCATTTCCTTTCTGGTGCGAAGATGGACAGTGAGGGCGGCGAGATTTTGCTCTAAAAGCAGGGGTAGCCAGGTTTTATATTCATCAATATAGGTGAAGCCAAGGCGAGTCTTGACGGAGACTGGCAGATTAGTAGCGGATTTGGCTGCCTTGATACATTCGATAGCAAGTTCTGGAGTTTTGATCATAGCGGCGCCACCGCCAGCTTTATTGACGTGGCGGTCTGGACAGCCCATATTAATATCTAGACCAGCAAAACCCATAGTTTCGAGCGCGGAGGAAATTTCGGCAAAATGGGCCGGATTTTTGCCCCAAATTTGCGCAATAACAGGGGTGGCCTTTTGAGCGCGGTCGGATTTTGAGGTGCCGGGCGTGCTTTTTTCCGCCTTTAGCTCTAGGCGTTCCAGGGCGTCATGGCGACCTTTTTCGGAGGCGAAACTAGAAACGTTGGTGAATTCGGTAAAAAAGAGGTCTGGCGCGCCGGCTTTTTCAATAACGCTACGAAAAACTATGTCCGTAACGCCCTCCATGGGCGCTAAGACTGTAAAGCCGTGCGGTAGCGTTTGCCAAATATTCATTACTATATTATAACATATTTTTTGGAATTAAAAATGGGGCGGAATATTTCCGCCCCTAAGGTGCAGTCTGAGACAAAGGTTTGAAATCCGGAGTCGGTAGGTAGGAGGATGTTAAACGTTGTCTCAGATGGTGCGCTAGCGTGAATTGGTGACGCCGATGTATTTAGCGTCTTCTAGGATTTTGCGACCAGCTCGGTCTGGCATAATGCCACGATCAATTTGCTGCTGAATTTGAGCAGCAGCATTTGCGTAGGCCGCACGATCATTTCCACTAACACTGTGTCCGACGCCACTTCCGTCTGTCCATACTAATGCCATTCATACACACCCCCTTTCGTATGGAATAGCTGTATTTTACTAGGTTTTCGGTGCAGTGTCAAGCACAAGCTCGATGAATTCTTTGATATCTTTCAGGCCTTTTTTGCTGTCTGGTTCGATGAAAAGGCGTTTATCGGAGATAAAATCAAGCGATTTGATATGGCCATAGACGGCAGAAATGAGGTCTTTTAGAAGTTGTTCGTCTTTCTCGTTATACTCGTAAATCTTGTCATGAACTTCTGCTTCGTCGTCTGGTACTACAAAGAGAATATGGGCTTTTTCGACTTTGTAATTTTTAAACTCTGGGGAAAGATTCAAAAGTAATTTATAAAATCCAAGCTGGAGACTATATTTGAAAAGTGTTGGATGAGAGCCCCACTTGTTATCTTTGAAGCCAGAGGTCTTGAA
Organism: Candidatus Saccharimonadota bacterium; assembly: GCA_017941835.1. Classification (GTDB taxonomy): domain Bacteria; phylum Patescibacteriota; class Saccharimonadia; order Saccharimonadales; family Saccharimonadaceae; genus Nanosyncoccus. Next base: position 1,835 of record JAGAVP010000042.1, read on the forward strand.
GTCGTAGACTTCAATGGTCTTATGCTCTTTGTCAATATTGATATGGTCGATTTTACCAGTTAATGGAATGCCAGCGAGGCTGAGGTGATCATGAAAAAGGTTGACTTCGGCGCGAGCATCTTCGGCACGAAGAAGATTGCCAAATTTTTTAAGGGAGGCTTTGAGGGAGACGAGACCACGCTCGCGGAGTTCTTCAATATCTTCTTCTGGTACGGCGGCTTTTTCTAGTTCAGATTCATAAAAAGCCAGAGCTTCTTCATCGGATAATTTATCGTTGGTGACTTTTTCAAAAGTGGCGTGAACGAGATTGCCAAAAGTAAGCGACTGAGAGTAAGATTCGTCTGGAGCGCGGAGAATGCGGTTTTTGTAGAAACTTTGTGGTCCACCATAGGAAACGTCGATGAAAGAGGTCAAATCGGTGGCAGTGAGCTGATAATTTTCGAGACGCTTTAATAGTATTTCGCGAAGGTTACCATCTGGGCGACTATAATTTGCAATCCAAGAGGTTTTGAGATCGCTTTTTAGCTGGTCTTCTGGCAGATTTTGATAGTGCTTTTCGACTTTTCTAGACTCAATTGGGAGATATGGCGAGATAATATCGTCGTCTTTCTCGTATTCGGCTAGATATTCGAGACGAGCTGGAGTCTTGCCGGAGAAATCTTTACGGGAGTTTGTGAGATAGAGGTGTAATTTTGCGCGAGTTAAAGCTACAAAGAAAAGACGTAAGCACTCATCTTCAGTTTTACCGGTATGACGAATAGAGACAACGTTCGTAGGCAAAGCGAGCAGGTCGTTATTCCCTTTGGCGTTACCCCATGAGCGGTCGTCAACGGCAATTAGGAAAACATACTCAAACTCTAGGCCTTTAGACTTGTGTGCGGTAAGGATTTGTACTGAATCGGCAGAATCTTGGTAGGGACTGGTATTCATGAGTGCGGCGCCGGCAGTTTCGTAATCATCAGCGAATTCAATGAGGTCTTTTAGCTTGGCTTGGGATTTTGTAGTGGAGTGTTTGATAATAGCTTCACGAAGGACCGAAAGGTTTTCGTAAAGTTCAAAGGTGGAATAAGTATCAGAGGCCTTGGAATAATAATCAAGAAATGGAGATTTTTTGCCTGCGCTATATTCGGCAGTACCAATCATGTAGTCGAGAAAAAGTTCAAGCGGTGTAGATGGTGCAAGAGTCGTGAGCTTGGCTAGAAAAGCGCCGATAGATTTTAACTTTTCATCTTCACTTTCTTGTAAGTAATCAAGTGCGGGTTTTTTCTGAACTTTGGTGATGGTAGAGACGACAGTAAGTGGGTCGAGTTCGAAGAATGGGAAGGAGAGAATCTCAAGAAGTAGTGCAGATGGATTTCTGCCCTCGCTAAGCTCATAGACGAAACGTGAGAGGGTCAGGATTTGATGAATTTTTGCATCTTCAAATAAGTTGTCGCGCTTTTCGTAGGCGATATTGATTTCCGGGTAAGACTTTAAATATGGCAAAAGCGGCATGACATATTTGTGTTTTGGCGTGATGATAGCGATTTGTTTTTGAGGGACACCAGATTTTATTAATTCGTGAATTTTTTCGGCGACAAAATGATATTCGGCGGAAGACTCAAGAAATTCGTGGCGGGAGATAGTGGCGTTTTCTTTCACGTTTGGCGTAAGTTTTTTAATGATACCGCGAACCTTAGCGAAAGATTCAGTGATTTGTTCATGGATGCGATAGGAAGTTTCGAGGATTTCAGAGCCACTACGATAGTTCTCGAGTAAAGTAATTACTTTAGCATCATAATGTTGTTGAAAATCGATGATGTTAGATACGTTGGCGCCCTGAAAAGCGTAGATGGCTTGATCATCATCACCGACGGCCATGATATTCGGTTTTTCGTAATCGGTGAGATGAAAAATTAGCTCGGCCTGGGCGGTGTTAGTATCTTGAAACTCATCAAGCAAAATATACTGAAAACGCTCTTCTAGTGTTAGCTTGAAGCCACTGTCGGTTTTGATAATGTTGATGGCTTGTTCAATCATATCAGCGTAGTCATAGAGGCCGGAACTCTCCAGATATTTTTCGTATTCTCGCATAATGTGCGAGAGGCTAAGGAGTTTTTTGTTGGCGATGCGATTAGATAGGCGGTAGTTTCCGTTTTCGTCGAGTTCAAAACGTTTTCTTTTCCAGGCGGTGAGTGGGGATACGGATGGCTTTTCTTTTTGTCTTTCGGTTTCGATGAGTTGGTTTAGTTCATAAAGCAAGGAGTTTGCTTCTTTTTCAATGTTTTCGGCAATAGGTTTTTTATCAGACTCTTTAGCTAAAGTTTCTAGAATTGGGCCATAGACTGTGTCAATGGCGAGGTCAAATTTCATGCGCGGAACAAGATTCTTCAAATGTTCATTAAGTTTTGGATTCAGTCTAGCGGTAGTTTCCAAATTGTCTTTTGCGATTTTTTCAAGATCGGCGCTTGATAGCCTAGCGTTTTTGGCGTCTGAAATAGTTTGGATAATGTCGGAAACGTTAGCGGATTTTAAAATATCAAAAGTGTCAAGGCCGTCCTGGATGGATTTGATGATTTTGTAAGCAGTGACGTCGTCAATGGCAGAGTCGAGATTGCGCGAAAATTCGGTGGCGTAATTTTTGTATTCGGCAAGGATGGTTGAACCAAAAGCATGGTAGGTGTGAATATGGACTTTACCAGCGGCTGGCCCAATCATAGAATAAAGACGGTCACGCATGTTTTGAGCGCCTGAATCAGTATAGGTAAGACATAGAATTGACTCAGGGGTAGCGTCGGTATTTTTTAAGATATATTCAACTTTTGACGAAAGTAGATGAGTCTTGCCTGTACCAGGGCCAGCAAGGACAAGCAGTGGTCCGTCGAGATATTCAACGGCTTCTTTTTGGGCTTTATTTAGTGACATGGGCCTCCTCGATGATTTTTATAATGTCTTTAAAGATTTCAGTCGATTCTGGGATGATGAAATCGGGAGTATCTTTGATGGAATTGATGACATGGAGGCCTTCGATGGTTTCTGCTTGTGGTATTTTTGAAAGTGCTTGTGCTTTGAGTGCTTTGCCGAAGCGGAAGTTGCGGCTTCCCTCGGTACAGGATAAGACTAAATCGGTGGCGCCGCAAGAAAGACGAAGAGTCTCTGGGTCGGCGTGATTGGCTTTTAGAAATTGCTGCATTTCGGAGATGGCGGATTCGAGGTAGGGCATTGACGCGGCACTGGAGTCGCTTTCGCCGTAGAGGCCGGCGCCAATGGCATAAACATTTTTAAGTGCGCCGCACAGTATGATGCCGAGTGTATCTTTAGTGTATTCTAGATGGACGTTTTCAGTTGAAAAGACGTGTTCGGCGGTTTCGGAGCTGGTGGTGAAGATTACTTCTGGGCTCTCCGGGTTTGTGGCTGATTCAATGTCTTTAGCAAAGCCAGCACCGCCAAGGGCGCTAATATTTTCAAAATCCTCAAAGGGTTTTAGGCTGAGAAAACCTTTGCTGGCGCAAATTAGAGGGGCTGTTTTTTCGAGGTTTGGCAGGATATCGTTTGCGGCTGAGCTTGGCGCAGCATAGATATTAAGATCTGAGCCATGCGTGGCG